>CAMZDY010000115.1 GCA_947305585.1 uncultured Verrucomicrobiota bacterium | reverse complement strand
CCGCGCCCAGAAAGTGCGCACGCTCATCAAGCGCGACTTCGACCGGGTCTTCGCCCAAGTGGATGCGCTCATCACCCCGTGCGCGCCCACGCCGGCGTTCAAATTCGCGGAATTGCAGGATCCGCTCACGATGTATCTCAACGATCTCTTCACCATCCCCTCATCCCTCGCGGGGGTCTGCGCGGCCTCGGTACCGGCCGGCTTCACCTGGGAGGGCGGTCTGCCGGTGGGGGTGCAGTTCATCGCCGGAGGCTACGAGGAGACGACGCTCCTCCAGGCTTGCAAGGCATTCGAAAGGATCATGGCATGAAGGCCAAAATAGAAACCTCCATGGGCACCATCACGCTGGAGCTGAACGAGTCGCTGGCGCCGGAGACGGTGCGCAACTTCAAGGCTTATGCGGACGCCGGACACTACGACGGAACCATCTTCCACCGGGTGATCGACGGCTTCATGATCCAAGGCGGCGGATTCACCCGTGAAATGAACCAAAAGCCAACAAAAGCGCCTATTCGCAACGAAGCGATGAACGGACTCAAAAACCGGCGCGGCACCATCGCCATGGCCCGCACGAGCGTGGTGGATTCCGCCACCAGCCAGTTCTTCATCAACCTCGTGGACAACGATTTCCTCGACTTCCGCACCCCCACCGCGCAAGGGTTCGGGTATGCGGTTTTCGGCGAGGTTTCCGACGGCATGGAGGTGGTGGATAGGATCGCCAAAGTGCCCACCGGAAACTACGGAATGCACCAGAACGTGCCCTTGGAGCCGGTGGCGATCAAGAAAATTTCTGTAGTTTAAGGCTTGCAAAATTCGCCGAAATAGAGTATAATACAATTAACCTAATAGGAGAATAGTCCATGAAAAAACTGTTCACGTTGTTTGCGGTTGGCGCGCTGGCCTTCAATGCGGTGGCGCAGGAAGCTTCGGCCGAGGCCGAAGTCAAGGATACCGACAATGCGCTCTGGCCGGCTTTCATCGCCGTGTGCGAATGGCCCGCCACGCCGGATCTGGTGGGAGTGAGGTTTTCGATTCCGTTCTCCACCAAGCAGGAAACCGTGACCGGTATCGATCTCGGACTGTGGGGCCGGTGCAAGGATTTCGAAGGTCTGGGGCTGAGCATCATCCGCAACGACGTGAAGGACACGCTCGGCGGTCTGCAGCTCGGGCTCTACAACTCCGCCAACCGCGCCGATCTGGGCGCGCTCCAGGTGGGGCTCTGGAACGAGACACAGTCGATCCGCGGCGTCCAGGTGGGCCTGGTGAACGTGACGGGCGATGCCGAAGGCTTCCAGGTGGGCGTCATCAACCGGGCGGAGACGCTCTACGGATTCCAGTTCGGTCTCATCAACGCGATCCGCGACAACGAGTGCCCGGTGATGTTCGGCGTCAATATAGGCTGGTGATATCCGATGAAGATCTATCCTTTTGCGGCCTTGCGGCCGAACGAACGGGACGCGGCGTCGGTCGCGTCCGTTCCGTATGATGTGGTGAACACGGCCGAGGCGGCGGCGCTGGCGGCAGGCAATCCCAAAAGCTTCCTGCACGTTTCCCGTCCGGAGATCGATCTCCCCGCGGGTACCGATCCGTCTTCGCCCGAAGCCTACGCCCAGGCCCGCAAGGCCTTGGACGCGCTGCGCGGTTCGGGAACGCTGGTCAAGGATGCCTCGCCCCGGTTCTACGCCTACCGGCAGATCATGGGTTCGCATTCGCAGACCGGCATCGTGGCTTGCTTCGCCACCTCCGAATATCTTTCCGGCGTCATCAAGCAGCACGAGAAGACCCGCAAGGACAAGGAGGACGACCGCACCCGCCATATCGAGATTCTGGGCGCACAGACGGGTCCGGCGTTCCTCACCTACCGCGACGATCCGGCGATCGACCTCATAGTGAAGACCGCCTGCCTGAACGCGCCGCTCTACGACTTTACCGCGCCCGACGGCATCCGCCACACGGTGTGGGAGATCGCCGCCGCCGGCGCCTGCGTGGCCGACGAGCTGGCCGAGCTGTTCGCCCGCGTGGACAAGGCGTATATCGCCGACGGCCACCACCGTTCGGCCGCCGCCACCCGGTACGCGGCGCAGCACCCGGCGAACGAAGAGGCGCAGCGCTACATGGCGGTGATCTTCCCGGCGTCGCAGCTCAAGATTCTCGCCTACAACCGTCTGGTCAAGGATCTGAACGGTCTCGGCAAGGAGGAGTTTCTGGCGCAGGTCGGCAAGGTCTTCCCCGGCGGCAAGCGCAAGTGCCGCATGTATTTCGACGGCCGCTGGACGGAGCTCGGCTGGGATATCCCGGCGGATGCCGACGTGGTGGGATCGCTCGACGTGTCCTACTTGCAGGACCGGCTCCTCAGGCCGGCGCTGGGGATCGACGATCCGCGCACCAGTCCGCGCATTTACTTCATGGGCGGCATCCGCGGCGACGAGGCGTTGCAGGCGGAGGTTGACGCCGGGCGCGCGGCGGTGGCGTTCGCCATGGAGCCCGTGACGGTGGAGGAGATGATGGCCATCGCCGACGCCGGCGCCATCATGCCGCCCAAGT
>CAMZDY010000114.1 GCA_947305585.1 uncultured Verrucomicrobiota bacterium | reverse complement strand
ACAACAATCAGCGCAACTCAAACAAAAGTGTCTTTTCTACTTGACGAACTGGGCCGGCCGGAACCGCTAGACGATATCGGCCAAGATCGAGTCGCACACTTCGGTGCCGCGCGGAGTGAGCCGGTAAACGGTGCCGGTTTTCTCGAGGAGACCCTTGCGCACGTAGAAGTCGAGCTTGGAGACGGCGGCGGGGAAGTCGCGAGCGTCCAGACCCAGATAGGTGCGAAGGCGCAGGATGCGCTCTTTAGGACTGCGATCGAGTCCCGATTCCGCCCCGTCGCCCAGCCCCAGATAGTCCTCGCCCTTCCACACCGCCAGATTATGGCGGCATTCGAAGCCGGGCACGGCATAGGACGAAATCTCATAGCGCCTAAGCCCCAGCGCGGACAGCGCTTCGGCCACCTCGCGGATGCGGTCCAGCGTTTCGTCGTCGCCGGGGATCGCGCGCTTCTGGGCGTAGAGGATGCTCTTCTCCTCCAAAATGAGCGAATAGACGCTGCAATGTTTGAAACCCCAGTCCTCCAGCTCCCAACGGTCGCCCGGATATCCCACGATCAAATCGATGCCGGAATTTTCGAAATAGGCGCGCACCAGATCGAAAGCCCGATGCGCCTCGTCCGCCGTGTAGCCGCGCCCCATGTCCCGCAAGGTATCGTCGTTGAACGACTGCACCCCCATCGAAATCCGGTTCACGCCGCCCGCCTTCAGCGTTTCGAGGAGCTCTCGCTTTACGTCCAGCGGATGCAGCTCCACGGTGAATTCCGATGCGGAGAGTTTGTCGAGAAGCGGCCGCAAATCGCACAAGGCCGGCGTACCGCCGCCGAAGTAGATCGTCTTGCAAGGTCCGGGCGGCAGCTCCTTGACGAGCCGCGCCACATAGCCGGGATCGGGCTTGACAGCACGCGAAGGAAGCGCGCAGTAAGTGCACTTCCTCCGGCAATAGGGAAAATGGAGATAGAGGTTATCCAAGGAACCGGCGCTTGAGCGCATCCGCCTTGTCCGTCCGCTCCCACGGGAAGCCGTCGCGCCCGAAATGGCCGTAGGCGGCGGTGGCGGAGTAGATGGGACGGAGCAGATCCAGATCCCGCTGGATGCGGTAGGGACGGAAATCGAAGATCTCGCCGCTCTTGAGCATCTGCTCGATCGCCTCGTTCGACACCCCCTCCGCGGCCGTGCCGAACGTCTGCACCGAGAAGCTGACGGGCGATGCGACTCCGATCGCATACGCCACCTGGATCTGGCAGCGCGAAGCGAGCCCGGCCGCCACGATGTTCTTGGCGGCGTAGCGCGCGTAATAGGCGGCGCTGCGGTCCACCTTGCTCGGATCCTTGCCCGAAAACGCCCCGCCGCCATGCGCGGCCATGCCGCCATAGGTATCGACGATGATCTTGCGTCCGGTGAGGCCCGAGTCTCCGCAGGGGCCGCCGATCACGAACTTGCCGGTGGGATTCACGAAAAAGCGCGTCGAATCCGTCAACAGCCCGGTGGCGGAAAGGAACGACTTGGCCTCCTCCTCGATCATCCGGTAGTGCGCCGCGTCCGCGCCGGCTTCGGTGGTCTGGTGAGATACGACGACAGTGTCGATCGCCACCGGCGCGCCGTTGCGGTAGACTACCGAAAGCTGGGCCTTGGCGTCGGGACGGAGCCAGGGCCACCGGCCGGAATGGCGCAGCCCGGCGAAATGCTTCAAGAGCTTGTGCGACCAGACGATGGCCGTGGGCATCAATTCGGGCGTCTCATTAGTGGCGTAGCCGAACATCATGCCCTGGTCGCCCGCGCCCTGGTCCTCGGCGCATTCGCGGCTCACGCCCTGATTGATGTCGGGACTCTGGCCGTGGATATGCGAAACGTACTTGAAAGTGTCGAAACTGAAATGCTCTTCCGGCACCGTGTAGCCGATTTTCTCGACCACCCGGCGGGCGATCGCCTCCGTGTCGATCTCCTCGAATCCCCGGCAGGTGATCTCGCCCATGTTGACCACCACGTCGGGGCCGACCATCGTCTCGCACGCCACGTGGGCGGCGGGATCGCGCTCGAGGCAGGCGTCGAGAATGGCGTCGGAAATAGCGTCGGCCACCTTGTCGGGATGGCCCTCCGAAACCGACTCCGAACTGAATACGTGGGAATGTTCGCGAACCGGCTTCATAGCGTCGCGACGCACTCGATTTCCACCTTCACGTCCTTGGGGAGCCGGGCCACCTCCACGCAACTGCGCGCAGGCTTGTTGGCGCCGAACAGCTCGGCATAGACGGCGTTGAGCGCGGCGAAATCGTTCATGTCCTTGATGAAGACGGTAGTCTTGACCACCCGGTCGAGACCCGTTCCGGCCGCCTTCAACACCTCCGCGAGATTCCCGATCACCTGGCGCGTCTGGTCTTCGATGGTGACGGCCGTGATGGAATCGGTGGCCGGATCGATGGGAATCTGGCCCGAAGTGAACACGAGGGACCCCACCTTGATCGCCTGGGAATACGGCCCCAGCGCCTTGGGGGCGGACGGAGTGGATACGATTTCGTTCATCGCAAAAAACCTATCTGATGAAATGGAGCCGGGTAAGGGACTCGAACCCCTGGTAATTCCTCATTACAAATGAG
>CAMZDY010000113.1 GCA_947305585.1 uncultured Verrucomicrobiota bacterium | reverse complement strand
CAGAACGGCGCTGCCATCGTCGGTCAGACAATAACGCCAAGTATGACCTTTGGCTTTGCAGGTGAGAACCTTGCTCAAGTCCACTGCGCGTTCCGGCTCCTTAGGGGCATCTTCCTTAGGCATATCCGCCTTAGGCACCTCCTCCTTAGGCGAATCCTCCTTGGACGCATTCTCCGAATAATCCTCGAACGCGACCAACAGCTCCACCTTCCAATGCCAATCGTTCTTGAACCGGTAGATGTGGCCGGGGAGAAGACTGAAGTTCTGCTTCTTGTCGTCCATCGCCGGCAGATCGCCGGACTTTTCGCGTCGCTCGAATTCCTTTACCGTCATCTCGCCCAAGTCTTCGCACGTGGTGTTGCCCCAGCCGAAATGGGAGTTCACGCCCTTGCCGGATTTTTCGTAGGCCGCGAGATAGAGCAGGCACCGATTGCCCAATCTATCTTTGTTTTCGGTGAGCACAAGCCAACTGTTGCCGTTCACCAGCACCTTTTGCCGCTTCCACTCGCCGCCCGTTTCGCCCAGCGGACGGATGGCAAAAGATGCGGTTTTGTTCCGGACGAGCATCACCTCGCCCAAATCGTTCTCGCCCGACGAAACATTCTGGCGGGAAGACGAATAGGTGGAGCATCCCGGCGCCTCTATCGTGTACGAATACAAGGTGGGCGTACAGCCGGGCAACTTGAGCGTCTCGCCATTGCGGAAAGACGTGGTCGCCACCATGCGCGAAGGACGCTCCCGTCCCATCGTACCCCAGTCGAAGCCGCAAGGATCGTTGTTGAGCAGCCGGAGAATGAACGTGCCCGACTCCACTCCCTCGGGCAGGTGCGGCGTCAGCAACAGCGTGGCCGTCTTTTCCGGCGGAAGCTTCTTCATCACCACTGTCCCCAGGTCGATCGCCACGTCGTTGCGCCACTTGGGGTCCACTCCGTCCAGCTTGACGACCAAAGGTTCGTAGCCGTGCTTCATGAACACGATTCCTCTTTGCAGCGCCATTATCGCCGTTGCCGTGAAGGTTCCGTCCGGATTGAGCCATACCCAGGTGGCCACGTCGTCCGGCGTACCGTCTTCCACTTGGAGCCGGCCGAACACCAGCCGTCCATTCTTGCTGCGGCCGGAGACTCTTTTGCCCAACGCCTCGAGATCTTGCTTGAACTCCGGGGGAACCGAGGCAAGCGGCACTTCGCGGAAGGCGGGAGCAGGCGAAGCGGACTGCCGAGCAGGCGCCGGAGCAGTCGACTGAGTGGCAGGCTCCGGAGCAGACGAAGGTGCGGACTGACGAGCAGGCGCCGGAGCAGGCGGCGTAGTGACAGGCGTTTTCTGCACCTTCGGCGACTCGACCGGAATCGTCTTCCCGACCGAGTTGGTGACATAGACCTTTTCGACCACATTGATCTTGTTGGTCACCACCACTTCCCGGCGCACCGTCTCTACCGTTTCGACGGTTCCGGTCCGCCTGAGCGACAGCCCGAACATCACCATGCCCGCCAGCCCCACCAGTCCGGCCGCAATCATGGACAGATTCTTGATCCGGCTGCGCAACCTGCGCTTCAGCAACGCCACCACGAGCTTTTTCGGCTTCTTGACGAGGATCTTGCCGCTCACGGCATCGTAAACGAGTTTGGCCGCTTCGGCCGCGCTCTGGGGACGTTCCGACGCCTTGAGCGCCACCAGCCGCGAAAGCGCGTAGGCGAGCGAGGCGGAAACCTCCGGACGGAGTTCGCGCACGTCGGGCAGTTCCTCGCCCTTGATGGCCTTGGCGAGGAGCTCCACAATGGTGGACTGCGCGCGCGGACGCGTGCCGGTGAGCATCTCGTACAGCACCACGCCCAGCGAATAGATGTCGGCCCGGGCGTCCACGTTGTGCGAGTTCATCATCTGCTCGGGCGACATGTAGGCGGGCGTGCCGATGATCATGTCGGTCTTGGTGACGGTAGTATCGCCATCGTCGTTATCGAACCGGGCGATACCGAGGTCCATCAGCTTGGGCGTGCCCTCGGAATCGAACATGATATTGTCCGGCTTGATGTCGCGATGGACGATTCCGTATTTGTGCGCGGCCGAAAGTCCGTTGGCCGCCTGCACCATGATCGACACCGCCTCCTTGATCGGAAGCTTGCCCTTCGCCTTGATCAATTCCGACAGCGACCCCCCGCCCACATACTCCATCAGGATATAGCAAAGGTGCGTCTGGGGATCCTCGCCCACGTCGTACACCGCCACGAGATTCGGGTGGCGGATTGCCATGGCGGCTTCGGCTTCGCGGGCGAACCGCTTGCGCCACTCGTGCATCCGGCCGGTCTCTTCGATCCGGTCGGGCGACATGATCTTGAGCGCATACACCGTTTGGCCGTCGGTTATCTTGTAGACCTCGCCCATGCCTCCCCGTCCGAGGAGTTTCACTACCGTGTAGTCGCCGAACTTCGATCCGATCTCAAGCAGCTTTTCCGCCATGACGCCTCATATCGTATCAAATATCAAGACAAAGAAGGACGAGACCCAAGTCCCGTCCTTCTTTGTTTGCTGACATAGTCCAACCGGATTACTTGGTTTTGAGGTATTCGGTGATGCCGGCAGCCGCCCTGCGGCCTTCGCCCATCGCGAGAATCACCGTGGCCGCGCCCAAGACGATGT
>CAMZDY010000112.1 GCA_947305585.1 uncultured Verrucomicrobiota bacterium | reverse complement strand
AGGTCTTCCTTGATGGCCGAAACCTTGCCCTGGCGCTCCAGCTTGCCCTTGATCAAAAGCGCCGAAGCCAAAGCCTCGCCGCCCTCGGCGCGCATGAAGTCCATCTTGTCGGCCGGCTGCGGCACGTCCACGATCACCTTGTCGGGCTTGCCCAACGCGCGACGCATTTCGATCTGGAGGTCGATGATCTTCTCGACTTCCTCGTGGGCGCGCTTCAGCGCGGCGATGAAATCTTCGTCGCTGATTTCGGCGGCCGAGCCTTCCATCATCAGGAACTTGCCCCTGAGACCCGCGTAGAGAAGATCGATGTCGCTCTTGGCCTTCTGCTCGTGCGTGGGGTTGATTACCCACTGTCCGTCGACCCGGCCGATGCGCACGCAGCCGATCGGCCCCATGAAGGGGATCTCGCTGATGTGCAGCGCCGCCGACGCCGCGTTCACGGCCAGGAAGTCGGCCTCGCGCGTGCCGTCGCACTGGATGAGCGTGCCGTTCACTTGGACGTCGTTGTAGTAGCCGTCGGGGAACAGGGGACGGATGGGACGGTCGCACATGCGGGCCGTCAGGATCTCCTTGCTCGTGGGACGCGCCTCGCGCTTGAAGAACCCGCCCGGGAACTTGCCGGCCGCGTAGAACTTCTCGCGATACTCGCACTGCAGCGGGAAGAAGTCGATGCCTTCCCGGGGCGTGTCGGTGTTGGTGACCGCCGTGAAGACGGTAGTGTCGCCGTACGAAACGGTGACCGCCCCCGCCGCCTGCTGCGCCAGGAGCCCGGTCTCGATCACGAGGTCCGTCCCCGCGATGTCGACCCTAAACTGTTTTGCGTTTTCCATTGTTTTCTTTTCTTTGCTTAGCGGCGGATGCCCAGCTTCTTGATGAGTTCGCGGTATCCGGCCTCATTCTCGCGCTTCAGATAATCCAGCAGATTGCGGCGGTTCTGCACCTTCCGGAGAAGCCCGTAACGCGAGCTGTGGTCCTTGTGGTTCGCCTTGAGGTGGGCGGTGAGCGCCTCGATTTCCTTGGTGAGGATGGCTATCTGCACCTCGCTCGATCCCGTGTCGTTGGCATGACGCTGGAATTCGGCCTTGATGGCCGCTTTGTCGATCTTCATTGTACTGTTCTTTCTTTAATGGCCACAAACCGGGAAGTTGAGCCCAACCTCCAGAAACGGAATGTAGATTGTGTATATTATATCATATTTCCGTTGCAATTTCAATAGGAAAATGCAACTTTTTTAGCCGCGCTGACGGATGATTTCGTAAAGCGTGATGGAAGCGGCCACGGCGGCGTTCAAGCTTTCGAAGCCGCCCGGCATGGGCAGATGGGCGATGAAGTCGCATTTTTCGCGCACGAGCCGGGTGATGCCGCTTCCTTCCGCCCCGACTACAAGTCCGGCGGGGCCTTTGAAATCGATTTCGGTGTAAGGCTTGGAATCTTGGCCCCAGTCGAGACCGGTAAACCAGAGACCTGCCTCTTTCAGATCCTCGATGGCGCGAGGAAGATTGACCACGTGCGCCACCTTCAGGTATTCGCTGCCGCCCGCCGACGCCCTGACTACCGCCGGAGTCACGCCGCAGGCGCGATCTTCGGCCACTATCACCCCCGTCACTCCCGCCGCACAGGCCGTGCGCAAAATGGCGCCCACGTTCTGCGGATCCTCCAGGTGGTCGAGCACCACCACCAAAGCATCGGGATTGTCATGCACCTCGCGGAGGATTTCGTCGAACCCGGCATACGGATAACCGGTGGTTTTGAGCGCCACGCCTTGATGGTGGCCGTAGTGCGTAAGCTTGTCGAGCTGATTCCGGTCCATGTGACGGATCATCACATGGCGCGAGGCGCATTCGTCGTGGATGCGCTGCAATTGGTCGTCCAAAAGATCGTTAGGCGGCAGAATCACCTCGGTGCAGGTGCGCCGGCCGGCGGCCAGCGCCTCCTCCACGGGATTGCGTCCGTATATCCATTCGCCCCCGCCCATCATTTCGCGGGGACCTCTAGCGTGGCCGCCCATTCCTGCCGTCAGGGAGCCATGATCCCGAGCGCCTCGGCGTTGGGATTGAAGTAGTATTCCTGCCCGGTGGCGTCCAATACGCCGCGCCACAGGTCGCCCCGGAGATTCACGGTCTGACGCTCGATGGTGGCGAGATTGATCGGCACCAGCGCATACGATTCGCCCAGGTTGCCCACCACGCAGTTGGTGCGCCCGGCCATGGCCGCGTGCACCGCGTTGCGCGCGAGCATGTAGCAGCGGATGGCGTCCGTACCTTTGGCGGCGCAGGAGCGGATGATGTAGGAAGGATCGAAATACTTGACGGAACTCTTGATGTTCCGGCTCTTCATGTGGCACTCGATGGCGCGCTTCAAGTATTCGCCGATGTCCTTCTTGAGGATGTTGCCGGAAGCGTCGCGCACGTCTGGCACGTCCTTGAACATCTCCTGCCCGGCACCTTCCGCCACCACGATCACGGTGTGGGTCTTGCCGTTGCGGAAGCGCTTCTCGAGCGCGGCGAAAAGTCCGTTGGGGCCGTCCAGCCGGAAAGGCTGCTCGGGGATAAGACAGAAATTGACCACCGGATTGGCGAGCGACGCATACGCCGCGATGAAGCCCGAGTCGCGCCCCATCACCTTCACGAGCCCGATGCCGCCCGCCGTGCCTTTGGCCTCCACGTGGGCGTTGCGGATGACGTTGGCCGCCTCGGCCACGGCCGTCTCGAAACCGAACGACCGGCCCACGAACTGCAGGTCGTTGTCGATCGTCTTGGGGATGCCCACGACGGAAA
>CAMZDY010000111.1 GCA_947305585.1 uncultured Verrucomicrobiota bacterium | reverse complement strand
CGGGGGAATATACGATCAAGGAGCTGGCGGAGGAGACGCTGAAGCTGCTGCCGGAATCGAAATCGCGGCTGGTGTACCGGCCGATTCCGTCCGATGATCCCAAGCGCCGCAAGCCCGATATCACGCTGGCGAAGGAGCTCCTCGGCTGGGAACCCAAAGTCCTTTTGCAAGAAGGGCTCAAGAAGACGATCGAGTACTTCAGGGGATCGTGGGCCAAATGAAGATCCTCTTCGTATGGCCGGGGGTGACGGGGTATATGGGCGACTGCTGGCGGGAGCTGGCGGCCAGGGAGGGCGTGGAGCTTAAGGTGGCGGTGGATCTGGGGGAGAAGTATTTCGGCGGGGCGTTCAAGTCCGAAGAAGTGATGCGGGGGCTCGATTGGGGGGATAAGCTGCCGGAGGCGTGGGAGCCGGAGGTGGTGTTCAGCGTGGGGTGGAGCAACAAAATGTGCCGGATGGCGGCGAAGCGGTGGAGCGGAGTCAAGAAGGTGTGCTGTTTCGATATGCCTTGGGAGTGGAGACTGAGAAAAGTGGCGGCGAGGTGGGTGCTTAGACGATATTTGCGGAATTTCGTCGGGGCGCTGGTGCCGGGAGCGCAGGCGGCGAGGTATGCCAGATGGCTGGGGTTCGGGAAAGTGTGGCAGGGACTTTTCGGCACGGAGACCGGTCGGTTCCGCACGTCCGGACCGCGGAAAGGAGGATTTCTGTACGTGGGACGGGAGGCGAAAGAGAAGGGAATCGACGTACTCAAGACGGCGTACGAGCTGTACCGGATGCGGGGTGGAACTTGGGACTTGAAGGTGGTGAGCGCGGCGAGTCCCGACGAGGTGGCGCGGTATTACGGGGAGGCGGAGGCGTTCGTCCTTGCGAGCCGGGAGGAGCCGTGGGGCGTGGTGCTGGCGGAAGCGGCAGCGGCGGGGCTACCGATCATCTGCACGGACAAGTGCGGGGCGTGGCACGAAGTGGTGAAAGAGAACGGCATCATAGTGAAGGCGGGGGATGCGGAGGCGTTAAGCCGGGCGATGGAGAAGGTGGCGCGGATGGACGAGTCGGATCGGCTGGCGATGGGCGAAAAGGGACGGAAACTCGCGGAGGAGTTCGGCTGCGCGGCGTGGGCGGACCGGGTGCTGGCGATCGCCAAAGAATTGACGGGCAAGGAGGGGTCATGATCAAGCGGATTTGGCGGCTCGTCCGGCATTGGCGGAGCGCAAAGAGCGCATTTTCGACGCTATCGCATCTTTACGGCGAGAATGCGGGGTATATGGAGGCGTTGGGGGGACTCGACGAAGCGGAGACGAAAGCGCTGATCGGGTGGTTGCCGGACGAGGGGGTATTGGTGGAGTTCGGAACGCTGTTCGGACTTACGGCCAAGCGCATCGCGAACGCGAAGCCGCGTCTGAAAATCGTGGCCTTGGACAATTTCAGCTGGAATCCGTTCGGTTTGCCGCCTAAAGCGCACGAGGAGTTTGCGCGGAAGATCCTGGCCGACGAGATTTCGCGGGGACAGGTGGAGATAAGGGCGATGGGGTCGGAGGAGTTCCGCGCGGGGTGCGATTTCGTGCCGGAGGCGGTTTTCCTCGACGCCGACCACACGTATGGGGCGGTGAAGGCGGAAATCGAGTGGGCCAAGCGGCTGGGCGTGGGGTGCATCTGCGGACACGATTACGGCAATCCCAATCCGTCGTTCGGGGTGACGCGGGCGGTGGACGAGGCGTTCGCGCATGTCGACCGGTGCGGCATGTGCTGGCACGCGTAGAAATTTTTTCCATTTTCCCTATTGACTTTTAGGCCGGGGTTATGGTATAATATATCAAACATACCCGAATTGTGCACAGTTAACAAAATGGCCGCTTACCATACTTCAGGCGCAATTGGGGTTCGAAAACGTCGAAAAACCACAATTTCAAAACCTAACAAGGCAAGTAGCACAAATGCAAGCTGAACGCAAAGTATTCGGTCGTCTGCAGGGGCTCGCGTCCACCCCGCCGGACATGATTGAGATACAGACCAAGTCGTATACCGACTTCATCCAGATGGATGTGGAGCCGGCCAAGCGCAAGAATCAGGGTTTGCAGGCCATTTTCCAGGAGATTTTCCCGGTAGTCTCGGCTGATGCGGTGTACAAGCTGGAGTTTCTCTCCTACCGCTTCGAGCAGCCGCCCAAGACGTATCTCCAGGCGTTGATGGATGACGAGAGCTACCAGGCTTCGCTCTACGCCACGTTCCGGCTCTGGGAGGGCGAGGAATACCGCGACAAGGAAGTGTTCATGGGCCAGATGCCCATCATGACTCCGGACGGCGCTTTCGTGATCAACGGGTCCGAGCGCGTGATCGTGAGCCAGCTCCATCGCAGCCCCGGCATTTCGTCCGAGCGCCAGGTGCACGCCAACGGCCAGCCGATCCTTTCGGTGCGCATCATTCCCGATCGCGGCAGCTGGATCGAGCTGATGCTCGACACCAACGACATCATCTGGTGCTTCATGGACCAGCGCCGGCGTTCGCGCAAGTTCTACGCCACGACGCTCCTCCGGGCCATGGGGTACGGTCTCGACGAAGACCTGATGAGCCTCTACTACATCTTCAAGAAGCTGCCCACCGCCACGAAGTACGTGGAGAAGGATCTGCGCCTCCTGGTGATGAAGAACGACCTCATCGATCCCGCGAGCCAGGCCACGCTGGCGCGCCGCTACGACCCCGTGACTCCCGCTTTGATGGAGCAGTTCGCGGCCGCGAACATTCCGGAGGTGGAAGTGGTGGACGTGAGCTTCGACAACGGCACGCTCATCAAGACCATCCGCGAAGACGCCAACAACGGCA
>CAMZDY010000110.1 GCA_947305585.1 uncultured Verrucomicrobiota bacterium | reverse complement strand
GGGCGTCGAAGTTGCGGATGGAGCTCATGCCGTGCTTCTTGAACATCTGGGCATGCAACTTGATCATGTCGGACGACTGGCTCTCCAGGCCCACCACGTTCACGCCGCGCGACAGCGTCTGCAGGTCGGCCTCGGGGGCGGCGGCGCGAAACTTGTCCATCACGTCGAACGCATCCTCCTGGCAATAGAAATAGCAGCTCTGGAAACGGGCTCCGCCGCCGGCTTCGAACCACCGGACGCCGGCGTTGTACGCTTCTTCCACGCAGGGAAGGAAATCCTTGGAAAGTACGCGCGCGCCGATGACGGACTGGAAACCGTCGCGGAACGCCGTAAGCATGAACTTTACATTCTTCTTGGCCATCTTTTTGACTCCTTGGGTGTTAAATCCGGTTTATGCGAGCGCCACGGCAATCGCCAGCGCCACGTTTTCGTCTTCGGGCGCTTCCGCCTTGCGGGGGGCCTTCTTGGGCGCCTCCTGCGGCAGGATGCCGTCGAACTTGGCAATGCCCTTCATCGAGAAGAGCGTAACCACGATGAGAATGGACAGAAATACGTACACGATGCCCATGCCAGCGAGCATAAGCACCAAACCTTGACCGAGTACCGCCATGTTAGCCTCCTGAATTAGGGATCTACGAAAGTCAGTTTGAGCGTATCGAAGTCTATCTTGCGATAGTAGCAGTTGCGCGGGGCGCCGGCCGCATTCTTGGTGTGGCAGATGCCGCCCCGGCAAGGCCGGACGACGTAAAGGAGCGAATTCTGCTCGCAATTGACGTACGCCTCGAGGAGATCGAACGTCTCGCCGCTCGTCTCGCCCTTGAACCACAGCTTGTTGCGGCTGGTGGACCAGAGGATGAGCTTGCGCTTGGCGAAGCTCTCCTTCATGGCGTATTCGTTGGTGTAGGCCACGAGGATCACCTCTTTGGTGTCCGCGTTCTGCACCGCCACCGGAATCACGCCCGGGTCGCAGGGCGCCGACCCCGAAAGCCGGGTGTCGGCCACCTGCCTGCCCACCTTCTCCAGTTTCGAGAAGTCGAGCGCGAGTTCGTTCGATTCTTCCAGCGCGCCCATGGCTCAGTCCTCGGTTATGCCGCCGAGCATGCCGGCCAGCAAGTCGTCGGAGGAGCTGGAGTAGTCGAGCCCGCCGCCGAAATCGTCGCCGTCGACGGTAAGCCCGCCTTCGTCGGCCACGCCTTCAGACTCGGTGAGGGCGCGGATATCCTCGGAATCCTCGTCGTCCTCCGGTTCGTTGTCCTCCACCTTGGTGGGAATGCCGTAGAGCTCCTCGTGCCGCTTGCGCTGCTCTTCGCGGAGCTTGTCCATCTCCTCGTCGGAAATGGTTTCGCCCTGCGGAACGAGCTTGATGTAGCGGTAGTTGGGGAAGCCGGTGCCGCCGGGGATGAGGTGGCCCAGGATGACGTTCTCCTTGAAGCCGCGCAGCTCGTCCACCTTGCCCATCGTGGCCGACTCGGTCAGAACGCGCGTGGTGTCCTGGAAGGAGGCGGCGGAAATGAACGAATCGGTTTCGAGCGCGGCCTTGGTGATGCCGAGGAGCGCGGGCTGGGCCTCCGCCGGGCGGCGGCCTTCGTCCATCATCTTCTCGTTCACGCGCAGGAACGTCTGGCGGGTAACCTGTTCGCCCCAGAGGAAATCGGTATCGCCCGGGTTGGTGATGCGAACCTTGCGGAGCATCTGGCGGACGATGATTTCGATGTGCTTGTCGTTGATTTCCACGCCCTGCAGCCGGTAAACCTGCTGCACTTCGTTGACGAGATACTTTTCGAGTTCCTGCGGACCGGAAACGTCCAGGATCTCCTGCGGCATGAGCGGACCTTCGGTGAGCTGTTGGCCCTTCTTGACGTGATCGCCGTTGAAGACCACGATCTGCTTGCCCATCGGAATGAGGTGCTCGTCGGAAGTCTGGGTGCGTTCGTCCCACACCACCACTTTGCGCTTGCCGTGCACGTTGTCCTCGAACCGGATGACGCCGTCGATCTTGGCGATCTGCGCGGCATCCTTGGGCTGACGGGCCTCGAAGAGTTCGGCGACGCGCGGCAGACCGCCGGTGATGTCGCGGGTCTTGGCGGCTTCGCGCGGGGTCTTGGCGAGGAGCATGCCGGGCGTGGCCTTCATGCCGTCGCGCACCATCACGATGGCGCCGGTCGGGATGTCGTGGCTGTCCGCGAGTTTGCCTTCCGCGGTGCGGATCTCGATGCGCGGGTGCAGATTCGATTCGCGGGCGTCCAGCACCACCAGCGTCTTGGCGCCGGTGGCACGGTCGGTCTCGGTCTTGACGGAAACGTCTTCCTCGAAATCGAAGAACTCGATGGTGCCGGCCGCCTCGGAGAGAACCGGCACGGAGTGGGGATCCCACACCGCCACCTTGGTGCCCTTCTTGACGCTGTCGCCTTCGCGCACCAGGAGCGTGGCGCCCATCTGGAGCTGATAGGTGTCGAGCCGCGAACCTTCCTTGGAATAGACCTCCAGCGTGCCCGTCTTGTTGAGCACGATCGCGTGGCCTTCCTCGTTGGTCACGGTACGGACGTCGACCAGCTTGACGATACCGTTGTTCTTGAGCACGATTTCCGGCACCTTGGCGGAGGCCGAAGCCGTACCGCCGATGTGGAACGTACGCATCGTGAGCTGGGTGCCGGGTTCGCCGATGGACTGCGCCGCGATGATGCCCACCGCCGTGCCGATTTCCACCTGCTTGCCGGTCGAAAGGTCGCGACCGTAGCACTTGGCGCACATGCCGTGATCGGCGTCGCAGGTAAGGCCGGAGCGGATCCACACCTTGTCGTTCTCCACGCCGTACTTGTCGATATAGGCGCAAGCCTCTTCGTTGAATTCGTCGTTGGCGTGGACGATGATCTTCTGGCGGTCCTTGCTGTACACGTCATAGAGCGCGGTACGGCCGAGAATGCGGTCGCCCAGCGAAATCTTGACTTCGTCGCCGTCCACGATCGCTTCCACCTCGATGCCGTTGACGGTGTTGCAGTCTTCGACCGAGATGATCACGTCCTGCGACACGTCCACGAGCTTGCGGGTGAGGTAGCCGGCGTCGGCCGTC
>CAMZDY010000109.1 GCA_947305585.1 uncultured Verrucomicrobiota bacterium | reverse complement strand
TGGAGCATCACCCGCTTGGCGTCGATGGTCTCCGTGCCCTCCACCTGTCCGCGCCGGTCCATCACGATGCGCATCACGTCGCCGATCGATTCGGAGGGCGTGATGATCCTCGCCTTCAGCACCGGCTCGGAAATCGTCTCCAGCGCCGAAGGATCGGGCATCTGGAGAGGATTGTCCAGATCGCGCTCGCTGCCGTCCTTGAGCTTCAGCTTGTACACCACGCCCGGCGAGGTGGAGATGATGTCCAGATTGAATTCGCGCCGCAGCCGCTCCTGCACGATCTCCATGTGCAGGAGCCCCAGAAAGCCGCACCGGAAGCCGAATCCCAGCGCCAGCGAACTTTCGTGGTGGAACGTGAAGGCGCTGTCGTTCAGATGCAGTTTCTCCAGCCCCTGCGCCACCTTCTGGAATTCGTCGGTCGACATGGGATAGATGCCGCAGAACACGGTGGGATGGATGTCGTGGAAACCGGGCAGCGGCTCCGACGCGCCCAGTTTGGAAGTGGTCACCGTGTCGCCGATCTTGATCTCGCTCGGGTCTTTCACGGTGCCCACGATATACCCCACCTGCCCGGCCTCCAGCCGCTCCACCGGCTTCTTGTTGGGCGAGAAAATCCCCACCTCGTGCACGGTGGTGGCCACGTGGCTGCCCATGAACGTGACGCCCTGCCCCGCCTTGAGGGAGCCGTCAACCACCCGGACGTACGTGATGACGCCGCGGAATTCGTCGAACACCGAATCGAAAACCAAAGCCCGCAACGGCGCATCCGTCCCCTGCGTCTCCGGCGGCGGAATGCGCTTCACGATCGCCTCCAGCACCTCGTCGCAGCCTTGGCCCGTCTTGGCCGAAACGAGCAGCGGATCGTCCATCGGAATGGCGAGGATGTCTTCGATCTCCCGGCTCACCTCGGCCACGTTCGCCCCCGGCAGATCCACCTTGTTCAACACCGGCACGATCTCCAGCTTGGCGTCCTGCGCGAAATAGGTGTTGGCCACCGTCTGCGCCTCCACGCCCTGGGCCGCGTCCACCACCAAGAGCGCCCCTTCGCACGCGCCCATCGACCGGCTCACCTCGTAGGCGAAGTCCACGTGGCCGGGCGTGTCCAGCAGATTGAAAAGATACTTCTTGCCGTCCTTCGCCTCGTACTCCATCGACACCGGATGGCTCTTGATGGTGATGCCGCGCTCGCGCTCCAGATCCATCGCGTCGAGCGTCTGCTCCTTGAGTTCGCGCTGGCTGATGGCGTGCGTCAGCTCCAGGATGCGGTCGGAAAGCGTCGTCTTCCCATGGTCCACATGGGCGATAATGCAGAAATTCCTGATGTTCTCCAACTTCATTTGCGCAAACCGGCCGCGTTGGTCCGGCGACGGATTAGCCACATCTGAACGATGCTGAGCACCTGCGACAACGTCCAGTAGAGCGACAGCGCCGACGGGAAATTGTAGAACATCACGAGCATCATGACCGGCATCATGACCATCATCATCCGCTGCTGGCTCTTGTCGCCAGCCTGCGGCGTCAAGGCGCTCTGGAGCGCCATCGTGACCGCCATCAGGATCGGCAGGATGTTAAGCCCGCCGAACGGCAGATAGGCCGAAAGGAGACCTTCCGGCTCCGACAGGTCCGGAATCCACAGGAAGCCCGCGTACCGGAGCTCCACCGCCGACCTCAGCACGTTGAAGAGCGCGATGAACACCGGAATCTGGATCAGCATCGGCAGGCACGAAGAAAGCGGATTCACCTTGTGCTCGCGGTAGAGCTTCATCGTCTCCTGCTGCAGCCGCTGCGGGTTGTCCTTGTACTTGGCCTGGATTTCCTTCATGAGCGGCTGGATCTCCTGCATCTTCTTCATGCCCACCGTCGACTTGTGGGTGAGCGGCCAGAACAAAAGCCGCACCAGCACCGTCAGCAGGATGATCGCCACGCCGTAGCTGGGGATCCAGCCGTGGAACAGGTTGAGCGTCCACACCAGCGGATAGCAGATCCACCGCCACATGCCGAACTCCATCACGTCGCGCATGCCGAGCTCCGACAGGAGCGCCTGCTTCTTGGGCCCGATGTAGAACACGCTCGTAGCCTGGCCGTCAGCTTCCAGGAGCGCCCCGGCCTGCACCGTCTTGGGACGGTACGCGTCACTCGCCGCATCCCGCTCCACCTGGGCGGAAAATTCCGAAATCCGTCCGGTCGTGCCGCTCAGCGCCGCCACGAAGAAACGGTTCTTGAGCGCCACCCACGTGAAATCGCCCTGGACCGGAATGCGCGGCGAAACCCGGGGCATGCCGGACGCATTGGCGGAACTGGAGCATCCGCCGGTGGCGCCCGCCAGCAAGCCCTTGAGCGGCTCCGTCTCCGAATAGTGCACCACGTGCGGCTTCTTGCCGCCCAGATCCCAGGCGTCCACCGACAAGAGATCGTTCTTGCCCGACCCCATCGACACCGCCCCCAGCGAAATCTCGCGCCGGCCCTCGAGCCCCTCGTCCGCGAACTCCACCAGATAGCCCGGCTTCAGCGTCACCCGCCTTACGCGTCCGGCGCCGGTCGTGAAAATCGCCGTGTCGCCCTCCACCTGCGCGAAAGCGAACTCTTCGCCCAGCGACCCGAGCGGCGACTCGCCGAAATCGAATTCGTAGGGCGGATTGTCCTCGCCCACGTTCCCGCGATTCTGCGCGTAGAGCTTCATGACCGCCCGCTTCACCGCGCCGCCGCGCGAAGTCAGAACCAGCTTCGCCTCGCCGTTCTCAAGCTCCACCAGCTGTTCCGGAACCGTCCATTCCGCCGCCTTGACCGTCTCCACCACCGGCTCGACCGATGCCGGAGCCTGCGGACGGACTGCGGCTTGCTCCACCGTCTGCACCGGTTGCGGCGCCGCGTTTTCGGCCGTCTTGCGCCCGGAGAAATCGAAATACAGATAGCCGAGGAGCACCAGCCCCAACAGCACCGCGATCAGTTTTTCGCTTTTATTCATTTGTCCATCTTCCCTTGACCGGCACGGGATCGTAGCCGTGCTTTCCGAACGGATGACACCGCAAAATCCGCCACAATCCCAGCAACGTCCCCTTGATCGCGCCATGCACCTTGAGCGCGTCGATCATATAGTTGCTGCAACTCGGCTCGAACCGGCACGCTCCGCCCATCATCGGCGAAAGCG
>CAMZDY010000108.1 GCA_947305585.1 uncultured Verrucomicrobiota bacterium | reverse complement strand
AAAGACAACACTAGAAAAAGTGAAAGAAAGAACATGAGCAACTGCTGCATATTTGCGGGCCAGGGTGCGCAAGTGCCCGGCATGGGACGGGATTTCGCCGAGGCGGATCCCGAAGTGATGGCCTTGTACGACCGGGCCAACGAGATCTTGGGCTTCGACCTGAAGAGGGTTTCGTTCGAGGGTCCGGCCGAGGAACTCACGAAGTCGAACATCTGCCAGCCGGCCATCTTCGTGGTGAGCTACGCGGCGTATCTGACGCTCCAGAAGCGCCGGCCGACGGAATTCGCGTGCGCGGCCGGACTTTCGCTCGGCGAATGGGGCGCTCTGTGCGCGGCGGGAGTGCTGGATTTCGAGTCTACCCTCAAGGTGCTGGAAGCGCGCGGTCGCTTCATGCAGGAGGCGTGCGAGGCCGTTCCCTCGGGCATGATCGCCATCGTGGGCGCCACCCCGGAGCAGCTCTCGGAACTTTGCGCCAAGACGGGATGCACCGTCGCCAACATCAATTCGGCGGCGCAGCAGGTGTTGAGCGGCGACAAGGCGTCCATCGCGAACGCGGCCAACGTGGCCAAGGAGCTCGGCATCAAGCGGGCGATTCCGCTGGCCACGGCCGGAGCCTTCCACAGCAAGTTTATGGCGCCGGCCCGCGAGAAGTTGGCTGCCGTCCTCGACACGGTGGAGTTCAAGGCGCCCAAGATGCCGGTGCTGTCCAACGTGACGGGTCTTCCCCACAGTTCGGATCCTGCCGAAATCAAGGCGATGATGCTCGAGCAGGTAACCGGCACCACCAACTGGGCCAAGGATGTGGAAACCGCCAAGTCGATGGGTTGCGACACCTTCGTGGAGTTCGGTCCCGGCAAGGTGCTGTCGGGCCTTGTCAAGAAGATCGACCCCGCCTTGAACGTGAGCAACGTGGGCGATCTTTCGGCCTTCGCCTAAGTCAAGCGTAAATTTCAAACAAAGGAGCAAAATCATGGCAAATCTCAAAGGTAAAGTGGCATTGGTTACCGGTGCGGCGCGCGGAATCGGCGCGGAAATCGCCAAGACTTTGGCGGCGGCGGGCGCGGACGTGGCCGTGTGCGACCTCAAGGCGGAGTGGTGCGAGGAAACGGTCAAGGCCATCGAAGCTTGCGGCGTAAAGGGTCTGGGGCTGGGCGTCAACGTGGCCGTGTCGAGCGAAGTGGACGCCTGCGTCAAGGAAGTGATCGCCAAGCTGGGGCGGATCGACATCATGGTCAACAACGCCGGCATCACGAAGGACGGACTTTTGATGCGCATGAGCGACGAGGATTGGGATGCGGTTTTGAACGTTAACCTCAAGGGCACCTTCCTCTTCACCCGCGCGGTGGCCCGCCCGATGATGAAGAACAAGGCGGATGACGGCACCCAGCAGGGCGGCTCGATCATCAATCTCGCGAGCGTGGTGGGCATCATGGGCAACGCCGGACAGGCCAACTACACGGCGTCGAAGGGCGGAGTCATCGCGCTCACCAAGACGACGGCCAAGGAGCTTGGCTCCCGGAACATCCGCTGCAACGCGGTGGCGCCCGGCTTCATCCAGTCCAAGATGACGGATGTCCTCCCCGAGGACGTGCGCCAGGCTTACATGAACCAGATTCCGCTCAAGCGGTTCGGCACGGTCCAGGACATCGCCAAGTGCGTGCTGTGGCTGGCGGGCGACGATTCGGCTTACGTTACCGGTCAGATCATCTCCGTCAATGGCGGCATGATCGGTTGATTTCCAAGGAGGGATAATATGGGCAACATACTCAAGAACATCGTCGGCCCTGTCGTGTTGGCCGCGGTTTGCATTGCCACAGGCTGGATCCTGTGCGAGATCTGGCCCAAGCCTGCCGCCGCCGCGCCGATGGCGATGCCGCAGATGGCCGCCACGATCGGCGTGGATACCGTGCAGGAGCGCGAGTACAATCTGCCGGAGAAGTATGTTGCCCATGCCGAGGCGATGCAGGAGGTGTCGCTCCTGCCGCAGGTGGACGGCTACATCAAGGAAATCAGTTTCAAGGAGGGCGATATCGTCAAGGAGGGCGACGTGCTGTACGTGCTGGACGACGAGCGCTACCGTGCCGTCAAGAACCAGCGGATGGCCGATCTGGAGGCGGCCAAGGCCGAACAGCGTCGCGCCGACCGGCAATATCAGCGTCTCGCGAACGCCGACGAGCGCGGACGGTCGCAGCTGGAGCTCGACAACGCCGAAGCGCAGGCGGAAACGGCCAAAGCGCAGGTGTTGCTGGCGGAGGCCAATCTGATCGTGGCGGAGTACGACCTCAAGAAGACCCGCGTCTGCGCGCCCATTTCCGGACAGATCGGCAAGTCGAACGTGCACGTTGGCGACTACGTGGCGCCGAGCCGGGGGGCGCTGGCCCGGATCGTCCAGGTGGACCCGATCCGCGTCAGTTTCCCGTTGCCGGACCGGCTTTACGTGCAGTGGCGCCAGCTCCAGAAGCGGGGCGAAACGTACGAACAGCGCATGCGCATCATCCTGGCGGACGGGTCCGAATACGAGTATCAGGGGGCGTTCGATTTCGACGACAACGAGATGAGCCGGGAGACGGCCTCCATCATGCTGCGGCTCAAATTCC
The DNA here is from genome assembly GCA_947305585.1 of uncultured Verrucomicrobiota bacterium. Taxonomy (GTDB): domain Bacteria; phylum Verrucomicrobiota; class Kiritimatiellia; order RFP12; family UBA1067; genus UBA1067. Next base: position 617 of record CAMZDY010000108.1, on the reverse strand, counting down.
CCAATCCCGACCGGATGCTCGTGCCCAACAGTTTCGTGACGCTGTTGTACGACCGGCTCAATCCGCCCAAGTATCCGTCCGTGCAGCAGTCGGCCATTTTCGATCTGCCGGGCGGGGGAGTTGGCGTGTACGTGGTGGACGGCGAGGGACGCGCCCGCGCCACGCCGGTTTCCGTTTTGCCTTCGCACGACGGCTTCACGCCGGTCGTGAAGGGTCTCGAAGTCGGCCAGCGGTACGTGACTGCCGGAACGCGCAAGCTGACCGACGGCGCCAAGGTGGTTGAAGTGGAGCCCACCCCGACCGAAGAGAATGCCGAAGACTACGAAGGATTCAAGCTGTGAAACTCTCCATCCGAGCCAGCATCGACCAGATAAAGACGTTTTCGCGCGTCTTTATCGAGCGGCCGCGTTTTGCGATGGTCATCGCCATCGTGCTCACCTTGGCGGGCGCGCTCAGCATCACCAAGCTGCCGATCGCGCAGTATCCGCAGCTCACGCCGCCGGAAATCCAGGTCAACTATTCCTATCCGGGCGCCAACGCCTCGGAGGTGTTGAGCACGGTGGCCACTCCGGTCGAGGACGAAATCAACGGCGTGGACGACATGATCTACATGACGA
>CAMZDY010000107.1 GCA_947305585.1 uncultured Verrucomicrobiota bacterium | reverse complement strand
TCTGCATGAAGCCGATCTTCTCCAGCATTTCGGCCCAGTTCTTCATGAGCTGCATTTTCTGCGCCTGCGGAGCCGCACATGCCTTCTCGTGCGGCGGCTGATACGTACCCGAAGCCGTAAAGAACTCGTAGCAGGTGATGAGCACCGCCTGCGCCAGATTGATGCTCGTATAGCCCTCGTCCACCGGAATGCGGATGAGATGCGTGCACTGGGCGATCTCTTCGTTGGTGAGCCCCTTGTCCTCCCGGCCGAACACGAGCGCCACGGGACCGTCCTCCGCCATCTTGAGAATGTCGGCCGCGCAATCCCTGGGCGCACGCACGTGCTGACGGTAGAGCCCTCCTCTCGCGGTAGTCCCCACCACCGCCACGCAATCGGCCACCGCCTCCTCCAGCGTGGCCACTTCCCTGCGGTTGGCCAGAATGTCGGTCGCATGCACCGCCAGCCGCTCGGCCTCGTCCCAGCCGTTCTGCAGATTCGGCGCGGCCAGCACCAGATTGCGGATGCCCATGTTGGCCATCGCCCGGCAGCTCGACCCCACGTTCCCGGTGTACAGCGTCCCCACCAGCACTACACGGATATTGTCGAGCGCCCGAAACATCGCCTCACCTCTTCTTGGGCTTTTCCACCGTCTTGGCCAGCACGCCTTCGTAATAGAGCGTATAGCCCGACCGGTCGTCCAGCTCGCGGTACACCCGGCAGGTGAACCCGTTGGCATGGAACATCCACTTCCGGTTGTCGGTCCGGTACATGGTGCCCGAAGGCAGGAAATTCATGCACTGGAACGCCAAAAAGCTGTCGCCGTTGGGCAGTTTCACCTTCACCCGGAGCTTGCTCTTCATCTCCAGCTCCTGGCCGTTGCCGGGCGAAATGAACGTGGTGGTGTGGTCTTCCTTGCCGGTTCCGTAGTCTACCGTCAGAAACTCGCCGTCGTCGTTGGCGAAGAGCGCAGTCTGCATGTGGATGAAACTGGTGCAGCCGGCCGCCAGCATCAGCACCAGCCCGAGACACATCGCCGCCAGCTTCCTGGCCACGATCGACCCCACCAGCTTCGGATCGGCCTTGCCCTTGGAGAGCTTCATCACCTGCCCCACGAAGAATCCGGCCGCCGCCTTCTTGCCATTCTTGAAATCCTGCACCGGGCCCGGATTGGCCGCGATCGCCTGGTCCACGAACGCCTCCAGCGCCCCCGTGTCGCTCACCGCGCCGAGTCCGCGCTCCTTCACGATCGCCTTGGGGTCGCCGCCCTTTTCGAAAATCTCCGGCAGCAGTTCCTTCAAGGTGGGCCCGTTGATGGTGCCGGACGCCGCCAGCTCCACGAGCGACCTCAGCTCATCCGGCTTCATGGCGCACTCGCCGATCGACTTGCCCGACGCGTTCATGAGCGCCATTACATCCGACATGAAAAGGTTGCAGAGGTTCTTGGCCGTCTTCTTGTCCAATCCCTTGGCCGCCGCCTCGAAATAGTCCGCGTTCGCCTTGTGCTGGCTCAGCACCTCGGCATCGTAGCCGGCGATCCCGTATTCCTCAATCATTCTGGCGCGACGCGCCTCCGGCTGTTCCGGCAGAAGCTTGCGCCAGCTTTCGACCGTCGCCTCGTCCAGCTCCACCGGCACCAGATCCGGCTCGGGGAAATAGCGATAGTCGTTGGCGTTCTCCTTCGAACGCATCGAAGCCGTCTCCAGCGCTTCGCCGTCCCACCGGCGCGTCTCCTGCACGATCGGAATCGAATGCGCCATGCACTCGCGCTGACGCCGGGCCTCGTAGGTCAAGGCGGCATGGATCCCGGAGAAGGAATTCATGTTCTTGATCTCCACCTTGGTGCCCAGCTTCGTCTCGCCGACGGGACGGATGGAGATGTTCACGTCCGAGCGCATGTTGCCTTCTTCCAGATTGCAGTCGCTCACGCCCGCGTAGACCAACATCTCCTTGAGCGCAGTCAAATACGCGATCGCCTCGTCCGCGCTCGCGAGATCCGGCTCGGAGACGATCTCCATGAGCGGAGTGCCCCCGCGGTTGAAATCCACGCCCGAACTCTGCGCGTAGTGGTTGATCTTGGCCGCATCCTCCTCCAGATGGATATGGTTGATGCGGATGAACTTGGGGCCCTGCTCCGTCTGTATCGTCACCCCGCCGCCGATGCACAAAGGACTCTCGTTCTCGGAAATCTGGTAGTCCTTGGCCATGTCGGGGTAGAAATAGTTCTTGCGGTCGAAGGTGGCGTGGGGATTGATCCGGCAACCGAGCATCAACCCGCTCATCACCGTGAGCTTCACCGCCTCCTTGTTCATCACGGGGAGCGCCCCCGGATACCCCAGGCACACCGGACAGACGTTCGTGTTCGGCTCGCATCCGGTCTTGAGGAGACACGAGCAGAACATCTTGGTCTTCGTCTTCAGCTGGACGTGGGTTTCAAGCCCTATCGTGTTTTCGAATTCCATCTCCACCCCTCGCGTTGGTGACGCGTCGAACCGACCGGCGGAGCTCCGGGCCTGCCGGAAGCTCCGCCCTCCAAGCCGCAGCGCCTCAGGCGCCGAGCTGCATGCGCGCGAAGCGCTTGACGGTGATGGGCGCGCCGCCGCAGTTCTTGCTGACGCCCTCGAGATACTTCTCCACCGTGAGATCGCCATCGGCCACGTAGTCCTGCTTCACGAGGCAGATCTGCGTGCAATACTTGGCGGCCATGCCCTTCTTGATGCCGACGAGCGCCTGTTCCGGAGGAAGCTTGCCCTTCTGCTCCTTGAGCGCGTTGAGCTTGATCTCCAGCTCGGCGTCGATCTCCGCCTGGGGAACGTCCTCGGGCTTGACGTACTTGGGCGCGTTGGCCGCGATCTGCAGGCAGATCATGTGGGCCGCCTCCTTGAGCTCCTCCGAAGCCGCGCACTTTTCGCACGGGGTGGAAAGCTCCACCAGAACGCCGATCTTGCCGCCCATGTGGATGTAGCCGCTGATGACGCCGTTTTCGGTGAGCTCGTACCGCTCGCTGCGGCGGATCTTCACGTTCTCGCCCGTCTTGGTGAGCAGCATCTTGCCTTCCAGCGCCACCTTGGCGGCGTCGGCGGTGAACTTGATGAAGGCGTCGGTCTTGGCCACGAAGTCGGTCTCGCAGTTGATCTCCGCGAGCGCCATCACCTTCTTGTCGTCGCTCTCGGCGAGCGCGATGATGCCCTGCTTGGACTCCTTGTCCACGCGCTTGGCCGCCACCGCGAGACCCT
>CAMZDY010000106.1 GCA_947305585.1 uncultured Verrucomicrobiota bacterium | reverse complement strand
ACTGCAGCAGGCGCAGTCGTTCCACCAGCAGCAGCTGATGGCCAAGCTGGCGCGGCTGGAGTCGCCGTCGATCGGCACGGCGCACAGCATGGCCACCAACCAGACCCGCGAGGCGCGGATGGTCAAGATTCCCAGCTGGATGCGGCTCGGAAAGTAAGGTCGGGATGTTTCAGGGTATTGCGATAGCGGTGCTGGCCGCGCTTTCGGTGTGGGACTATCCGGCGAGGTGGCGTCAGCACGAGGCGCTTAGGATGCAGTTCGTGGAGGCGGTGCGCGAAGGCGACACCGCCACGATGGCCGAGACGAGCAGGAAGGGAATCGAGCTGTTGCCGGACGACCCCACCTGGCACTTCAACCTGGCGTGTTCGCTTGCGTACTTCAAGGATCAGGAACCGGCATTGGACGAACTCGAGAAGGCCATCGATCTCGGTTTCCGCAATGCCGACCAGATCGCGTCCGACCGCGACCTCGCCCGGCTCAAGACGAATCCGCGTTTCAAGGAACTGGTGGACTACGCCCGGGAGATGGCGCGCCGTCCGATCATGCTGGGGCCGATGGCCAACTGTCCCGCCACCGGCATTTTCGGCAAGCCGGTGACGATGGGCGAGCAGAATTTCGCCTGGGATTTCGATCTGGGGTGCTTCGTGGCGCAGCTGCAGCTGGCGGACGAGGGCAAGACTACCGGCAACACGGGAGACCTCTATTTCAACCGCGACGCGGCCCACTCCACCATCAATCTGGAGTCGTATCCCGGCCTCACTCCGGTCAAGCTGGACGCGGAAGGGCGCGAGCGGGGGATGGACCTCAACGCGCCGAACATGCTTTTCCCCTATCCCGTCTTCGGCAACTGCTCGCGGGCGTTCACCCAAGGGCCTTACTGGCGGAGCCTGCCGCGCGCGCTGATGACGGCCGAGAGCTGGAAACTGAACCAGTTCCTCAAGTTCTACCTCACCAACCAGATCTGGGTGTTCCCGTCCGCCTGCGACGGCGAGACCGGGGGGAAGTTCGGCGACGTGTTCCAGTCGGTCTGCCCCTACTTTCTGGTGACCGAGGGGGCCAGCTGGTCCGACCGCTACTATCTGCAGGCGGCGCTCGAGTGTTCGCGCAGTTTCCGGGCGGACACGAAGGCGGAGCTGGTGAAGCGCGGGGCGCTCGCCCCCACCATCCATACGATCGTCAAGTCGAGCCTCAAGTCGGTCACGAACGAGGTGGACTACCTCTCCGCGAAGGCCCATCCCACCACTTTGCCGCCCAACGGACTCGACCTCGCGAAGCTGAAGTCGCTCGCCAAGAGCCTCAAACCGCAGGAGATCCCTCCGGTGGTGGGGCTGCGGGTGACCGTCAAGCCGGTGCAGAACCCCGAGTCGATCCCCGAGTGTACGTACGCCACCGCGATGGCGTGGGCGTTCATCCTGCGCGCGCCGGACGAAGAGAGGGTCTTCTTCATCGCCGCGCGAGGCGCCGGGGAGTACGAGTTCCGGTGCGTGCACGGGGAGTGCGAGATCGAGCGGATCGGCAAGGATGCGGCCAAGGTCACGGTGAAGAAATCCGTCCTGTCGCCCACGAGCCGGGTGGACGTGGCCGTGTTCGGACGCAACCCCGGCACCGGCTACGGGGCGCCTTCGTTCGTGTCCTTCTCGGCGGTCGACCATACGGCCCCCTATTCGGATCCCTTGCTGACCATTCTGCCCGACGTCCCGGCGCGGTAGCGGAAAACTTTTTTATTTTCCCTATTGACTTTTCGGGGCAAAATATGATATAATAGTAGTTCATTCGACCACAAAAAGAACAAAACAACATGAAAGTACGTAGCTCCGTTCGTCGCATTTGCGAGAACTGCCGCATCATTCGCCGCAAAGGCGTGGTGCGCGTGATCTGTACCAACCCGCGCCACAAGCAGCGTCAGGGTTAAGAAAGGTAAGGTAAAGAAACATGCCTAGAATGATGGGTGTGGATATCCCCGGCAAGAAGCACATCCGCTTCGCGCTCCGCTATATCCACGGAATCGGGCCGAAACGCGCTGACGACGTTTTGGCGGCTTGCAACGTCGATCCGATGAAGAAGGCGGATGACGTGACTCAGGATGAAATCCACGCGCTCACGACGTACATTCAGGATCATTTCCGCGTCGAAGGCGATCTGCGCCGCGAGGTTTCGCAGAATATCCGCCGTTTGATCCAGATCGGGTCCTACCGGGGTACTCGCCACAAGAAGGGTCTGCCCGTCCGCGGACAGCGCACGAAGACGAACGCCCGCACCCGCAAGGGCGGCAAGCGCATTTCGATCGCCATGCCCAAGCAGGCTGGCCGCTAACAGGGGGTAACGACAATGGCTGAAGAAATCAAGAACGAAACGGCCCCTGCGGCCGCTCCCGCGCCGGAAGGCGAGGAAGTGGTTAAGGCCAAGAAGTCCGGCAAGTCGATTCCCGCGGGCATCGCCTTCATCCGGTCCACTTTCAACAACACCCAGGTTTCCATCGCGGATGCGCGCGGCGGCGTGATCAGCTGGAGCTCGGCCGGCAAGGCGGGCTTCAAGGGTTCGCGCAAGTCCACGGCGTTCGCCGCCACGATGGTGGCGCAGGATGCCGCCCGGGTGGCGCTCGCCAAGGGCATGCACGAGTGCGAAGTGCGCATGCAGGGCGCCGGAGCCGGCCGCGAGAGCGCGGTGAGGGCCATCCAGGCTGCCGGCATCAGGGTTACTCAGATCACGGATACGACTCCCGTTCCGCACAACGGCTGCCGTGCACGCAAGCGTAGGAGGGTCTAATCATGGGTCATTTTACCGGTCCCCGTTCCAAACTCGCCCGCCGTTTCGGCGAGCCGATCTTCGGGCCTGACAAGGTGCTGGACAACCGTCCGAATCCTCCGGGCCAGCATGGCGCCAACAAGAAGCGCAAGAAACTGTCCGAATACGGCGTGCAGCTGCGCGAGAAGCAGAAGGCCAAGGCCATCTACGGCATGCGCGAGGGTCAGTTCCGTCTGTTCTTCGACCGCTCGAAGGCCAAGGACGGCTTCACCAAGGGCGATGCGTTCCTGGCGATGTGCGAATGCCGTCTGGACAACCTCGCCTACCGTTTGGGCCTCTCGCCCACGCGTCCGGGTGCCCGTCAGCTCGTCACCCACCGCCACGTCACGGTGGACGGCAAGATCTGCAACGTGCCGAGCCGCGTGATCAAGCCGGGCGAGATCATCTCCATCAAGGAGAAGAGCCGCGACCTCATCGCGGTGCAGGATTCGCTCA
>CAMZDY010000105.1 GCA_947305585.1 uncultured Verrucomicrobiota bacterium | reverse complement strand
TACCGCAGATCGGCTGCGAGTGCCCCGTCTGCACTTCTGACGATCCGCGCGACCGGCGCCGGCGCAACGGCGCGTACGTGAAGGGCACTGGCGCGTCGTTTCTCATCGACACCCCGCCCGAAATGCGCGAGGCCGCGCTCGCCTATTCCATCCGCAAGGTGGACGCCGTCTGTCTCACCCACGCCCACATGGACCACGTGGCCGGCTTCGACGACCTGAGGCGCTTCAACACGCTGAACGGGGGCGCGCCCATGCGATGCTACGCCGCGCGGGAAACCATCGCCAAAATGCACGAGATTTTTCCGTACATCAAGGCCGTCAATAACCAGCAGGGGCTTTTCCGCCCCATGATCAACTTCGTGGACAACGCGGAGCCGTTCTCGATCGGCGGAATCCGGCTGGAGCGGCTGGAGGTGGAGCATTCTTTCCCCTGCTCGGGGTATCTCCTGACGGCGGAATCCGGCGCGCGCCTAGGCTACATCAGCGACGCGCACGTGCTCCCGGAGGCGACGCTCGAAAAGTTGGCCGGAGTGGACGTGATGGTGCTCAATTGTCTCCGGGTGCGTCCGCATCCCACCCACCTCGATTTCGCCGCCGCCCGCGAATATTTCCGGCGCATCGCCCCCGGGCGCGGCTACACCATCCACATGTGTCACGATTTTTCGCATCGGGAGCTGCTCGCCATGTGGCGCGAAACTGGTCTGAACGTGGAGCCGGCTTTCGACGGAATGGAGATAACGCTATGAAAAAACTGCTTGCCGTTCTCTTGGCTTTGGCCGTCGTCCGCGCCTGGGGCGACACTTCGGAAATTTCCGTCAACCTCAAGCTCGACAACATCGACTTCCTGGTGGGCGAGCGGATTCGCGGCGTCATTGAGGTGATTAACGTTTCGCCCGGACAGGTATTGGTGGCCGGACGCGATTTCGACCGGCTCTTTGTGGAAGTCTTCCGCTCGGCCGACCGTTCCCAGCTCGAGCGCACCTCCACCGCGCCGTTTGTGGCCGATTTCCGCCTGGAGCCCAACGAGGCCATGAAGCTCGAAACCTTCATCTCGGACCATTACGGACTGCGCCATCCCGGTCGCTACCAGGCGCGGCCGGTGCTGGTGCACGGCGGCATGCGCTACGAGGGCCAGCCGCGCGCGTTCGACGTGGTGCCGGGCATGTTCGTGGGTTCGGCCACGCAGCTTTTTTCCAACCATTCCGGATTGCGCCGCGAGTTTTCGCTCGTCACCTGGTCGCGCCAGGGGTACGAGCATCTCTTCCTGGCGGCCGAGGACAAGGGTACGAGCGACCGCAAGTGGAACACTACCGACCTCGGCATGCTGATGAAGACCACCAAGCCCACCATTTCCGTCATTCCCTCCGGCGAGGTGGTGGTGCTGCACCGGCTGGACCCCGACAATTTCGTGCGCAGCGAATTCTGGTCCGTGCCCGACGGGCTGGAATTCAACCGGCGCGAACTGGTGCAGGATCCGGAAACGGCCGGCACCAGCCGCGTGCGCGAACTTTACAACCAGAGCGGCGGCATCACGCCCAAGGAAAATCCCTGGTGGAAGTTCTGGTAAGATGAACATCCTCGGCATCGAGACCAGTTGCGACGAAACCGCCGCCGCGGTGGTCAAGGATGGCGGCGAGGTGCTGAGCAACGTCGTCTACACGCAGATCCCCATCCATCAGCCCTATGGCGGGGTGGTGCCGGAACTCGCCTCGCGCGCCCACGTGGAGAAGATTCGCGAGGTGATCGGCGCGGCGATGGCGGGGCAAAAGGTGGACGCGGTGGCCGTCACCTACGGCCCTGGTCTCTCCCCCGCGTTGCTGGTGGGACTCAACGCCGCCAAGGGCCTCGCCCGGGCGCTGCGGGTGCCGCTTTTCGCCATCAACCACATCGAGGCGCATTTGCATACGCCGTTTCTTTTCGATTCCGGCTCTTCCCCAGTTCCCCCGCCCGATTCCGACGCGGAGTATCTGGGGCTCGCTATTTCCGGCGGCCATACCAACTGGATCCGGATGCGGCGCTACGGCGAGTATGAGACGATCGGCCAGACGTTGGACGACGCGGCCGGCGAAGCGTTCGACAAGGCCTCCAAGCTGTTGGGTCTTGGTTATCCCGGCGGGCCCGTTTTGGACAAGATCGCCCGCGAATACGGCATCCAGAATCTCATTTCTTTCCCCAAGGGCCGTCCGCGCGAAGGCGTCAGCGCGCTTTCGGGTCTCCGGGCCGACTTGTGCGTGTCGTTTTCGGGACTAAAAACCGCGCTGTTGCGCTACGTCCAGACCCATCCGGATCTGAACGTGCCCCAGGTGGTGGCGTCCTATCAGGAGGCCATCGTCCAGGCCGTGGCCGACCGCACCCGCACCGCGCTCCGGCAGGGTAACTACCGCGCGCTCATCCTGGGCGGCGGCGTGAGTCTCAATTCGCGGCTCCGGCAGGTGCTGGGCCAGCTTTGCGCCACCGAAAAGGTGGAGCTCTTGATGGCCAAGCCCAAATACTGCGGCGACAACGGCGCCATGATCGCCGCGCTCGCCTACTATCGCCGCAACCTCTCCGGCCCGGCCGCCATGCACGTCGACGCCACCCCCTCGCTCGAAATCGGATAAAAACGCTTGACTTTTTGGCGGGAAATATGATATAATATACAGTAACCTCGCGGGGTGTTGCGGGTAGACAGGACAGCAGCGATTCAACTAAAGGAGAAGCGGCTATGGAATTTCAGGAACTCGTCGCGAATTTCGCCGAACGGCACGGGGTGTCGAATCTCGTCGCGGCGGACAATGCGGTGGCGCTAGACATCGACGGCATCGCCCTTACGCTAGTCGCGGCCGGCGATACGCTTTCGCTTTCGGCCGAAATCGGCGAGCTGCGCCACCTCGCGGACGATCCCGCAGCGCGTCTCGAGAAGACGCCCGACCAGTACGAAAGGGACTTCGCCACGCAGCTCGGCAATCTGCGCCAGCGCACGCTCGAACGCATCCAGTCCAACCTCTTCCTCGTCGGCGACTTCAGGGACAGCCTCAGGCGCATCGAGAGCCGGTGCAACGCCGCGGCCGCCGGCGGACAGGAACTCAGGCTCTGGCGCTGGCCCTACCGCAAGCATATTGGCTGCTCGATTGCAGATGAGTGATACGGCAAAACCACCGACAAACAATGCAGGAGGTTGTATATGAACATGGAGAATAGGATGAAGAGTTTTCTTATGCGCTTGGTCGCTTGCGCGGCTGTTGGCTTCGCAGCGTTTGCTGCCGAGGCGGC
>CAMZDY010000104.1 GCA_947305585.1 uncultured Verrucomicrobiota bacterium | reverse complement strand
GACGTCGTCTGCAACGGCATCGAGCTTTCCTCGGGCGCCATCCGCAACCACCGCATCGACATCATGGAGAAGGCGTTCGAGATCGCGGGCTACGACAAGGAAGTCGTGAAGCAGAAGTTCGGTTGCCTCTACAACGCGTTCCGTTTCGGCGCGCCGCCCCACGGCGGTATCGCGCCCGGCGTGGACCGCATGGTGATGCTCCTCACCGACACGCCCAACATTCGCGAGGTCATCGCTTTCCCGATGAACCAGAAGGCGCAGGACCTCATGATGAACGCGCCGAATTTCGTGACCGAGCAGCAGCTGCGCGAGCTCCACATCAAGATCCGGGGCACCGGGGCGGAAGCCCAAGCGTGAAAGAACGGCTAAAGTTCACGCTCAAGGCGTGGCCGACGATCTTTTTGATCGCGGTCACGCTTTCGTATTTGACGGAGCTGGCGGCCAAGCACGTTTTCGGCATCGAGCTGCCGGAGCAGGACCAGGTGGAGATCATGCGCCGCCTCTTCCGGGAGGGGCCCGTTTCGCTCGTCGCCTTCAATCTGGCGCTGGTGGTGGCGGTGATGCCGACTCTGGAGGAGTTCCTTTTCCGCTGGGTTACGCGCTTTTCCAAGGCGCTCTGGCCGGTAAGTTCCGTCCTTTTCGCCGCCGCGCACTATCTGCAGGCGCCGTTTCCGGACAATGCGTTCCTTGCGCTGTTCGCGTTTGGCCTGTGCCAATGCTGGCTCTATCGCAAAACCGGCAGCATCTGGTGCCCCGTCCTCAACCACTCCCTCTTCAATCTCACCAACCTCGCCTTGCTGCTCTTCACCGCCTTCGTCTGACCGGAAGAGAAGTTTTTTCATTTTCCCTATTGACTTTTGGCGGGGGGATGTGATATAATATATCAAAACATACCCGAATTGTGCACAGTTAACAAAGTGGCCGCTTACCACACTTCAGGCGCAATTCGAGTCCAATCCTGGTAAAACCACACTTTCAAAACCTAACAAGGCTAAGTAGTACAAATGCAAGCTGAACGCAAAGTATTCGGTCGTCTGCAGGGGCTGGCTTCCACCCCGCCGGACATGATTGAGATACAGACCAAGTCGTACACCGACTTCATTCAGATGGACGTGGAGCCCGCCAAGCGCAAGAATCAGGGTTTGCAGGCAATTTTCCAGGAGATTTTCCCGGTGGTGTCGGCGGATGCGGTCTATAAGCTGGAGTTCCTTTCCTATCGCTTCGACAAGCCGGCCAAGACCTATCTCCAGGCGTTGATGGACGACGAGAGCTACCAGGCTTCGCTCTACGCCACGTTCCGGCTGTGGGAAGGCGAGGAATATCGCGACAAGGAAGTGTTCATGGGCCAGATGCCCATCATGACGCCCGACGGCGCTTTCGTCATCAACGGCTCCGAACGCGTGATCGTCAGCCAGCTGCATCGCAGCCCCGGCATTTCGTCCGAGCGCCAGGTGCACGCCAACGGCCAGCCGATCCTCTCGGTGCGCATCATCCCCGATCGCGGCAGCTGGATCGAGCTCATGCTCGACACCAACGACATCATCTGGTGCTTCATGGACCAGCGTCGCCGGTCGCGCAAGTTCTACGCCACCACGCTCTTGCGTGCGATGGGGTACGGTCTCGACGAAGACCTGATGAGCCTCTACTACAACTTCAAGAAGCTCCCCACCGCCACCAAGTACGTGGAGAAGGATTTGCGCCTCCTGGTGATGAAGAACGATCTCATCGATCCTTCGAGCCAGGCCACGCTGGCGCGCCGCTACGACCCCGTGACTCCGGCCTTGATGGAGCAGTTCGCGGGCGCCAACATTCCGGAAGTGGAAGTGGTGGACGTCAGCTTCGACAACGGCACGCTCATCAAGACCATCCGCGAAGACGCCAACAACGGCATCACCAACCGCGATATGGCGCTTAGGGAAATCTATCGGCGCATGCGTCCGGGCGATCCCGCGAGCGGCGCGAACGGCGAGAACCTCATCCACCGGCTCTTCTTCGAGCAGGCCCACTACGACCTCGGGTACGTGGGGCGCCACAAGATCAACAAGCGCCTCAAGCTCGAGGGCAAGGTGGACGAGAACCTGCGCACGCTCCACGAGACGGGCATCGACGTGATCGAAGCGCTGCGTCTCTTGCTGAACATCATGATGGGGCGCGACCAGATCGACGATATCGACCATTTGGGCAACCGTCGCATCCGCACGACCGGCGAACTCATCGAGAACCAGTGCCGGTTGGGTCTCGTCCGCACGGAGCGGCTGGTGCGCGAGCGCATGAGCGTCTACGACCGCAACAACGGGCTCCTCACGGCCGACAAGCTGATCAACACCAAGACGTTCAGTTCGGTGGTGAAGGATTTCTTCGCGCGCAGCCAGCTGTCGCAGTTCATGGACCAGACGAATCCGCTGTCGGCGCTGGCGCACAAGCGGCGTCTTTCGGCGTTGGGTCCGGGCGGCCTTTCGCGCGAACGCGCCGGTTTCGAGGTGCGCGACGTGCATCCTTCGCACTACGGGCGCATCTGCCCCATCGAGACGCCGGAAGGTCCGAACATCGGCCTTATCTCCAGTCTCGGCATCTATGCGCAGATCAACCAGTTCGGCTTCATCGAGACGCCCTACCGCAAGGTGGTGGGCGGCAAGGTGACGGACGAGATCGAGTATCTCCCGGCCGATCTGGAGGAGCAGTTCGTGATCGCGCAGGCCAACGCGCCGCTGAACAAGGACGGGCGGTTCGTGGACAGCATGGTGACCTGCCGCTTCAAGACCGAGTTCTGCGAAAAGCCGGCGCGCGAGGTGCAGTATATGGACGTGGCGCCGATGCAGGTCATTTCGATCGCGGCGGGCCTGATTCCGTTCCTCGAGCATGACGACGCGAACCGCGCTTTGATGGGCGCGAACATGATGCGCCAGGGCGTGCCGCTGATGACGACCGAGCGTCCCTACGTGGGCACGGGTCTCGAGGCGGTTTCGGTGCGCGACAGCCGCGTGACGGTGACCTCCCTCTCCGACGGCGTGGTGGCGTACGTTTCGGCCGACTACATCGTGGTCACCCCCGACGGCAAGCTGCCTCCGGCGGGCAAGGACGGCTTTATCGCGGGCAACCCCGAAAAGGGCATCTTCCGCTACGATCTGCAGAAGTTCCGCCGGTGCAACTCCGGCACCTGCTTCCACCAGAAGCCCAACGTCAAGAAGGGCGAGAAGGTGAAGGTGGGCGACTGTCTGGCGGACGGTCCCGCGACCGACCAGGGCGAGCTCGCGCTGGGCAAGAACCTGCTGGTGGCGTTCATGAGCTGGCGCGGCTACAACTTCGAAGACG
>CAMZDY010000103.1 GCA_947305585.1 uncultured Verrucomicrobiota bacterium | reverse complement strand
GATGAAGCAGGCGTGCGTGCGGACGACGATCGGCGGCAAGACGGTGACGGTGGGCGGCATGGCCAAAGGGTCGGGGATGATCGAACCCAACATGGCCACGATGCTCGGCTTCATCACCACCGACGCCGCCATCGGCCGGACGATGCTCCGCAGGGCGCTTTTGAAGGCATTGGCGCGCAGTTTCAACCGGGTGGTGGTGGACGGCGACGAATCCACCAACGATTCGCTGTTCGTCATGGCGTCGGGCCGGGCGGGCAACGCCAAGATAGTCCGTCCGGGCGCGGAGTTCGATCGCTTTACGGAGGCGCTGACCGCGGTGGCGGTGTCGCTCGCGAAACAGATGGCGGCCGACGGCGAAGGCGCCACCAAATTCGTGACGGTGAACGTGCGCGGCGCGAAGAGCGACCGCGACGCGGAGAAGGCGGCGCGCGCCGTCGCCAAGAGTCCGCTCGCGAAAACCGCCTGGTTCGGCAAGGATCCCAATTGGGGCCGGGTGCTGGCGGCGGTTGGCTATTCCGGCGCGGCGGTGGAGGAGCGCAAGACCGAAATCTTCTACGATAAGGTCTGGGCGTTCAAGCGCGGCCGGGTGGCGGATGCCGGGCAGCTCAAGAAACTGGAGGCGGTATTGGCCAAGCCGGAATTTTCGGTGACGGCGGATCTCCATCTGGGCGAAGGCGCGGCCACCATCTACACTTGCGATTTTTCGTTGGACTATGTCCATATCAACGCTGATTACACAACCTGAAACATGAAAACGAAAACAATAGCGGCAATTCTGTCGGTGGCGGCCTTGTGCGCCCATGCGGAACTGGTGGTGGACGTGACCGGCACTGGTGCGGAGAAGATATCGATCGCGGTGGAGGTGGGGAACGGCGCCTATGCGCAGACCCTGAAGCGGAACCTGGAGCTGTCGGGGGTGTTTGCGGTGCAGGCGAACGGAGCCGTCAAGGTGTCGGGCACGCCCGGAGTGAGCGTCCAGGCGACGGGCCGGGGCAAGACGGTCACGCAGGGGGCCGCCGGGGTAGCGGACGACAAGTCCGCCCGGATGGCGGCGCGCGCCTTTTCCGACAAGCTGGTGGAAACCTACGCCAACCAGAAGGGCTTCGCCCTCGACAAGATCTGCTTCATCAACCGCAAGGGCAGCGACAACGCCGACGTGTGCGTGTGCTATCCCGACGGGCAGGACGTGAGGCAGGTCACCGGCGACAGCAAGGCGGCGGTGGGCCCGAGATGGAAAAACGGCGACACCATCTTCTATACCGGCTACCGCACCGGCGGTCCGGCCGTATGGGAGGTCAACACCGCCACCGGCGAGCGCAAACTGGTGTGGAACTTCAAGGGACTCACCACCGGCGCCACGATGTCGCCCGACGGCACCAAGGTGGCGCTGGTTTCGTCCATGCGCGGCAATCCCGATCTGTACGTGATCGATCTCGCCACCCGGCGCTACCGCCAGCTCACCAACACCCGGTCGGCTTCGGAAGGACAGCCGTCGTGGTCGCCCGACGGACGGCAGATCGTGTACGTTTCGGACGAAACGCGCCATCCCCAGCTCTACGTGATCGACTTAAATACGCTCCAGAAGCGGCGCATCACCTCCAAGGGCGGACAGAACGTGGATCCGGATTGGGGCAAGGACGGCAAGATAACCTATATCACCAAGCGCGGCGGCAGCTGCGTGGCGGTGATCGATCCGGCGGTGGGCGAGCCTTCCGTCCGGCTGGTGACCGATCCCGGCAACTGGGAGCATCCGTCCTGGGCCCGGGACGCGCGGCACGTGGTGGCCGGCAGCGACAAGACGCTCTATCTGATCGATACGATGGAGGGCGGCGACAAACCGCGCCGGATGTTCAAGGCGGCCGGCAACTGGATCACGCCTTCGTGGAGCAAGTGACATGGCGGAAAACAAGATCGACGTGGCCTACGTGGCCAATCTGGCCCGGCTGGAGTTGACGCCGGAGGAACAGGCGCTGTTCCAGGGCCAGCTGGAAGACATCGTGAAATACGTCGCGAAGATTTCGGAAGTGGACGTGTCCGGAGTGGAACCGATGATGCACGGGCGGAAGCTCGTGAACGCTTTCCGGGAGGACGAGGTGCGGCCTTCGATGGCGCGCGAGGCGGCGCTCGGCAACGCGCCGGCCCGGGTGGGCGACGAATTCCTGCTGCCGAAGATCGTGGAAGGAGCGGAGAGCTGACATGGAACTCTATGAACTCGGCATCAAGGCGGCGCAGGAAGGCTTGGCCAAAGGGGATTTCTCCGCGAAGGACATCGTGGAGGCGATCATCCGGCGCTGCCGCGAAAAGAACGGCGAGATCGGCGCCTACGTGACTTTCGACGAAGAGCAGGCGCTCGCGCTCGCGGCCGCCAACCCGAAAAGCGTGCCGATCGCGATCAAGGATCTCATCAACGTCGAAGGACAGCCCTGCACGTGTTCCTCCAAGATCCTGAAGGGATATATTTCGCCTTACGACGCCACCGTGATCCGCAACCTCAAAGCCAACGGGTTCATCCCCTGCGGCCGGTGCAACATGGACGAATTCGCGATGGGATCCTCCACCGAGAATTCGGCGCTGATGGTCACGCGCAATCCGTTCGACACGGGCCGGGTGCCCGGGGGGAGCTCCGGAGGCAGCGCGGCCGCCGTTGGGGCCGACATGTGCATCGCGGCCTTGGGCTCGGACACCGGCGGGTCGATCCGCCAGCCGGCCAGCTTCTGCAACTGCGTGGGCGTGAAGCCCAGCTACGGACGGGTTTCGCGCTACGGGGTTACGGCGTTCGCGAGTTCGCTCGACCAGGTGGGGCCCATGACGAAGTCGGTGGACGATGCCGCCATCCTCCTGAGGGCGCTCGCCGGACACGACGAAATGGACGGCACCACGCCCGAGGTGCCGGTGCCCGACTATCTTGCCGCGCTTGAAGGTGCCGACATGAAGGGACTCAAGATCGGCCTGCCCAAGGAATATTTCGACGTTTCGGGCATGGATGCGGAAGTGCGGCGCATCACCGAGGAGGCGGTGCGCAAGTGCGAAGCGGCCGGCGCCGAACTGGTGGAGGTGAGCCTGCCGCACACCGAATACGCGATGGCGGTCTACTACATCATCGCCCCGGCCGAAGCCAGCGCCAATCTCGCCCGGTTCGACGGAGTGCGCTACGGCCACCGGGCGGCGGACAGCCGCGACGTGATGAGCCTCTATCTCAAGAGCCGCGCCGAGGGATTCGGTCCGGAAGTGAAGCGGCGCATCATCATGGGCACGTACGTACTGTCCTCCGGCTACTACGACGCCTACTACGGCCGCGCCCAGAAAGTGCGCACGCTC
>CAMZDY010000102.1 GCA_947305585.1 uncultured Verrucomicrobiota bacterium | reverse complement strand
GTTCGGTAATATCAGGCGAAAAATACATAAAATAAAACGAAAGGAGCAAAAATGAAAAAGTTGGCAATGGTGGCGATGATGGGACTCTTGGCCGGGTGCGGATTGTTCCGCAGCGACGAGCCGAGGGTGGAGGTGGACAACGCGACTGTGGTGGTGGCGCAGGGACGCAATCTGCGCAATGCAGTGGTGCAGGCGGCGACCCGCAGGCGTTGGATCGCGCAGGAACTGGAGAACGGCGACATACGGTGCAAGATCGTGCAGCGCAACAACGTGGTGGCGATCGACATCGTGATCAAGAACGAGACCACCTACGCGATCCGGTTCGTGGAGAGCAACATCCCCAACCGCAAGTACAACCAGTGGGTCAACAACCTGCAGCGCGAAATCGCCAAGTGGGCCGCTAATTGACGGAAGGGCGGGACAAGACGAGGCCGAACGGCATCGCTTTGGTGCCGTTCGCGGTGTTCGCCGCGTTCTACGTGGGGCTGTCGCTGTTCGCGTCGCACCTCGGGTACGAGATGCCTTGGTACAAGGTGTCCATGCCGATCGCGTTTCTCGTGGCTTCGGCCGTGTCGTTCCTCTTAGGACGGCGCAAGCTGGACGAGAAGGTGGAGATCTACGCGCGAGGCATGGGCGAACCCAACATCATGATCATGTGCCTCATCTTCATCCTGGCCGGAACTTTCGCGACGATCGCCAAGGGGTCGGGCGCGGTAGACGCGGCTGTTGCTATCGCCCAGACGTTCGTGCCCACCCGGCTGATGGTGGCGGGGGTGTTCCTCGTCTCCTGCCTCATTTCGCTCGCGATCGGCACCTCCTGCGGCACGATAGCGGCAGTGATGCCGATCGCTTTGGGCTTTGCCGAGCCGTTGGGACTCGGTCCGGCGCTCCTCATGGGGGCGGTGATCGGCGGGGCCATGTTCGGCGACAACATGTCGATGATTTCCGACACGACGATCGCCGCCACGCGGACGCAAGGGGTGCGGATGAAGGACAAGTTCCTCGCGAACGGAATGATTGCGGCTCCGGCGGCGCTGATCGCGCTTTTCCTGTATGCGGTTTCGGGTTCGGCCGCAGGGACGGTAGAGATTCCGTCCATCACCTGGCGGCACCTCGTGTTGGTGTTGCCGTATATTTTCGTGTTGGTGCTGGCGTTGGCGGGATTGAACGTGATGGCGCTGCTGTTTGCGGGCACGCTAATTTCGGCGATCATCGGGGGCGTGCTGGGGAAACTCGCGTTCTTCGACATCATGGACCTTCTGGGCAAGGGGACGTTGGGGATGGGCGAGACGCTGATCGTGGCGCTGTTGGCGGGAGGGCTGTTCAAGTCCGTCCAGGCGAACGGAGGCATTCTTTGGCTCACCAACAAGATCTCGAAAGCGATCAGGGGACCGCGCACCTGCGAATTGGGCGTATTCCTGCTCGTCTCGGCCATCAACTGCTTCACGGCCAACAACACGGTTGCGATCGTGATTGCGGGGCCTATCGCCAAAGAGTGCGCCGAAAAGTTCGGGGCCGCGCCCATCAGGGTGGCGTCGGTGCTCGACACCGCCTCGTGCGTGGTGCAGGGACTCATCCCTTACGGCGCGCAGATCCTGATCGCGATGGGGGTGGCCAAAGGTCTCGAGATTCCGGTCGATACCGTCTCCTTGCTGTCGAGTCTCTATTACCAGCCGCTACTGGCACTGGCGGTCTTCTGCTCAATGATGGTATTCAGGCAAGAAAACGCTTGATTTTTCGGCGGAAATATGGTATAATACTTTAATATGAACATCATTACCGTAATTGTGGTCGGGATCGTGGTCGTCGCGTTGGTGGCGGCGATGGCGTTCATGATGGTTTCGTCGGTGCGCAAGGCGTACGAGGCGCAGGTGGCGAACCTGAACGAACGGCTGGGCGAGGCGTTGGTGGCGGCAGAGACGGAGCGCGAGTGGGTGCGCAATCTGGAGGAGAGCAAGCTGGCCGCCGAGGCGGAGGTGAAGGCGATCGAGGCGTCGAACCGGGAACGCGAACTCAGGTACAAGCACGAGCAGGAAGTCAACTATGCGCGGATCAAGGAACTGTCGGAGCGGATTCTGGGCGAGAATGCGCGCAAGCTCAAGGAGGAGGGCGGCGAGAACATCGCGCGGCTCATCAAACCGCTACAGGAGGAGCTCGGGAAGTTCCGCCAAAGGATCGACGAGGTCAATTCCGAAGACGCCAGACGCGCCGGCGCGTTGGACGAGCGGATCAAGCGGCTCGTGGAGGACACGAACCAGGTGTCGGCGCGGGCGAACGAACTCGCGAGCGCGATCCGGGGCGAGGCGGTAGTGACGGGCGAATGGGCGGAAACGCAGCTCAAGCGGATTTTCGAACTGTCGGGGATGAAGGAGGGCGATGACGGCTACCTCTACCAGGAGACGTTCGCGTCGGAGGGGTCGGACCGGAAGGACAAGCGCATCGACTTTCTGGTGAGTCTGCCGGAGGGCAGGTGGATCGTGGTGGATTCGAAGGCGACGATCGAGGCGTATGCGGAGTATCACGGACTCGAGGCGGGCGAGGCCAAGGAAGATGCGAGAGCGCGGATCGAACAGAGCGTGAAGGCGCACGTGGACGAGATGATCAAGGCCGATTACGCCAGGAATCTCGCGATCGCGCAGAACAGGACGGTGCTGCCTACGATGCTCATGTACATTCCGTTCGACGAGGTGTATCTCATCGCGATGAAGGCGCGGATCAAGGTGCGGAGGAACGGACAGGACGTACAGATGCTGCTGAGGGAGTACGCGAGGGAGCACGACATCGCGATCGTCAACGGGGCGTCGGTGGTGCCGCTCATCAATCTCATCCGGGAAATGTGGATCAACTACAACGTGGACAAGAAGGCCGCCAAGATCAAGGAGACGGCCGAGAGTCTGGTGGACAAGTTCAATACGTTCGTGAACGGTTTCCAGGAGCTGGGCAAGCAGCTCGCGAAGGTGAACGACCAGTACAACACGTCCATCCGCCAGCTGTGCGCGGGGCCGGGGAACGTGATGAAACGGCTGGGGGAACTGAAGGATCTGGACGTGTCGGCAGCGGCGAAAATGATGGAGCCGGAAGCTCTGGAAGCGAGGACGATACATGGAAACGCTTGATTATCCGGTAAAGCCGCTCAAGATCGAAACGTCGCGCGAACTCACGGTGGCGGTGATGGGCGCGGGGAGCCGGGGGCGGGAATATTCCGCCTACGGGAAGCTCTATCCCGGTACGATGAAGGTGACGGCTGTGTCCGATATAAATCCGGACCGCGTCAAGGCGATGGCGGACGAATGGGGGGTGCCGGAGGAGCGGCGCTTCGGCGACTTCCACGAAATGCTGGAGGCGGGCAAGCGCGAGAAGCTTGCGGACATCATGATCATCGGGCTCCCGGACGATCTCCACTTCGAGCCGGCGATGGAGGCGATGCGTCAGGGGTACGATCTTCTTTTGGAAAAGCCGATGGCGCAGACGCGCGAGGAGTGTCTCAAACTGCGCGAACGCCAGCACGAGACGGGAGTGAAGGTGGCGGTGGGGCACGTGCTCCGGTATGCGCCCTATTTCATCGCGCTCAAGAAGGCGATCGGCGAGGGGCTGGTGGGCGAGGTGGTGAACATCCAGCATATGGAGCCGGTGATGTACGCGCACATGGCGCATTCGTTC
>CAMZDY010000101.1 GCA_947305585.1 uncultured Verrucomicrobiota bacterium | reverse complement strand
GTCGCGACTGTACGCATAGGGCGCCATGTGGTACTGCACAAGCGGAGGCACCTCTTTCAATATCGCCTCTTCGTTCGTGAGCCGACGGAGAAAATCGAGTGCATACTTGACCCCGATCGTATCGTGCCCCAAACTCCTGATCCGACCCTTCTCCGGATCGAACTTCGTGCAGTAGGGCTTGCCGAAATCGTGACACAGCACCGCCAACGCCACCACGATATCGTCCGTCTTCATCCGGTCGAGACACTCTAGCGTGTGGTTCCACACGTCCCCTTCCGGATGCCACCCGGGATCCTGTTCGCAGCCGATGCACTTTTCGAGTTCGGGATAGTACTTGACCCACCCCGTTGCGCGCAGAAACTTTAGTCCCTTCGAAATCTTCTTGCCCTTCAAGAGCAGCTTCTCCCACTCTTCGTAAAGCCGCTCCCGGGGGAGTCCCTCCGGAGTCATCTCGCGGCATACCTCGATCAACTCTTCGGTCGGCTCCAGGTCGAACCGGGCGATGAACTGCATCCCGCGCAACACCCTCAGCGGATCTTCCCGGAAATGGTCGGAGACATGCCTCAGGCGCTTCGCCTTCAAGTCTTTGACGCCCCCATACGGATCCAGCACCTCGCCCGTGAGCGGATCTTCGTAGATGGCGTTCACCGTAAAGTCGCGCCGGGCTGCCGCCTCTTCGAGCGAAAGCGTGGGATCGCACTCGATCGCAAACCCGCGATGCCCCTCGCTCGTCTTCGTTTCGCGTCTCGGAAAGGCGATATCCACCTCGCCCGCCTTTATTACGCCAAATGCCCGCCCTACCGTGTCCGCTTTAGGGAAAAGCGCCAGCACCTGTTCGGGCTTTACGCCGAACACTTCGAAGTCGACGTCCTTGCTCTCCGCCCCCAGCATCCGGTCACGCACGCAGCCGCCCACCAGGAGCGCGCGTCCGCCCAACTCCCGGATCTTACTCGCTATCTCGCACTCGATATGTTTCAATCGACAACGCCTTCCTGGAAACCGGATCGAACTCGATCATCGCGCCCTCGAGCGTGGCGGGGCCTTCCGCCACCTCGAACTTGCCGGGAATCCCGGTCAGAAACTTCTTCGTCACCGGCTCCAGTTTCCGTCCGATGCTGCTCACGTAAGGTCCGCACATCCCGAGGTCGGTGAGATACGCCGTGCCGCCCGGAAACACCATCGCGTCCGACGTCTGCACATGCGTGTGGGTGCCGCAGACTGCCGTCACCCGTCCGTCGAAATACCGGGCGAACGTGATCTTCTCGCTCGTGGCTTCGGCATGCAGGTCCACGAACACCGGCACGTCTTTGGGGATGGATTTTAGCGTCTCCTCCAACGCCCGGAAAGGGCAATCGCAAGGCGACATGAAAGTGCGCCCCATCACGTTCGCAACCGCAAACCAGAAAGTGGGCATCGTGACGAGCGTCCAGCCCCGCCCGGGACAGTCCTTCGGGAAATTGCACGGCCTTACCAGCCGCTCCAGCCCCCCGATCTGTCCGGCGAACTCCTTCTGTCCCCACGTGTGGTCGCCCATCGTGATGGCATCGGCCCCCGCCTCCAAGAGTTCGTTCGCAAGCGCGGTAGTGATGCCATTCCCCGCTGCCGCGTTCTCGCCGTTCACGATGCAGGCGTCGATCGCATGCGCGGACTTGAGCTTCTTCACTTCGCGGGCGAAAATCTTCCGTCCGGGTCCGCCCACCACATCGCCTAGCATCAGCATCTTCATGGCGCCGAAACCTTATGCCCGTTGTCTTCCAGCCACTTGACCGACGCCTTGTCGCCCATCGCCGCCCGGGCGCGCAGCTTCCACACCATCGACTCCATCGCGTCCGCCTTCACGCCCCGTCCCGCGCTGTAGCACTCGCACAGATTCTCCATCGCGGGCGGAAAGCCCAGTCTCGCGCTGTCCTTGAAAAGTTCCACCGCCCTGGCCTCGTCCTTGCCCGTGCCGATGCCGTTCATGTAGCACACCGCGAGAAGATTGATCGCCTCGGCGCTCCCGTCGTCGGCCGCCAGCTGGAAGAGCGCGAACGCCGCCTTTTCGTCCTGCTCCACCCCGTCGCCGTTCTGCAGGGCGAGACCGTAATTGAGCCGTCCGTACGCGTTTTCGAAGTCGGACGAAATCTTGAACCACCTGGCCGCCTTTTCGAGGTCGCGCTCCACCACGATCCCCTCGCGATAGCACCCGCCCACGTTGTTGATGGCTTCCGGGTGGCCCCGCTCCGCTGCCGTCTTGAACGCGTTGAACCCCAGCTTCACGTCGCGCTCGCACCCGATGCCGTTCATGTAGCACATGCCGAGATTGTAAAGTCCGTTCGGATCGTTCTTGGCGGCCGCCTGGCGGAACACGTCGAACACCGCCTTGTTCACTTCCTCGAGCCGCTTCTCGTCCACGTTCGGCATCGTCATCGCGCTCGTGTGCATGAGCGTGCCCCAGGCGTTGAGCGCCTGCACGTTGCCGCCCTCCACCGCCTTCTTGAGGGCGTCCATATCCTGCCCTTCGAGACTCAAAAGATACCACGCAAGCGCGTTGTTCTTCTTCTCCGCGAGCTGCTTGATCTTGGGGCGCGACGCCTCCAGATACTCCCCGGCCTTCGCGTCGTTCGGGCACACCGTAGCGTACACGAACTGCTGCAGCGCCTTGCCCTTTTCCGCATCAGCCTTGACGACCGCGAGCGACTCCCGGTACACTTTGGGCGACCCCGACGCCTTGGAGTTGAGGAGACTCAAGAGCGCCATCGTGGATTCGTCGGCCCCGAAAGCCGCCCCCGCGAAGATCAGCGCCAACCCTGCCGAAAGAAATCTCATCACAGCACGATCTCCGTTTCCTCGCGCGTGGCGAGATTTTTGAGCCGCGCCTTGCCGGCCTGAACGTCGTCCGGCCCCAGAAACACCGCCTGGGCCGCACCCGACTTCTCCGCATGCGAGAAGAACTTCTTGGGCTTCTGCGCCTTGAGGGCGAGATCCACCTCCATTCCCTCGCTCCGGAGTCTGTAGGCGAGCTTCACCGCCTCGTCGGCCTGCGCGTCCGTCATGAACCCCACAGCCGTGCCCGAAAGTTCCCGCGCCGCGCCTGTGCCCAGCCGCGCCTTCAAGAGCTCCGTCACCACCACGTCGCCGAAGCCGAGCCCCACTGCGCTCGTGGGTTCGCCCCCGATCGTCGTCAATAGATTGTCGTACCGTCCGCCCCCGAAGATGGCGCGGAATTCGCCCTTCGTATCGAAGCACTCGAAGACGATGCCGGTGTAGTAGCTGAGACCCCGGATGACGCCGATGTCGAACGTGAGCGCATCCGCGAATCCGGCCAGCTCCGCCTTGCGGAAAAGTTCCGTCAGCTCCGGGCTGGCCGAAAAATCCTTCGTGTCCATGATCCGGAAAGTGGCCGCCACTTCCGCGTCGCCAAGCCCCCCGTCCTTCAGCATGGCCGCGATCGACTCGTCCGGCATCTTGCCGCGCTTGTCCAAGGCCAGGAACACCTGCGCGTGCAGTTCCGGGGCGATGCCGCTTTCCTGCAAAAGCTCGGCCAGGAACTTCCGCGAGCTCACGTGCACCTTGAAGTCGCTCGTCGTAAGCCCCATCCGCTTCAGCGCATCGACCGCGCACCCCAGCACCTCCACCTCCGCGAGAATCGAATCTTCGCCGATGATGTCGCAATTCCACTGGTAGTGTTCGCGCTTGCGGCCCTTCG
>CAMZDY010000100.1 GCA_947305585.1 uncultured Verrucomicrobiota bacterium | reverse complement strand
TTGAGAATATTCTATCGATTATTGACTTCATTAGTGTTCTCCTTCTTTAGATGGCTAACACTTGGTTATGAGCCGGCAAAAATATATAGCGTACCGCAGCCTCGTGACAGTACGAGACTACAGTACGCTTTGCCGTAAGCCTAAGTTGGAGAGTAGCGGTTTCCACAGGGCTTCTTTTACAAGTGTTTGGGTATATTATACCATATTCCTACTCGCTTTGTCAAGAGGGTAATGCAGAAATTTTAGGCTGGGTGCAGATTATGGCCGCAAAATCGGCCTCAGAGCGCGTAACTGGAGAACCAACCGGGGAGCTTTACGCCGCTCTGGCAAGTAAAGCCGTCCCTTTCCGAGTATTCGGCCAAGAACTCCATTTGCGAAGCGCTATTGTCGAAAAAGTAGGCTCGCGAGCAGTGTTCAAGCGCCGGCTTGATGTTGGCCAGGCACCGGTTGGCGCGCGTCAACACCTTGTCGTCCGGCACATTGTGACCGCCAATCGCCACACGATTGGCGATGCGAGTTAGATTGATGGAAATATCCTGATTGGCCACGAAATAGAGATAAGTTCTGAAACCGTTTTCACGGGCGGCTTTAAGCGCTTCGATCTTGGAGGGATGTGAGAATACCGTCTCCTGCGAAAAGCTGAGACCTTGCCGGATGTGCTCGCGCTGAAGAAAGTTGGTCAGCAAAGCGATGGTATAGCTGTTGACGGCGGCAGGCGAAGCAAATTTTATCGTATCGCCAATTACCTTTACTTCTCCATTCACGAAGATGTTCTTGACATCTTGGCTATACTGAGAATCGAGCGCGTATTGAACAAGGTCGGTGGACGAAATCGGTAGCGCCGGCAGATAAGCCAACGTTTCCGAAACTTCCGCAAAGATATTGTCCGCATTGAGCATGGCATAGAAGTTTAGCGCATAGTCGCGCCGCAACTTGGCAACGAGCGTAGACTTGCCGGAGCCATTGGGCCCGGCCACCATGCGAAAGCGCTTCACTTGATCGGCTCCAGATATTTGACGAAGGTCTTAGTGCCGTCGGGGGCGATACTGACGATCTTATCGCCCTCGAGCACGGTTACCGAAAGCCCGTGCGCCCAGGCTTCTTCAATAGCCTGCTTGCTGGCCTCCGGAGCCAAACGCGCAAGCATTTTGGCTTCATCGGACAGTTCTTTAGTGTAACTTACGGGAATTTTGCTGTTTTCTGCCATTTCGCTGAGTATTATATCATATTTACCTATCGCTTGTCAAGTCAATTCGGCAATTTGTTGATATTTCGTTCGGCAATTTGTTGAAGTTTCATTCGGCAATTTGTTGATTACCGGACAGCGGGATTGAGGTAGATGGGCGCGGGATCGACGGAGCAAAGCGCGGGATTCTCGCGGACCGCGCGGAGCAATCCCTCGGCAGTGGGCACGGCGAGCCCCAGATAGCGCGCATCGAACGCGGCGCACAGTTTTTCGCCGATGCGCGCATCGTCGGGCGAAACCACGACCATATTGCGCGGGACGCGCTTTTCGAGGTCGCTCTCCTCCACCTGGAAGACGGGCGTGATAAGCTTGAAGCCGTCCAAGAGCGCCAGCCAGAACTTGCCTTGGCGCGCATCGCCGATTACGGCTTTGGCCACGCCGGGTTCGGCGAGCGCGACGGGCGAGGGAACGCCCAGCACCTCCACCGACCCACCCTTCCCTAGCGCATAGCCCTGCGCGAAGGCGATGGCCGAACGGACCCCCGCGAAGGAGCCGGGACCAGTGCCCACGACGATCCGGCGGACGCCTGCGAGGTCGAGCCGTTCGAACCAGGCGCCGTCGTGGCAATCCTGGAAACTCAAAACGGAACGCTCAATCGCCACCATATCCATAATACTGCTCCTGTCCGTAGGGGAAATCGCTGGGGACGTAGTTCCTTACGCGCGGCCGCAACAGCGAATTGGCCTTGCTGAAGTGGGTGAAGATCCAGGGGCAATCCTCGCGCAGGATCTCCTGGCAGCGACGGAAATCCTCGGCGTCGAAGGCGGCGTCGAAAGCGGGGTTCTCGTAGGCGGAGTGGTTGGGTCCTGGCGAGACGTTGCGCGAATGGAAGAGCTGGAGGAAGTTTTCGGCGTCGGGGTAGTCGCCCACCCAGCCCATGCGGTACATCTGCACGCGGCCTTCGTTGACGGCCTTGAGGAAGGCGTCCCACGTGTAGAACTTGAGCTCCAGCTTGACGCCGATGCGCTCGAAAAACGCGGCCAGGAGTTCCCCCGACTCGCGCGAATCCTGCGAGGCGCGGCCGATGGCGAGGGAGAGGACGAGGCGGCGTCCGGTCTGGGGGTCGATGCCGCCCGGGTAGCCCGCTTCGGCCATGAGGCGACGGGCCTTTTCGAGATCGAAGGCGTAGGGCGAGGGATCGGAGAGCGCCCCTTCCACCTGGGGCGGCACGGGCGAATAGGCGGGCTCCACCCGGTTCTGGTAGAAGCGCGCCCATTCGGGGAAGTCGAACGCGCAGTTGAGCGCCTGGCGGAGCTTCTTATTGGGACCGAGAACGGGGTCTTTCATATTGAAGCCGATGTACATCGTCTCCAGCGTGGGCATGGAATGGAGCGTCACGCCGTCGCGCACGAGCCGGGGGTCCAGAGTGCCGTCGGGGTTCACCACCGCATCCCAGTTGTCGCGGCTCACTTCGCCCAGGAGGTCGAGCTCGCCCCGGAGGAACATGAGCCACTGCGTGGAGGCGTCGTCCACCACCAGATAGCGCACGGTGTCGAAGCGGGCGGGGTCGGGGCATTTGCGCTTGAACACCATCTCGTGGTTCTTCCACCAGCTTTCGAGGCGGTAGGGTCCGGTGCCGGAGCCGTCCGGCTTCAGCACGGAGGAGCACGGCATGGCCATCAGCCAGGGAAAGACGCGCTGGGGCTTCTTGAGATGGATATGGAGGGCTCCGTTTTCGGCCCGGATCGTATCGACGTTCTTGAGGATCCAGCCGTTGGGCGAAACGATGTCCGGATCGCGCAGACGTTCGAGACTGCGCGCGGCGTCTTCGGCCGTCACCTCGCGGGAGCGCATCCGGAAGACGTAGTCGAGACCGTCCGCGCCCGTTTCGGGAAGTTCGCACGCGCCGGGCACAAGCCGGTAGGGACGGGCGGAATAGTCGATATCGAGAATCCGCTCGTACAGGAGCCCGGTGGCGCGGCAATCGTAGACCGACTGCGCCAGCGCCGGATCGAGCGTGGTTACGCGTTCGAGCGAGCGGGTGAAGACCGCCGCGACGATAAGCCAGGCCATCATCGGATCGCGATCTGCAGCACCGCCTTGAAGCCTTTGGGGCATCCGGGGAGCTTTTTGAGTTCGGCCACGATCTGGCGCAATTTGGGACGGAGCATGAAGAGCGCGTTCGGCGTTTTCACCATGATCTGAAAGTAGCCGGAGCGTTCGTCGTAGACGCCGGGCCAGGCGGGGATATCGGGAAAGAGGCGCTTGAAATTGTCGGCGATGACCTGGTCGAAGGGATGCGCGGAGATGAGCTTTTCGAGTTCCGAAGTGGCCGAGGAGACGGCAGAAGAAAAAGTCGCGTGCTTGCCGCGACTTTGTAGCCCGTAGACGGGATAACGCTCTTCGCCGAAATCCGGCATCACTTGGCGGCTTTCATCTGCAGCCACGACTCGATGAACGGCTGGAGATGGCCGTCCATCACGCCGTTCACGTCGCTCGTCTCGTACTGGGTGCGCAGATCCTTGACCATAGTGTAGGGGCAGAACACGTAGGAGCGGATCTGGCTGCCCCAGCCGTTCTCCGACTTCGCGCCGTAGAAGCGGTCCATCTCGGCCTTCTTCTGGTCTTCGTAGTATTCGTACAGCTGGG
>CAMZDY010000099.1 GCA_947305585.1 uncultured Verrucomicrobiota bacterium | reverse complement strand
TGGCCTCGATCAGCCGGTCGATGCCGTACAGCGCCACGCGCCGGTAGTCGCCCACGATGCGTCCGCGTCCGTACGTATCGGGAAGACCGGTGATGATGTGCGACTTTCTGGCCGCGCGCATCTCCGGGGTGTAGCAGTCGAACACCGCCTGGTTGTGCGTCTTGTGGTAGGTATTGAAGATCTTGTGGAGCTCGGCGCTCGGGGTGTAGCCGTAGGTGGTGCAGGCTTCCTCGGCCATCTTGATGCCGCCATACGGCATGAAGGCGCGCTTGAGCGGCTTGTCGGTCTGGAGGCCGACCACCTTCTCGAGGTCCTTGTCGAGGTAGCCCGGGCCGTGCGAGGTGATGGACGAGGCGACATCCGTATCCATGTCGAGAACGCCGCCCTTCGCGCGCTCCTCCTTCTGCAGCTCCTGAAGCTTGGCCCACAGCTTGTCGGTGGCGGGCGATGCATCCGCCAGGAACGACGCGTCGCCATCATAAGGCGTGTAGTTGAGCCGGATGAACTCGCGGACGTTGATGTCCTTGGTCCAGCGTCCGCCCACGAATCCCGCCCAGGCGGGAGACTTGGATTCGTCAATGATTCCGTTCATGCTTTCTGTCCTTTTTTGAAAATGAATACAGACAGTATATCATATATTGGCGGAAAAGTCAATAGGGAAATTTCACCTATATACAATATCTGCCCACTCGTAAGGTTCGCTATACCGTATATTGTATAATGTCTCCACCATGAACTTCAAAACCCGCTCCCCGGAGAAGATCCGGTGATACTTGGTGCGCCCGGCTGAAGCCACCTTCCGGCGCGCCTCGTCATGGGTTTGGTAGTAGAGGATCTTCTCGGCCAGGTCCTCCGCCTCCGAGAAGTACACCGTTTCCTCGGGGGTGAAGAAGCGGTCCATCCGGTTCTTGTCCGACTGGAACGTCAGGATGCCGTAGCCCATCAGGTGGGCGATCCGGTCCGACGAATACCACATGTCGCCTTCTTTGCGGTTGAGGTTGAGCGACATCTTGGAGGTGGAAAGCACCTCCTCGTAGCGCGCGCCCCAGATGGAAGGCGAAAGGTCGAGTTTCACCCCTTCCAGCTTGCCGGACCCGAACAGCTCCAGTTTGAGCTTGCCCTCGATCTTAGGGAGGAGCTTCGCGAGCAGTTCCCATCTGGGATCGCCCGGACGGGGATTGCCGGCAAAGAAGAGGTCGCGCGCGAAGGCGGTCTTGCGGCTGTTGTCGCCATGCTCCATCGAAGGATCCGAAGGGTTCGGCATGTAGGCCATGAAGTTCCTGCCGGTGAGCCAGGTCTTGAGCTCCTCGCCGGCAGTCGTCACGAACACGCCGTCGCAGCTTTCCATCCGGTCGGCGATCTGGGCGCGGGTCTGCGGCTGCCAGATGGGGTCCACGTTGAAGTGGGCGATCTTGATGTCGGGCAGGATCCGCCGGATCTCGAAGAGCGTTTCGTTGGCGATGTAGTCGCAGTGCCCGAGGAGCATCACGTCGGGACGGAAGTTCCTGGCGCACTTGACGAGCTTCTGGTTGGCGATCACCCCGCCCAAGGCCCGGATGCCCAAGGGGGCGAGGAGCCGGGCCATGTCGCGGTCGGAATATTCGCAGATCCGCCAGTTGTTGCGGATCGCGCCGCACATGAGTTTGCGTCCCGGGCCCATCCTGAGATTGCCGTAGCGGCGAATCATCAGGTTGTCGACGAGGAGGATTCTGAGTTCGCTCAAGTCCATAGCCTCAGAACCCCACCTTGGCGAGCACCGTCTTGAGCTGCTCGCGGCACACCTTCATGGAAAGCTCGCGCTCGAAGAAGTCGCGCGCGGCCTTGAAGTAGCCGTCGCGATCGGCCCAGTCCTGCCGGTATTCCTCGACCGCCTTGATGATGGCGTCGGGGTCGCCCGGCGGCACGAACTTGATGGCCTTGCAGTCTTTGGCCGAAGGCGGATAGCCGGTGCAGAACTCGTTGATCGTCGGGCGTCCGCACGCCATGCACTCGAACACCTTGTTGCCGATCACCCGGCTCGCCTTCTCCGTAGTGCCGAACACGCCCACCACCACGTCGTTCGCGCCGATCACCTCCGGCACCTTGACGTAAGGGACCTTGTCGAGGAAGCGGACGTTGGGGAGTCCCTTCGCGGACGCCTCCGTCTCCGCCTTGTACGCGCCCCAGCCGAGGAAGTTCCACTCGATCGGCAGATGCTGCGTGCGCCGCGCCGCCTCCACCAGGAACTTGGTGCCGTGCAAGGGCAAATACGCGCCGTGATAGAGCACGCGGAACTTGCCGTCTTGGGGGATGCCCTCGCCGTTCTGGAAGGTGAACACCTTTTCGTCGGTGCCGGTGAACACTTCCTGCATCTTCTCCATCGGCACGCCGAACCTGCGGTGCGCGAAGTCCACGTGGCAGCTCGTATCCCAAGTGACGAAATCGGGCGCGTTCATCATCTTCGTCTCGAGCTTCAGGAGCTTCTTCGCCCGGCCCTCCTCCGCCTTCCACTTCTGCTGCTCCAGCACCTTCTTGTCCCACGCGGAGATCATGGGATCGAAAATCACCTTCACCCCCCGGCGGTGCGCCCAACGGCAGGCGGCCAGGATATCGCGCTGACGGCAAACCGGCACCCACACGAGATCCGGCTTCTTCACGCCGCGCAGCACCGCCTCCACGTCGCCGAACTTGGGCCACAGCTTGACGATAAAGTAATCCACCTCCCAGCCGAGATCGCGGAACAGCTGCGCCGCCACGCGATTGCGCGAATAGCCGGGATCAAACCTGCCCCAGAACAAGACTTTCATACGTTGCGAGTCCTTTCTCGATCATGTTGGAATAGGAAAATTTCTCGATGGCGGGAGTGCGCAGATCGCCATACTTCGTGCTGAGGACCGTCCCGATGGCGCGGGCGAAGCCTTCCGCGTCCGCCTCCTCAACCGGCACCAGCATGCCGTTTTTGCCGCTCTCCACGATGTCGAGCGCGCCCCCGAACGCAGTCGCCACCACCGGCCTGTTCATCGCGAGCGCCTCCGCCATGCTCCGTCCGAACGCCTCGGGCTTTTTCGTGTTGGCGCTCACCACCACGTCCGCGAGCGACAGGCATTCGGCCACTTTCCGCTGATTGCCCGCGAAGACTACAGCGTCTTCGAGCCCCAGCTCCTTCACGAGTGCGCGGAGATTCTCCTCCACGTCCTTGCGCAGGGCCTCCGCCTCGCCCACGATCACCGTGCGGATGGAGGGAATCGTCCGTTTGAGGATGGCCGTAGCCTTGATCAGCGTGTCGTAGCCCTTGAGCTGCGTGATGCGTCCCACCCCCATCACCACCTTGCGGCCCTCGGTCCGCCAGTCGAGCTTCTTCGCCTCCAGAAATTCGCGGTCGAGTTTCGCGGGGTCGAACCGGTCGCGATCGATCGCCCGGGGGATTACGCGGATCTTCTCTTCCTTTAGTCCATACGCGGCTTTCAGATAGTCGGCGATGTACCGGGAGGGAGTGACGGTTACCGTGCCGTACGTCATCACCTTCGAGTAGGCGGAAATGGAGTTGGCGCCGTGCGCGAAGGATATCCAGGGGATCCGCAGTTTGCGGTTGGCCAAGACGAACAGCCAGGCGGGCACGCGGCTATGGGCGTTCACCACATCCGGCTTTTCGCGCTCTAGGAGTTTCCGGAGCTGGCGTGCGCGCCACAGCGCGGTCAGCGGATTCTTTGACTTCACGTCCAGCCGCACCACCCGTCCGCCATCCTGCTCGATCTCGTCCAGCAGGCGTCCGTTCTTGGCCACCACCACGTTCTCCCAGCCGCGCGCGACGATGGCGCGGTTCATCTCCACCACGCCGCGCTCGACTCCGCCCTGCTCCATCGCAGGCACCA
>CAMZDY010000098.1 GCA_947305585.1 uncultured Verrucomicrobiota bacterium | reverse complement strand
CCACAGCATGAAGCAGGAGACGAGCATGCCGAAAACGGCCAGATATTTGCGCGGTACCATAATTTAGTTCGACAGGAAGTATTTGTAGGCCGGATTGTCGGTCACGTCCCGATGCTGGTATCCGAGCCGTTTGAGGGTTTGGACGAAATCTTTCCGCTCGCCGGGCGGCACCTGGAAGCCCGCCAGCACCTTGCCGTGATCGGAGCCGTGATTGCGGTAGTGGAAGAGCGAAATGTTCCACCGGTCGGCGATCGCCTCGAGAAAGTTCATGAGCGCGCCCGGCTTCTCGGGGAACTCGAAAGCGTATACCACCTCGTTCACCGCGTTCTTGGCGTGGCCGCCCACCATGTGGCGGATGTGCTCCTTGGCCACCGCGTCGTCCGACAGATCGTGCGTGGCGAAACCGCTCTTCTCGAAGAGCGCCTTGAGCTGCGCCACCTCCGCCGGATCCTTGACCGTCATCCCCACGAACACGTGGGCGTGGTCGGCCGCGCTCATCCGGTAGTTGAATTCGGTGATGGACCGCTTGCCGATCTTGCCGATGAACCGCTTGAACGATCCGCGCTCCTCGGGGATGCGCACCTCGAAAATGGCCTCGCGCCGCTCGCCGAGCTCCGTCTCCTCCGACACGAACCGGATGCGGTCGAAATTCATGTTGGCGCCGGAAACTATGCACGCGTACGTCTCGCCCTTCTTCGCCACCTTCTTGGCGGCGCTCAAAGCCAAAGCCCCGGCCGGCTCGCAGATGGCGCGGGTGGCCTCGAAGATATCCTTGATGGCCGCGCACATTTCGGCGGTCGATACGCGCACGATGCCGTCCAGTTTCTCGCGGCAGATGCGGAAGGTTTCCTTGCCCGGAGTTTTCACGCACACGCCATCGGCGAACAGCCCGGGATTCTCCAAGGTCACGCGTTTCCCGGCCTGGATCGACCGGTACATGCAGTCGCTGTCCTCCGGCTCCACGCCGATCACCTTGACTTCCGGCCTCACCGCCTTTACGTATTCGGCCACTCCGGCCGCGAGCCCTCCCCCGCCGATCGGCACGAAAACGGCGTCCAGCTTGCGTCCGGCCTGCTCCAGAATCTCCTTGGCCACCGTGCCCTGCCCGGCGATCACGTCCGGATCGTCGTAGGGCGGAATGAACGTGATCCCCTTTTCCTTGACGAGCCGGGCCGCCTCTTCCGCGCAATCGGAATAGCCGTCGCCGAAAAGGACGATATCCGCCCCCCAGGCCTTGACCGCGTTGATCTTGATCTCCGGCGTGGTGACCGGCATCACGATCGTGGCCTTGATCCCCAGCTTCCGGGCCGACAGCGCCACGCCTTGGGCATGGTTCCCGGCCGACGCCGCCAAGACACCGTTTTTCAGCGCCTTTTCGGGCAACTGGCTCATCTTGTTGTAGGCGCCGCGGATCTTGTAGGAATGGACCGGCTGCAGATCCTCGCGCTTGAGCAGAAACCGGCAGCCGTACTTCTTGGACAGCGCCGCCATCTCGTCGAGCGGCGTCTCCACCGCCACGTCGTAGACGGTGGCATTGAGGATCTTCTTGAGATACGTATCCATCACAGCTCGTCCGGCTTGGCCACGAACTCGATATCCGGGAACATCGCCTTGGCGTATTTCTCGTAATCCGGGAATTCCTGCACCACCTTCTGCGCGATCTGCTCGCCGCGTTCGGCCGACTTGGGATCGTCGGAGCAGATGATGCGCATAGTCAGCGCCGCACCGCACATGGCATCGGCCCAAGGACGCTTGGCCAGACGCGGATTGCAGTTTTCGCGCCCGCCCTCCACGAACTCGATGATGAGCTCGTTGAGGTTGCCGTGATAGCCCTGATAGAACTTCGTCCACGTGAGCTTCGCCGGCGTGCCGTTCGACTTGACCATCACGATCTCCTTGTCGTTGATGCCAGTCACCTTGCTTCCTTTGAGCTTGGAGCGCTTGAACGTGTAGTTCTTGAGGTTCTTGATGAAGATGTCCTGCACCGACTTCATCGCCACCACCTTGCGCATCTCTTCCTGCGTGGCTATCTCCGCCTCGGCAGTGGTGCATTCGGCCTTGGCCTGGTTGAGCTGGCGTTCGGCGCTCTTCCAGTCCAGCTGACGGAAGACGCCCTGCGCCACGAGCGCGTCGAACTTGGCGCGGATGGCCTGGGTCTCTTCCTCCACCTTCGCGGCGCGCGCCTCCTCGGCGGCCTTCTTGCGGGCTTCGCGATCGGCCTGCTCCGCCTCCTTCTTGGCCTTGCGGTCCGCCTCCAGCTTGTCGAGACGCAAACGGTTGACCGTCTGTTTCACCGTCTTGTCGCCCTTGGAGGTGATGTAACCGATGCCCTTCTTGACGTTCTCCACGTCCTTGGAGTTCTTGACGATGTCGAAGTCTTCCACCACCTTGCGCGAAAGGGCCGAAAGCTTCTCCATCGTGGCGCGGTCGTTGCCGGAGATCTGCTCGGCCTCGTCGCACATCTTGACCACCTTTTCCACGCCCATGCGGATCCGGATGGCCGACGCCTGGCAAGAGCAGGCGCGATCCCACAGATCCTTGAGGTCGTTGATGACGGGCGGCATTTCCGTTGCCGGAGCAGCCGCTCCTTCGGCTGCCGGCGCGGCTTCAGTCGCAGGCGCGGCAGGGGCGGCTTCAGTCGCAGGGGCAGGGGCCGCTTCGGGAGCAGGCGCGGGAGCTTCGGCCGCAGGGGCCTCGGGGGCGGGAGCCGTTCCGGCCGTCTGCTTGGCCGCCTCGATGGCGTCCTTCAGTTCCTGCGTCGGTTCGAACTGCATATAGGACGCGTAATCCGGCATGATCTGCTTCATTTCCGACGTGGTCTTCTCCACGCCGTCCATCGCCTGCTTGGTGAACACGTCGAAATCGTCGGCGAACTTGGATGCCGTCGTGCGCGTTTCGGCGATGGCCTGGCGCGCCTTGGCGATGCCGTCGTTGATCTGCTTGACGAGCGCCGCCTCGCGTTCGGCCTTGTCGCTCACTTGGTACCACACGAGGAAGCCGATGATGCCGCCGATGGCCGCCACGCCGATGCCCACGAACATCAGGATCTTGCCGATCACGCTGCCGCCTTCCTCCTCCTCGTCGTCCTTTGCCGCCTCGGCCTTGGCCGCTTCGGCGCCGGCCGATTCCTTGGAGCCGGCCTCCCCTTCGCCGACGGGACCCGCAACCGCCGCGCCCGGCTTGGGCGGAACCTTGAGACCCGGACGTTTGCGGATCGGACGGATCATCTTGGTGCCGCCGGTCTTGATGGCCTTGACGCCTGTCGCAGTGGCGGTCACCGGCTGGCCCGAAGCGTCCATCTTGACGGTAGGATTGCGCTGCGTGGTGCCGAGACCCGTCCGCAAAACCTCCTTGATCTGCTCGATCAGCGCCTCGAAGCTCGGGAACCGGTCCTCCTTGTTGAGGGCGAGCATCGTCATCACCAGATCGTCCACCGCCGGAGTGAGCCCCGGACGCACCTCGCTCGGCTTCTTGGGCGCGCCCTGGAAGCGGGCCTTGACTACGGCGATCGCGTCGTCCCCGTCGAACGGAGGTACGCCCGTGAGCGCGTGATACAGGGTGCCGCCCAGACTGTACATGTCGGCGCGGAAATCGACCGGCTCCTTCTTGACCTTTTCGGGACTGATGTAATAGGGCGTGCCCCAGATCTCGTTCGTGTCCTTCTGCATCGCGGCCAGACCGAAATCCACCAGCTTGGCGTTGCCGTTGGCGTCGAGGAGGATGTTCTCCGGCTTGACGTCGCCGTGAATGATGCCCATGTCGGACGCGCACTGCAGCGCCTGCGCGATCTGCTGGATGATCTTGATGACGCGCTGCACCTCGGTGGTGCCCTTGTTGTGCTCGATCATCTTC
>CAMZDY010000097.1 GCA_947305585.1 uncultured Verrucomicrobiota bacterium | reverse complement strand
ATTCGACGAGCGCGTCCACGCCCGCCATCGGGAAGGCGTTGTAGATGGTGGCACGGATGCCTCCCACCGACCGGTGGCCCTTCAACGAGCTCATGCCGAGCGCCT
Source organism: uncultured Verrucomicrobiota bacterium (assembly GCA_947305585.1). Taxonomy (GTDB): domain Bacteria; phylum Verrucomicrobiota; class Kiritimatiellia; order RFP12; family UBA1067; genus UBA1067. The sequence continues at coordinate 3,749 of CAMZDY010000097.1, read as the reverse complement.
TCGCTTCGTCCAGGAACTTCTTCTCCAGCTCTTCCGTCGCCAGGCGGAAGGTAACGTTCATGTCGGAACGGAATTCCTTCTTGGCCGTGCCGCGCCAGAATTCGCTCGAATCGATCACGTCGTAGATCTTCTTCGCCTTTTCCGCGTTGAGCCTGAAGAGATTCTCCTTGCCCATCCGCTTGATCCACTTCATCACCAATCCGAACAGGTAGATGGAGTAGGTGGGCGGCGTGTTGAACATGGAGTTCTCGTTGGCGTGCGTGCGGTACTGCAGCATCACCGGAATCTTGTCGTTGCCCTTGGCGGTCAGCTCCTTGCGGATGGCCACCACCGCCATTCCGGCCGGCCCAAGGTTCTTCTGCGCGCCCGCATAGAACATGTCGAACTTCGTGTAGTCGCGCTCGCAGGAGAGGATGTCGGAGCTCATATCTCCGATCACCGGAATGCCGGGAATCGTCTCGGGCATCGTCTTGAACTGCGCGCCGGAGATGGTCTCGTTCGTGCAGAAGTGCGCGTACTTGGCTCCCTCGTTCCACTTGAGTTCCGCCTGCTCGGGCATGCGGGTGGGGATGTCCTTGGCGCAGTCGGCCACGCAATTGGCCGTGGCGCCCCTCAAAGCCGCCACCTTCTGTCCCTCCTTGAGCGCCTTGCCGGACCATGTGCCCTGGTTGGTGTAGTCGGCGCTTTCGCCCGCATTGAGGAAATTCATCGGAATCATCGCAAACTGCATCGACCCGCCACCCTGGATGAAGAGCACGTCGTAATCGTCGCCGATTCCGGTGAGCTCCTTGAAGTCGGCGATCGCCTGGTCGTGGATGACCGGATAGTCCTTGCCGCGATGGGACATCTCCATCACCGACATTCCGCATCCCTTGTAGTCCACCATATCCTGCTGTGCTTCCTTCAGGACCTCTTCCGGCAGCGTAGCGGGACCCGCCGAAAAGTTGAATACTCTAGCCATTTGTTCGTTCCTTTCTGTTGGAATGGTTTATTTTACGATACTCGAAAGATCCATCACGTGCGACCCCTTGAGCAGCACTTCCTTGGCCCCCGACCGCTTGATCGCCGCCTTGGCGAACTCCTTCCCGACCGTGATCACCTTTTTCCCCTTGGCGTACGCATAGTCCAGCACCTCCAAGTGCAGCTTCGCGCTATCCTCGCCCAGTTCGCCCATGTCGCCCAACACCACCACCTCGCCCTCGAACGCGTCGATTGCGGCCTTCATGCTGTCGGGATTGGCATTGTAGGAATCGTCGATAAAAGTGACATCCCCCACTTGCGTCCGGCGCCATCGCGCGCCAGGCAAACTGAAATTCTCGAGCCGCTTCTCGCACTCCGCCCGGCTAACGCCCAGCTTACGCGCCACGCCGTATGCCAGCGCCATGTTGGACCGGTTGTGATCGCCCGGCACGGGACATTCGAGCTCGCAGACGCGCTCCGTCTCCAAAAGCGGCACTGCGCTCTTGGCCCGCAACATCCCGATCTGGTTGCAACCTTGCGGCGCCGCGTTGAAATCTTTAGCCCGCGCGAAAAGCGTGCCCTTCTCCTCGGCGATCCCCTCCTGCGTCTTGAAAAACTCGAGATGCGCCGTACCGATGGAGCAGATGACACCCACGTCAGGCTCGGCGATGTCGCACAAGGCCGCGATCTCCCCCGGATGGTTGGTCCCCAGCTCCACCACCAGAAAATCGCCGTCTTCCGGCGCGTTGAGAATCGTGAGCGGCAGCCCCAGATGGTTGTTGAAATTCCCTTCCGTGCCGTAGCAGGCAAGGAACGTCTTGAGGAACTCTTTGGTGGTCGTCTTCCCGGCGCTGCCGGTAACGCCGATCACCTTGGCTTTCAGCGTCCGGCGGTAAGCCTTCGCCCGCGCCCAAAGTTCGTCCTGCCCCACGATCACGTCCACCGCCCCGTTCGCACGCGCCTGGTCGATATAGTCCCGCCCGTCCACCTTCTCGCCTTTCACGGCCACAAAGGTGTCGCCGGGCTTGACTTTTCTCGAGTCCAGCACGAACATGGACTTACGCCACTCCCCGCTGGCTGTTGCGGTAGAACGCCACCAGCTGCTTGATCTCGTCGAACTGCTCCACGTCGTTCTCCACGCGCTCCAGCGCCTGCGTCCGGTTGAGGTTGTCGCGGTAGAGGAAGCGATGCGCCTCCTTGAGCGCCTGCACCACCTCGCGCTTGAAGCCACGCCGGGTGAGACCCACCACGTTGGGGCCGATCACCTTGAGCCCGCCGTCCTGCATGTCGCACAGCATGAAAGGCGGCACGTCCTGACGCACCTTGGCGAGCCCGCCCACCATCGCATGCGCGCCCACCGTGCAGAACTGGTGGCAACCGGCGAGTCCCCCGATGATCACGTAATCCTGAAGATGCACATCGCCCGCCAGCTGCACCGAGTTGGAGCAGATGCAGTGATTGCCCATCACCACTCCGTGCGCCGCATGACAATAGCACATGAAAAGACAGTCGCTGCCGATGATCGTCTTTTCGCCGTCGGCCGTGCCCGAATGCACCGTGGCGCACTCGCGGATCACCGTGCGGTCGCCGATCTCCACGAAGCTCTTGGAGCCCTCGGTGTACTTGAGGTCTTGCGTCTTCATGCCGATCATGGCATAGGGGAAAATCTGACACTCCTTGCCGATGGTGGTGTAGCCGTCGATGATCGCGCCCTGCTTGATGACGGTGCCGTCGCCGATCTTGGCGTCCTTGCCCACGAAAGCGTAAGGCCCCACTTGGACGTCGGCCCCCAACTGCGCGCCATCTTCGATAATTGCGGTAGGATGAATCTTCATGGTTGCCCTCCCTGTTGGATTAAAGATGTTTCGGAATGAGATACGAAGCGATGACCATACACAACACCACCGGCAGGAATATGACGATTTCCGGATGCACCTTGTAAGTGCTCTGCAAACTCATCATCAGCATCGAAAGGAGATAGTACCCCAGCGCGATCCCGAGGCTTATCGCCATGCCGACCGAGCTTTCCTTGCGTTGCGCCTTGATGCCCAACGGAATTCCCACCAGCACGAAACAGAACGACGCCAGCGCGAACACTATGCGCTTGGAGAATTCGGTGCCGGTTTTCGAGTATTCCTTCCGGAGCGCCTTCAGCATCTCGCGTTTGCCCTCCTCGTGCTTGTGGCGCTTTACGCTCGCCACCTCCTCCTGCATTTTCTTCAGACTGGCAAGTAGTTCAACCGTCCGGAGATCCTTGAGCTTCTTGGTGTACTTCTTTTCCTTGAGCGCGTCCTTGATGAAGTACTGGAACCGGTTGGCGCGCGCCATCGTTGGATGCTCGGCATCGACGGGATCGACCGTCATATTGTAGAGATCCAGGCTCACGTCGCGCCCTTCGCTCGTCACCAACGCCTTGGATGCCGTGATCATACGCTCAACGTCCTTATTCGAATAGTCCATCACGATGAGATCGTAGAGCCAATTTCCCTCCTTCGCGCCAAAGTATATCTTGACCTTCGGGAAATCGTCGATGATCCTGCCCGGCTCCAGCACTTCGAGCCCCGTGGTGATCGACACCTTTTTCTTCAAGGTTCGCCGCACCTCATGCCCCCGCGGCACGATTTCGTTGTTGATCCACACTCCCATCATCGCACAGCAGAGCCCAAACACGATCGGCCATTTGATCACGCTCAGCACGTTCACGCCGCAAGCCCGCATGGCCGCTATCTCGCTGTCGGCCGACATGCGCGAAAAAACCAGCACGCTCGACACCAGAATCGCCAGCGGCA
>CAMZDY010000096.1 GCA_947305585.1 uncultured Verrucomicrobiota bacterium | reverse complement strand
AAGTCTCCGTGCAGACTTTTCAGAGTCAGGGCCAAGATCAGCGCATCTCAAGCGTCTTCAGATAGGACGAAATGGCAAGGGCAGCGAAAGCGCCATCGCCGGCGGCGATGATCGCCTGGCGGAATTTGGGCTGGGCGCAGTCGCCGGCGGCGAAAACTCCGGGAACGGAGGTGCACACGCGATCGTGCGTCACGATAGTGCCGGATTCGTCCAGCTCCACGCCTTTGAGGAATTTCGTCTGTGGGATGCGCCGCGTGACGATAAAAGCGCCATCGGCCGGAATTTCGCCCACTTGGGTGAGTTTGGCGCCATCGCCCGAAAAGGAGCGGGCTTCGTCGGGGGCCACCACGCCCACCACGATATCGCCCACCTTTTCGAGGTAATTCTTGGCGGCTTGGGCGGCGGGACCGGTCCCCACCACCACCACGCGCTTCCCCTTGTAAAAGGCGGCATCGCACGTGAGGCAACCGGAAATGCCGCGTCCCCAGTACTGCGCCTCGCCGGGAAGGCCAGTCTTTTCGATGCTGGCGCCGGTGGCCACCAACACGGACCGGGCAAAGTAGTTGCCGATCATGCCGATCAGTTCGATATGATCGCCCTGGCGCTCGAGACTCGTCACCTCGTCCATCTGGAAGCGCACCCCCAGCCGTTCGGCCTGGGCGTGGATGGACTTGACGATTTCGGGTCCGGTAGTGGCGCCGAATCCAGGGAAATTGTCCACGTGATTGGTGGTCATGAGCTGTCCGCCCGACTCCATCCCTTCCAGCACGAGCGGCGAAAGTCCCGCCCGCGCCAGATAGATTCCTGCCGTCAGGCCGGCCGGACCTGAACCGATAATGATCGTTTTTTCCATCAGATTTCCCTCCCGAGGACGAGCGCCAATACGGTATTGGCCTCCATCGCAGCGGCTATTCCCACGCGGGGCGACTGCGGCGCGAGATCGTTCGAAACTGCCGCTTCGCCGTCACCCGCGAGATAAAGGTTGCCGAGTTTTTTGAGCCGGATCGCGTTGCTACGTCCGAACCCGGCAAGCCCGCTCGCGCCCACTACGGGACGAGAGTCGCCCAGAAAAGCATTGTAGAAGACGGCTTTGGTGGCCGCCTCGTCGAGCGCCTCCACCAGGATGTCGCAGTCGGCATAGAGCGCGCGCACGCCTGCCACGTCCAGATGGCGATCGTCGATCTGTAGCTCCAGATCCGGCTCGATCCGAAGGAGATTGCCCCGGAGCGCCTCCACCTTCTTCATGCCCAGCTGGTCGCGGAAGAAGAACTGGCGGTTGAGATTGGACTCGCTCACGACATCGAAATCGCAAAGGACGAGACGCTTCACTCCGGCGCGCACGAGGTGCATGGCCGCGTTGCTCCCGAGTCCCCCCGCGCCGGCGATGCCCACCTTGACGCGCTCCAGTTTTCCGCGTTCTTCCGGCGTGAGATAGGGATTGGTCATCTCAACCCTTGAAAATGAAGAACTTGCGGATGAAGAAGTTGACCACGAAGCTCACCCCCACTTCGATGAACACGGCAAGCGTGGTCATGAGCCCGAGATATCCGATAAGCGCGGAACTCAAGGTGATGGCGAGGAACGTGGCGAAGGCGGCTGCCGAAAAGAAGAGCGCGAACTCCACCAGCATGCCGAACCTGCCCGGCCGGAAGACGAACTTGCGGTTCATGAGCCAGCAGAAGACGTTGGCCACGACGAATCCAATGGCGGTGGCCAAGGCGAAGCGCCAGGCGCGAACCGCATCAGACGCTTCGGCCACCGGAAAACCGAAGATCCTCACCGCCACGTCGTCCGCCGCGAGGCACCCCAGACACGAACAGGCGAGCGCATAAAATACGCCCGTCTGCACGATTGTGGCCAAGACGCCGATAACGCCGTACTTGGCGAGCTGCCAAATGGCCTTAAACATTCAGCTGGGAATCGTCCTTCTTGACGTTGATGATGCGCGACACCATCGCCTCGTCGATGGACTCGATGCCCAGCGGCTTGGCGGTCTTCCAGGCGCCACGCGTGAAGTCGGGCACGTCCTGCGAATCGCCGCGATGGAGCGCGGAACGCTCGGAGAGCTCGGCCACCGCGCAAGAAGCGGCGAGGTCGTACACGTCCATATCCAAGGGAAGACCGTTCTGGAGGCAGTAGCAAAGCCGGAGGTCCATCAGGAAGTCCATGCCGCCATGACCACCCACCTTCTGCGCCAGCTCGCCGGCCACCTTCCAGAGCGGATGCTGGTATTCGTCGGCCAACTTGTTGGCCGCTTCCTTTTCGAGCCAGGCATGGGCGCCTTCGCCCAGAGCCGGGGCCAGCGCGATCTGGAAATCGTAATCGCGGCCGATGCCCTTGAGGATGCCCTTGGTGCCGGAAAGGAGATTGATGCGGCTGTAGGGACGCGCGCTCGTTACGTCGTGCTGCACCATGATCGTCTTGCCTTTGACCGTCTTGATGACGGTGGTGGACATGTCGCCGCACTTGGGATGGAGCTTGGCCTGCCAGCTGCTCTCGCCGAACTTGACCTTGGCGTAGGCGTCCATGCCGAACTGGTCGGACGATACGCAGGTGAGGTAGTCGAAGCGATCGCCGCGATTGACGTTCATGGCCTGCATCACTGGCACTAGACCGTGCGTGGCGTAGGGGTTGCCGTAATGCTCGGTGTTCCACTTGAGCCGCCAATAGCCCTGATAGCCGCCCTTCTGCGGATCGAGGTAGTTGAGCTCGCGCAAATCGTGGATGTAGGCGCCCTCGGCATGGACGATCTCGCCGAACTTGTCCTGACGCGCCAGATTGAGCGCCAGCATTTCGATTTCGCCGTAGCAGCAGTTCTCGAGCTGCATGCAGTGCTTGCGGGTGCGCTCGCTCGTTTCCACCAGCGCCCAGCATTCCTCTAGGTACATGGCCGAAGGCACCTCGATGGCGGCGTGCTTGCCGTGCTCCATGGCATAGAGCGCGATGGGGGTATGGAGCTTCCACGGGGTTACGATGTAGACGAGGTCGAGATCGCTCTCGCACATGGCCTTGTAGGCCTCGGCGCCCACGTAGGCCACGGCCTCGCCGTAGCCCTGACTCTTCAGCCAGGCGTTCTGGGCCTCAACACGCTCCGGGAAGAGGTCACACAGCGCCACCACCTTCACGCCGGGGATCGACGCCAGACGATGCACCGCGCCGGGTCCGCGCATGCCGAGACCCGCCACGCCCACGCGCACTTCCTTGATGGCCGGCGCGGCGAAACCCGACATCGTGCCGGTGTCGCCCAGCTTTACGGCTCCGGCGGCCTTGCCGGAAAGCGCGGCCATCGCGCCCAGCCACATGGTACCCTTCAAGAATTCCCTGCGATCTGTCATTGTCCTGCTCTCCTGTTTGATTTTGATTGATGTATTAGACTCAGCCGTTGCGTCCGCGCAACGACCCGTGACTCAAAAATCCGTCGTACTTGCGCACCAGAAGATGCGACTCCATGATGCGGAGCGTATCGAGCGCCACGCCCACCACGATGAGGAGCGAGGTGCCGCCGAAGAAGCTGGCGATGGCCCAAGGCACGCTCATCCAGCCCATGAGGAGCATCGGGATGAGCGCCACGATCAGGAGACCCGTGCCGCCGATGAGCGTGATCTTGGTCATCATGTCGTCGAGGAACTCGGCGGTGGCGCGTCCCGGACGGATGCCGGGGATGTAGCTGCCGTCCTTCTTCAGGTTCTCGGAAATGTCGATCGCGTTGAACTGCGTGGCCACCCAGAAGAAGGCGAAGAACATGATCAGCACCGCGTAAGCCACCATGTGGAGCGCGGTGGGATTGCTGAGATCCTGCGCGAACCGGTTGAGCGAGCCCGAAATGCCGGACGACGTGGGGTCGGTGAGCTTCATCAGGATGGCGGAAGGAATCTGGATGAGCGGCTGGGCGAAGATGATGGGCATGACGCCCGTGTAGTTCACCC
>CAMZDY010000095.1 GCA_947305585.1 uncultured Verrucomicrobiota bacterium | reverse complement strand
GCTAGAAGAGTCACTCACCCAGGTCCCCGGTTTCCTCGGCGAGGTGACGGACTGGGCCACCCGGTTCGTCACCCACGTCAGCGCCTCGATGCTGCACGAAGCGCAGTTCCACGTGTCCGAAGGCAAGTTCGACCGGCTAGTGAAACGGGCAATCGGCATGCTGGACAAGGCTGGTGGCAGTCTGGATCGCAGCACGATGCTAAAGAATCTGCATGTGGATAGCCAAACCTTCCAGCGTATCATGCTCACACTACATATGAGCGACATGATTGAGGAAGAATGGCTAGATCGCAGAAAAGTGGTATTTACCCTCAAAAATGCCGACTAATCGTGATGCGTTGATTCGCAATCGTTTCGCATTCAATTCGCATTCAGTTCGCAATCAGTTCGCATTTGCGCCGCAACCAAGCTGCGAATCAAAAGCGAAACCAACGCGAAACCATTGCGAAACGAATGCGAAACCAACGCGAAACAAATTGGAGGCTAACGGCCTAAAATCATCGTTAACTATGGGAATTTGCGCACAATCGCTCGAGACGGGAATTTTACCCCCTCACAGGGCGAAGTTTCCGGCCTCCCGGGGAGAAATCGATCTCTCCGGGGGGCAAAGTTCAAAGTATAGGGGACTTTTGCAAAAGTCTACTACACTTTTCAAAAAGTCTAGTAGATTTTTCGCAAAGTCTACCAGACTTTGAAAAAGCGTCCGTGCAGTCCCGAATTTTTCTAGGAGGAACTATGAACATTCATCAAGCCAAGCGGATAAATCGGTGCAAGGAAATCACCTTCGCCCTTAAGCGCATCGGCGGGGCCAACTCCGCCGGAAAAGGCAAGTACTACGCCACGATGGGACACGGCACGGACCCGTACTCGCGGGAGAGTATCGACTTACAGCGTGAAGAGGCGGGTGAAGCGGGGCGGGAGGTCGTCCGGGCGGTGCGAAACGAGGATGGCGGCGGTGCGGGGGTGTCGATCCAAGTATGACGCGAGGCGACGCTTGGCCGCGGCGCGCTCGCGGGCGGACATGTTCATGAAAGGTTCGTCCAAAAGGAGGAGATCGTGCCCCGGAGCGAGCGCCGCGTCCAAGAGCGCCGCCGGACTCTTCCCCTCGTACGCCTGCATCTCCGCGCTCACCATGCCGATGCGCCGGCGCACCGCGTCCAAGGTGGCGCCCTCGCCCCGGACCTGGCCGAACACCTTGACGTCGCAGGCGTAAGCGAAAGGATTGTCGCCGCTCACGAGCGACAACAGCGTGGACTTGCCCGCTCCGTTGGCGCCGCGCAACACCCACCGTTCGCCCTCGCGCACCGTCCAGGACAGCCGGTCGAAAAGCCGGCGCGCGCCCAACGTCAGCGTCAAATCGGAAATCTCCACCACCGGACGGGACGCGCTTGGGGACGCTGCAGGAATCGGTTCCGGCCGCGAAGCGCGCGGCGCGGCGACGCCCGGCACTTCGTCCCGATGGCGATAACTCATCGCGACGGCCACGCCGCGCCGGCAAAGCGCCTGGACGATGCTTTTGAGCTTCTCGCGCTGGGCGGGGTCGAGACCCGCGGCCGGATCGTCCAGGAGGAGAATCGACGGCTGCTTGAGCAAGGCGCGCGCCAAGAGCACCCGACGCGTCTCGCCGTTGGAGAGCGCGAGGCAGGGTCGCCGCAACAGTCGCCGCAAGTCCAAAAGTCGCAAAATCCGCGCGCGCAAGTCGGCAAAGGCCCGGCGGGTCATCGGTCGCCGCGCGCCCACTTCGAAAGGATTCACCTCCCACACCGAATCGTACGCGAGAAAGCGCGCGACGGTGAGTTCGCCCTCTTCGTGCCAGCGCGCCTGCAGCCAGCCGACCGATCGCGCCAAGGCGGAATGCTGGGCGAAGGACAGCGCCGCGATCCGGTCGGCGAGACGTTCGTCCCGCAGCCAGCGATCGAAGACGCCGCGCGCCCGGTCGACCGGCAGCGCCACGAGTCGGCCCGGTTGCGGCAGGCGCGGCTCGGCGCGGGAAGCTCGCGGGCGGGGAGGCAACGAAAAATTACCGGTAGGAGTCGGTGAAGATTTGGACGATATCGTCGTCGGAGAGCGGGAGCGGGTCGCAATCGAAGAGCGCGCCGAGGGCGGAGCGGGCCAATTGCGCCATCCGGGGGAACTCGTCGGGCGAGATGCCGTAGTCGCTCATCTTGAGATGGTCGACGCCGCACGCCTTTTGCAAATCGGCGAGCGCCACGAGGAAGTCGTCAGGCCGGGTGGCGTCCTCCTTGCCGAGGAGCTTGGCCATCTCGACGAACTTTTCGGGACAGGCGCCCCGCTCGATGAAGTGGCGATAGTAGGCGAGCGAAATCATGATGAGGCCCGCGCCGTGCGGCAGGTCCTGATGCTCGCCCGACAGCGCATGCTCCAGCGAATGTTCGCTCGTGCAGCTGGAGGCTTCCATCGAGTAGCCGCTCAAAGTGTTGGCGAAGGCCACGTCCGTGCGCGCCGCGAGATTCTTGCCGTCCGCCACCGCGATAGGCAGACTCCGGCCGATGTTGCGGATCGCCTCGCGCTGGACGAGCGCGGCCATCTCGTTGCCGTATTTGGAGATGAAGCCTTCGGTGGAATGGAAGAGCGCGTCGAAGCCCTGGTAGGCCGTGAACTTTGGCGGCACCGTGAGCATGAGGACGGGGTCGACGATGGCCAGCACCGGGCAAGGCCCCATGAACGCCGCCTTCTCGTGCGTCACCGGGCTGGTGATGACCGAGCCGCCGTCCACTTCCGACCCGGTGCCCGCGCTCGTGGTGATGGCCACGGTGGGGAGCGGCTTGGCTTCAAGCGGACGATGTTCGCCGGTGCCGGTGGCCATGTAGTCCCACACGCGGCCCCCGTCCTGCGGAATCGTGGCGGCGATGGCCTTGGCGGAATCCATCACGCTCCCGCCGCCGAGCCCGATCACGAAGTCCACTTGGGCGGCCCGGCCGAACTCCACGCCCGCCTGCACGGTCGGTTCCAGCGGATTGGCCTCGATCCGGTCGAAGAGCACATGCTCCACTTTCGCGAGTTCCAGCTCCTTCAAAAGCGCGTCCAGCGAGCCGTTGAGCCGGGTGGATTTGCCGTTGGAGATGACGACAAGCGCCTTCTGGCCGGGCAGCGTCTCTTGATGCAGTTCCTTGAGCTTGCCCGCTCCGAAGAGAACTTTCGTGGCGACGTTCCAGGTGTAGGACATAGGTGGCTCCTTGTGGAGGTTATCCGCGTTGGCGGAGAATTTCGTAAAGCGTGATGGAGGCGGCCACCGCCGCGTTGAGCGACTCGAAGCCGCCGGGCATGGGCAGGTGGGCGATGAAGTCGCACTTTTCGCGCACGAGCCGGGAGATGCCGCTGCCTTCCGCGCCGATCACGAGTCCGGCGGGACCTTTGAAGTCGATTTCGGTGTAGGGCTTGGAGTCCTTGCCCCAGTCGAGCCCGGTAAACCAGAGCCCCGCCTCCTTGAGGTCCTCGATGGCGCGCGGAAGATTGACCACGTGCGCCACTTTAAGGTATTCGCTGCCGCCCGCCGACGCCCGGACCACCGCCGGGGTCACGCCGCAGGCGCGATCTTCGGCCACCACCACGCCGGTCACGCCCGCCGCGCAGGCCGTGCGCAAAATGGCGCCCACGTTCTGCGGGTCCTCCAGATGGTCCAGCACCACCACGAGGGCGTCGGGATTGTCGTGCACCTCGCGCAGGATCTCGTCGAAGCCGGCATAGGGATAGCCGGTGGTCTTGAGCGCCACGCCTTGATGGTGGCCGTAATGCGTAAGCTTGTCGAGCTGGACGCGGTCCATGTGCCGGATCATCACGTGGCGCGAGGCGCACTCGTCGTGGATGCGCTGGAGCTGATCGTCCAGGAGATCGTTGGGCGGCAGGATGACTTCGGTGCAGGTGCGCCGGCCGGCGGCCAGCGCCTCCTCCACGGGATTGCGTCCGT
>CAMZDY010000094.1 GCA_947305585.1 uncultured Verrucomicrobiota bacterium | reverse complement strand
GCCACGCTTTCGGCGATGTTCATGGCGAGCGACGTCTTGCCCACCGAAGGACGCGCCGCGATCACGATCATCTCGGCCTTCTTGAGTCCCATCAGCTTCTCGTCGAGATACTTGAGGCCCGTCGAAAATCCGCTCATGATCTTGCCTCCGGACTCGAAGAGGCTGTCGATCTCCCTGCCTGCCGCCATCACCGCCGTGCCCCAGGGCGCGGTTTTCCCGGTGGTGGTTTCGATCTCCAGAAACGATTTCTCGGCGAATCCCAGCACCGCCTGGGGATCGGGGAATTCGTTTTCGTCGTAGCACCGGCTCATCACCTGGGTGGCGCGGCTGATCATCGTGCGCCGGAGCGCCTTCTCCCGGACGATCTTGATGTAGTGTTCGGCGTGGGCGCTGTTGGGCGTACCCTCGATGAGCCCGTTGATGTAGGCGAAGCCGCCGATCGACTCCATCTTGCCGGTGACCGTAAGCTCCTCGGTGAGCGAAACGTGGTCGAGCGGCTTCGAATGCATCCCGAGCCGCTGCATCGCCGCGAAAATCTCGGCGTTGCGCGAATCGTAGAAACTCTCGCGCGTCAGTCCTTGCGCGAGCGCGATGTCCATCACGCGGTCGGCGTCGGGGCCGGCCGTGTCGAGCAGAATCGCCCCCAGCACCGCGCGTTCGGCCTCGGTGTTGTTGGGCGGGGTTTTGTCCAATGCCATAGTCGAAATTCCTTTAGTTGCCTTCGGTCACCCGGAGGATTTCCTTCACGCTGGTCACGCCGGCGAACACCTTGGCCCAGCCGTCCTCGCGCAAGGTCTTCATGCCCTTGGCGAGCGCCAGATTGCGGATCTGCGTGGCGTTTTCGCGACGGACGATGGAGCCTTCGATGTCCTCGTCCACCTCCAGCACCTCGAAGAGCGCGCGCCTGCCCTTGTAGCCGGTGTGCGAACAGAGATCGCATCCGGCCGGCTCGAACACCTTGTCCGAAGCGGGCGGCGTGTCCAGATTGTAGTATTTGAGATCGAGCGGCGATTCCGTCTTGCAGTTTGTGCAGAGCCGCCGGCAGAGACGCTGCCCCATCACGCCCGCCACCGCCGAAGCGATGAGGAACGGCTCCACCCCCATGTCGATGAGCCGCGGAAACGCCCCGGCCGCGTCGTTGGTGTGCAGGGTGGAGAACACCATGTGGCCGGTGAGCGAGGCGTTGATGGCGATTTCGGCCGTTTCCGTGTCGCGGATTTCGCCCACCATGATGATGTCGGGGTCCTGACGCAGAAAAGCCCTCAGCGCGGCCGCGAACGTCATACCGATTTCGCTCTGCATCTGCACCTGGTTGATGCCCGCCATGTGGTATTCGATCGGGTCCTCGGCCGTCATGATGCGCACGTTGATCTTGTTCACCTCCGAGAGGAACGAATAGAGCGACGTGGACTTGCCCGAACCGGTCGGGCCGGTCACCAGGAAGATTCCGTTGGAGCGATGGATGATGCGGTTCACCACGTCGTAGTCGCGCGCGTTGAAACCGAGGTCCTCCATGCGCACGAAACTGCCGCTCTTGGCCAGGAGACGCAGCGACACCGATTCGCCGTACGCGGCCGGCATGGTGGAGACGCGCATGTCGATATCCTGTCCGCCCACCGTGATGCCGATGCGTCCGTCCATCGGCAGACGCTTCTCCGCGATGTCCAGATTGGCCATGACCTTGATGCGGCTGATGATGGCCGCCTTGAGCCGGTTGAGCTGGGGCGGCACGTCCACCTTGTGCAGCATGCCGTCGATCCGGTAGCGGATCCGGAGCTCCGTCTCCTGCGGCTCGATGTGGATGTCGGTGGCGCCTTGGCGGTCGGCCTCCACGATGATCCGGTTGACGAACTTGACGATCGACGCTTCTTCGCCCATCTCGTTCACGTCGATCTTCGTCATGGCGCCCAGATCGTCGTCGAGCGCGTAGCGTCCGTCGCCGATCATCTTCTCGATGGCGTCGGCGCCCACGCCGTAATACTTCTTGATCGCCTTCTCGATGTCCTCCTTGGGGGCGAGCGCGATCTTCACGTTGACTCCCGCGATCAGCCGGAGACCGTCGGCGATCGAAGTGTCGAACGGATCGGAGGATACGACCGTAAGCGATGTCTGGTCGGACGCGAGCGGCAGCGCGCCGTACTGGTACACGGCGCTCGCGGGCAGTCTCGTAAGCGCGTCGGCGGCGGGCTGGCGAACTTCGAGATTCACGGTCGCAAGCCCCAGCAACCGGCCGACAGCCTCCAGGAACTCCGGCTCCTTCACGCCGCCGAATTTCACGCAGGCTTCGCGCAGAGACATGCCGGGATTGCGCGCACGTTCGTCGAGAATGCGCGTCAATGCGGCATCGGAAAATATGCCGGCGGCCCGGAGAATCGTCATCGAGAGACTAGAATTTTCGTCCATGGATATAAATTATATCAAATTTTGGCTTGATTTTCCACCCCAAAATATGATATAATATATTTTGTTCGCATGAAAAAGGGTGCGCGGGCGTAGCTCAATGGCAGAGCGCCAGCCTTCCAAGCTGGTTACGAGGGTTCGATTCCCTTCGCCCGCTCCAGCGCATGCCAGAGTGGCGTAATGGCAGCCGCAGCAGACTCAAAATCTGCCGCACGCAAGTGCGTGAGGGTTCGAGTCCCTCCTCTGGCACCATGCGTAAAAAACGGTCTTGCGGAGAGGTGTCCGAGTGGTCGATGGTGCAACCTTGGAAAGGTTGTGTGGGGGCAACTCCACCGGGGGTTCGAATCCCCCCCTCTCCGCCATCTTATATGAATATCAATCGCAGAATACTGCCGCCCGGCAGGATCGGAATCGCCGTAAGTGGCGGTTCTGACAGCGTTGCGCTGGCTTTTCTGCTAACTAAAGGCGGCAAGAAGAAGAACGCCCCAAGCCGCTTCGTGATCCTCCACGTGGATCACGGCATACGCCCCGAGTCCAAGGAGGAGTACCGCTTCGTCAAGGCTCTCGCCAAGCGCCTGGGGGTGCCCTTCAAGGGTATCCACGCCAAGGTCCGGAAGGTCCCCGGCGAGTCGCTCGAGATGTCCGCCCGGAACGTCCGGCTCAAGTTCTTCGCGCGCGCCATGAAGGAGTTCTCCCTCGACGCGATCGCCACCGGACACCACATGGACGACGTGGCCGAGACCTTCCTCATGCGGATCAAAAGGTGCTCCGGCGCGGAGGGTCTTGCCGGCATCAAACCCAAGAGCCAGGTCGGGCCCGTGAAGTTCGTGCGCCCTCTTCTAGGGTGCCGCGACCAAGAACTCAAAAATTACCTTTTGAAGTTCAAAGAGACGTGGCGGGAGGACGCGAGCAACGACGACACCTCCATCGAGCGCAACAAAGTGCGCCACCTCGTGATTCCCTTTCTGGAGAAAAACCTCGACCCCAAACTGGTCGAGCATATCTACCGCATCAGCGGTTTGCTAGGTAGGTAAGCCCCACCAGCATCCGTTCGAAATACATGACGGCCGCCAACACCGGATGGCGCAAAAGGCGCTTCCATTTGCCGTCCTCCACGAACACGCCAACGAACCGGTACCAGGGCGAGAACTGCTTCCGGACCGACGGATGGCCCGGCCACTTAGCCTTGTACGCCGCGAAGGATTTAGTGTAATACGCCTTCTTTTTGAGTAGCGCCTTGAGCGTAAGCTGGCGTTCGTTGTGCACCAGGTTGTGCTTCAGCACCTTGCACTTGGCGCCAGTGGCCAATACGCGGATATCGAGCTCCCAATCTTCGCCGCCGGCGATCAGCGTTTCGTCGTAGCCGCCCGTCGCCTCCAGCACGCTTTTGCGGAAGAGCCGCAAGGCGTCGATGCAGGTGCCGTCATAAAATGAGCGCTCGAAGTTCCGCGCCCGGGTTCGCAGTCCCTCGCCCGTGCGTACTTCCGGAATCCAGTAGGCATCGGCGTCTTTCGGCCCCAGCATCTCCTCCACCGTCGCCTCCGGCATGATCATGTC
>CAMZDY010000093.1 GCA_947305585.1 uncultured Verrucomicrobiota bacterium | reverse complement strand
AGCGCCACGAGCGCTTTGATTGAGAATACCTTTTCGATCATTGATTTCATTATTATAGTTCTCCTGTGTTAAATGGTGGCGGGAGTATGCAAGGGCACACGACACTTTGCGCAAGTGCCAAATTGAGGGCGATGACTGTGTAGCGGTTTAGTCATTCGTAGCGGTTTGACTTGATAAACGCCCGGATCGGATGTCGCTCAAGTTCGTGTTTAGCCTGTGAGGTACCGCTAAGAACCGTTAAACTAAACACGAACCTGAACGACCACTTTTCCCAGCATCTGCCAGATAGTATACCATATTTTTTTTTTTTTTGTCAATAGGGTAAGTTATACTATTTTTCCGCGCGTGACGTCGCGTTGCGCCGCCCCGCGCGGAAAAATAGGGGATAATTTATTTAGGCCGTGCGGCGAAAGCGTCCGGCGGACAGCATGGCCGCCAGCATCATCAGCACTAGGCCGGGCACGAGGAATATCTGGAAGCGCTCGCCCACCGACTCTTCCTCCTCGCGCTGTTCCTTCTCCGCCACTTGGCGGATGAAGCGACGGTAAATGGCGCCGAGCGTGGTCTCGGCCGTTCCGGCGGTGGCCAAGGGCACGTAGCGCCCTCCGCTCGCCTCCGCGATGGCCTTGAGCGCCTCCTCTTCGAGCTTGACCTTGACCGGCTTGTTCTGGAAGAGCACTCCCGGGATTTCCGTCTCGTGGCGGGGATCGCCGATGCCCACCGTGAAAATCGGCACTCCGCGCTCCTTGGCGATCGCGGCCGACTCCAACGCCTTGCCGCGCAAGTCGCCGCCGTCGGAAATGATGATGATGGCGTTGTGGTCGTCGGCAGCCGGATCGAGCGCGTCCAACGCAGCGTTGATGGCGCTGCCGAGGTCCGTCTCGCCGGCCGGGGCGCTGTCGCCGTCGATCCGGTTGAGCGCGCCGTGCAGGAAGCCATGATCGGTGGTGAGGGGACAGATCTGCACGCCCGTGCGGCGAAACGCCACCAAAGCGCAGCGGTCATCCTCGAGCGAGTCGATCAAATCGGAAAGGTCCGCCTTGGCGCGTTCGAGCCGGTTGGGGCGCACGTCGCGCACCAGCATAGAGTTGCTCACGTCCAGCGCCACCACCAGATTGCGCGAACGCCGGACCTTGACTTCCTGCGACTTGCCCCATTGGGGACGCGCCACCGCCACGACGAGGAGGACGAGTCCGCCCAAGACAAGCGGCATCTGGAGACCGGCGAACACGCCGGGCTTGGGCGCGCCGGTCACGGAAAAGCGCTCGATGGCCTTTTCGCGGCGCGCACGGAGGAAAGTCCAGCACAGTCCCAGCAAGGGAACGAGACCGGCCAAAGCGAGAATCCAGGGATGGGCGAAGCGCATGGCGGCTTAATGGTCGTGACTGCCCTCGCCGTGCCAAGGGACGAACGCGGGGACCTGGTCGATCCCGGCGGCGATGCGCTGGCGCACGGCTTCATAGACGAGAATGGTGGCGGCGGCGCTGACGTTGAGACTGTCGGCGAGGCCCAACATGGGGATCCGGACGCGCAATTCCGCCCCGTCCATCCACTTGGCGGTAAGTCCGTACTGCTCGGCGCCGAGGGCGATGGCCACGTTGCCGGTGAGGTCCACCTCGAAATGGAGCTTTTCCGCATGCGGCGTGGCGGCGAGGATCTTGAACCCGCGCGATTTGAGGAACGCGAGCGCCTCTTCGGACGTGGCTTCCACGATCGGCACCGAGAACATGGTGCCGGTGGACGCGCGCACCACATTGGGGTTGTGGATGTCGGTGGTGCGGTCGCACACGATGACGGCAGCCACTTTGGCCGCGTCGGCCGAACGGAGGATCGTGCCGAGATTGCCCGGCTTTTCGATGGCTTCGGTGACGATCACGAGCGCGTTCGGCGGAAGCTTCAGGTCCTGGAGCTTGATGCTCACGTGCGGCCCCACCATCAAGAGCCCGTCGGGACGCTCCTTGTAGGCGATCTTGCCGAAGCAGACCTTGCTGCAGGTGTAGACTTCGGCCCCGAGGCTCGCCGCCTCCGCCACGAGCGCCGGCTCGTTTTCGTTCTTGAGGTAGAAATCGGGACAATGGAAGATGGCGCGCGGACGATAGCCGTTGTCGAGCGCGCGACGGCACTCGCGGTAGCCCTCCACGATCATCTCGCCTGAATCCTCGCGCGCCGAACAGGTGCGCAGCTTGACCACGTACTTGAGCTTGGGATTGGACGGCGAGGTTATTTCCATCGTCTTACCTCTCGAACGGCCCCAGCGGCAACGACAGTTCGTTGTAAAGCGTGCCGGACGTCCGGTCGCGGCCCATGTAGCGCACCCGGACCGGAGCCTCCAGACCTTCCGCCGCGAGCGTGAGCCGTCCATTGCCGCGCAAGATCCGTCCGCAGGAATCGCGATCCTCGCTCACCTTCTCCTGGATCTTGGCGGACACCCAGTTGCCGTCTTCGCCGCACAGTTCGAACGGCGGATCGAACGAACGGTTGGCGGAGTAGACATACCACTCCTTCACGTTGTCGAAGTCGAGAATCGCCTTGTCGCCGTCGAACTTGACGTCCTTGAGGACGGGGCTTTCGTCGCCCGGCATGTTATAGCCGTACTCGCGCCGGAGCGCATGCATGGCGAGGCGCTGCCCGACGATATCCTTGCGGTTGGGGTGGATGTCGTCATAGTTGCCCATGTCGGCCAGCACCACCAGACTCGCATTCTTCTCCTCGCGGGCGAACTGCGTCTGCGCCATGCAGATGCTCATCCAGTTCGTCCGGTAGGGCGCGAGCTGCGCGAAATAGAACTGGAGGTCGGGATTGCCGAACATGCGGGACCAGCCGGTATAGAGGTCGTGCATGCGCGTGGTGTAGCGCGCCACCGAGTCGTACTTGTTGTTGCAGCCCTGATACCAGATTACGCCCCGGAGCTGGAAGGGACAGTACGCCGCCACCATGCCGTTGAAGAGCGCCGAGGGAGTATGGGCGTCCACCTTGCCGCCATGCGCGGCGAGATAGTCCTCCAGATCCTTGGTGGAGGTGGTGCAGGACGGCGTCCACGCCTCGATGGGCGTGCCGCCCCAGGACGAATCGATAATCCCGATCGGCACGTCGGTCGCGAGGTAGAGTTCGCGCGCGAAATAGAACGCCACCGCCGAAAGCGTCAGCTCTTCGCCCGGGCGCGTTTTGAGTCCCTCCGGATCGAACTTGCGCCATTCCGACTCGATCGCGAGCGGCTCCAGCGAGTGGCGCGGCGTTCCTTCCGCCAGCTTCCGGGTCTTGACGAAGCGGATATAGGGATGGTTGCTCATCGCGATCATCATCGCGCCTTTTTCGTCGCGGTAGCGCGAATTCGGACCCCAGATGGGGCATTCCATGTTCGACTGGCCGCACGCGAACCACACTTCGCCCACCAGGATGTCCTTGACGGTGATGGAGTCGAGCTTGCCGGCAATCGGGAGCACCTGCACCTTGCGCTCGGTGACCGTCATCGAGACCGGCTTTTTGCTGGCGCCGCGGGGCGGAAACTCCACCTGCCAGTTGCCGTCCCAATCCGCCACCGTGACAGCGGTGTCGCCGTCCAGCTTGACCTGTATTTCGCTGCGGGCATCGGACGTACCCCACACTCTCACCGGCATGAGCCGCTGGAGAATCATGCCGTCCGAAAACGGCGCGCCAAGTTTAAGCGTAGCTAAGAGCAGAACGGTATTGAGCATGGGGAACCTCCTTTTTCAGTCCTTGTATTCGATTACGGCCTTGTCGCGCAGGTCGGCCACGTACTGGTCCATCGCCCGGCCGCGAGCTTCGTGGCGCAACAGATCCTTGATCTGGTCGTGCACGTCCACGAGGTCCAGTTTCTTGCCGCCGCGCTCGTCGGCCTTGTAGATGATGTGGTAGCCGAACTGCGTCTGGATGATGGAGCTCACTTCGCCCTTCTTCAGCTCGAAGGCGGCCTTGTCGAATTCCGGCACCATCATGCCGCG
>CAMZDY010000092.1 GCA_947305585.1 uncultured Verrucomicrobiota bacterium | reverse complement strand
AAGCACCCCCGCCAACCCCCCGCCAGCGCCCCTTCTCACCCCAAAGCGCGGTTTTTAAGGGGACTTGAGGACTCACCGATGCCGGTGACCCATATTCACCGGACGCACGAGATTGTAGCCCATCATCACCGCCAAAAACACGGCAGATGCCCAATGAACCCAAGAAAGCGCGTGGCCCGTAGACGCCGCCATCGCAGATGCGGAGACCGCGTCCGGAATGAGGTTGATCACGGTGCCGCACAGAATCGCCCCGGCGAGGATCGTTACGAGGTATGCAATGGCCGCCTTGCGCCCTACCAACGCCGAAACTGTCGTAAGCGACATCGCATTCATCGCCGGACCCACCATAAGGAACACGAAGGCCGCGCCAGGCGATACCCCCTTCAGGACAAGCGAGGCGGCAATCGGAATCGACGCCGTGGAGCAGACATACATCGGGAAGCCCACGAGCGCCATAACCGGCATCGCAATCCAGTCGTTGCCGCGGAAGGCCTCCGCGAAGAAGTTGTCCGGCACCAGCACCGTAACGAGCGCGGAAATGCCTAGACCGATCGCGAGCGGTTTGGCCACCGACCCCAACAGCCGACGATACGCCTGCCAGAATATCGCCTTGGGCCCACGCGAGACAACTGGCGCCTCCTCCACCGCCACCGACGACGCATCTTCGCCGCCGACTGCCGACACCACCATACCGCCGACGATGCCGGTAAGTGCGGCAGCGATAGGCCTCGCCACCGCAAACACCGGTCCCATCAAGGCGTATGTCGCCAAAATCGAGTCTATCCCGGTTTGAGGAGTCGAAACCAGCAATGCGGCAGTAGGCCCTTTGCCCGCGCCATGCTTCCTGAGCCCGGCGGCTATCGGCAACACGCCGCACGAGCAGATCGGAAGCGGCACGCCAATGGCTACGGCCCGAAGAATACCACCAAGGCCGGAACTCCCGCCCATCATACGGTTGACCCAGCTTCGCGGAATCCATACGGCGATTATCCCCGCCATCAGGAAACCGAACACCAGCCACGGTGCCATCATGGCAAACACGTGCGCAAACGCAATCACTATGTCGTACATGCCGAAACGTTCCTAAGTTATTTTCAGCCGCAGCAATCGCAACCGCAACCGCAGCCGCAACCGGGACACGATTTGCCGCCCTGACCTTTGCGACCGACGCTCCTCCACGCGGCGAACGCCGCAAAGAGAAGTACGACCGCCACTACGATGACGCTGCCCATCACTTGGTTCCTTTCGGTTGGGGACGGAAAATCGCCCAGAGAACGAAGAGGTCAACGAGCGCCGCTACAATAGTCCAGCACCCCCATTCGCCGGAGATCGCGAGCCGCCCCCACTGATAGGCGTTGAGCGCGAGCGTATAGCCCACGAAAAGCTGTAAGGCTAGCGCCAGGCAACCCCACAGCTTGGAGCCCATTTCGCGGAAAGTGACGGCGATCGCCACGAGACACGGCGGGATAAAGAGGTTGAACAGCATGAAGGCGAGCGCCGCCGCCTTGTAGTTGGCGCCGGCGAATCCTTTGAACATCTGAAGAATGTTGGCCGCCGCCGATCCTTCGCCGCCCGCCACCATCGCGAGCGTGGCCGTGGCCTGTTCCTTGGCGATTTCCGCCGAAACCGACGCCGCCGCACCCTGCCAGGTGCCGAAACCGAGCGGCGCAAAGAACCAGTCGATGGCGCCGCCGATCGAAGCCAGTATCGAGTCACCCAGGTCTTCCACCACGTGGAACGACCAGTCGAAGGTCATCATCAGCGTCAGCACCACACATGCCGGGAAGATGATGGCGCCAGCCTTGGTGGCATAGCCCTTGACCCGCGTCCAAGTGTGAATGACGATACCCTTGAAGGTAGGCAGGTGATAGGCCGGCAGTTCCATCACAAACGGCGCCGCTTCGCCGGCGAAGAACCGGGTCTTCTTGAGCGCGATGCCGCCCAGGACAATGATGGCAATGCCAATAAGATCCATCGCCGCCGCCAGATACCAGTATTCGCGGAAGAACACGGCCGAGAACATGGCGATGATGACCGTTTTGGCTCCGCAGGGGATGAAGGTGGCGAGAATGATGGTCATGCGCTGATCGCGCTTGTTCTCAATGGTGCGCGCGGCCATCACCGCCGGCACGCCGCAACCCTTGCCCACCAGCATGGGGATGAAACTCTTGCCCGAAAGCCCGAATCCCCGGAAGAGCCGGTCCATAATGAAGGCCACGCGCGCCATGTAGCCGCAGTCCTCGAGAAACGCGAGGAACAGGAAGACGATGGTGATCACGGGAATGAAGCCCAGCACCGTGCACACGCCGCCCACGATACCGTCGTTGACGAGCGCGTACGCGAGAGTTCCTTCGGCGATACCGCACTTTTCGCACAGTTCTCCGCAAAGCGCGCCGACTCCAGGCACCCAGATGCCGAAATCGTTCGGCTCCGGCTCCTCCATTGCCTTGGCCGAAAGATACGTCTGGTAGTCGACCTCCCAGATATCGGGGTTGCCGTCTTCATCCTCGACGATCTCGCCCGTTTCCTCGTCCTCGAGCCAGGCCTGGACCTTGACGTCCTTGGCCGACTCTGCGTCGATCTGCTCCGGGTCTTCGAACGCCGCCTCGAATTTTTCGATCGAAGCCTGGGGTTTGGCAAAAGCTTCGCTCGCCGCCTCCCAGTCCATGCCGCGATAGATGGATCTCTCGTTCGTCGATTCGTGTTGCGTATAAGGCAGATGCCACCCGTCGCCCAGGAATCCATCGTTGGCCCAGTCGGTAAGCACCGTACCGGGGCCGCCCTCCGAAACCGCAAGCCAATACATCGCGAGGAGCGAAAGGACGAAAATCGGAATCGCGAGGAACCGGTTGGTGACGACCCGGTCGATGCGGTCGGAAAGGCGCATCTTGCTGCGGGCCTTTTCGTTCTTGCGCACACACTCCTTGACGAGCCGCTGGATGAACTCGTAACGCTGCGCGGTTATGATGGATTCCGCATCGTCTTCAAGTTCCCGCTCGCAGTCCTTGATGTGCGATTCCACATGTTCCAGCACGTCGGCCGAGATATCGAGACCCTTTATCGCCTCCTGGTCGCGCTCGAAAATCTTGATGGCGTACCAGCGGATCGAATTCTCCGGCACCTTGCCCTGGATTGACTCCTCGATGTGCGCGAGCGCATGTTCCACCGAACCGGTGAAGACGTGCGGCACTTCGCCCGCGCGCCCCTCTTTGGCGTAGCGGATGGCCTCGGCCGCGCATTCCCGGCAGCCGCGACGCTTCTGGGCGCTGATGCCCACCACCTTGCAGCCGAGACGCCGACCCAGCTTGTCGAAATCGATCTTGTCGCCCTGACGCTCCACGAGGTCCATCATATTGACCGCCACCACCATCGGCACGCCCAGTTCCGCGAGCTGCGTGGTGAGATAGAGGTTGCGCTCGATATTCATGCCGTCCACGATGTTGAGGATGCAGTCGGGCTTTTCCGTCACCAGGAAGTTGCGCGAAACGCGCTCCTCCAGCGAATAGGGCGAAAGCGAATAGATGCCCGGCAGATCCTGGATGACCAGATCCTTGTGGCCGTCGAAATACCCCTCCTTCTTCTCCACCGTAACGCCCGGCCAGTTGCCCACGTACTGGTTGGACCC
Organism: uncultured Verrucomicrobiota bacterium; assembly: GCA_947305585.1. Lineage (GTDB taxonomy): Bacteria > Verrucomicrobiota > Kiritimatiellia > RFP12 > UBA1067 > UBA1067. The sequence goes on along the minus strand of CAMZDY010000092.1, from coordinate 507 downwards.
CGTAAGCTCGTTAAACAGCGTGGTCTTGCCGCAATTGGGATTGCCGGCGAGTGCTATCTTGGTTGCCATGTCTTTTGCTCCTCTTCTAGTTCGCCCAGGCTAACAGTCCGGGCAAAAAATTTTACTTCACTTCCACCAGCGCCGCCTCGTGCTTGCGGATCGAAAGCTCGTAGCCGCGCACGGTGATCTCGATGGGATCGCCCGCCGGAGCCACCTTGCGCACGGACACTTCCGTACCCTTCGTGAGCCCCATATCCATGATGCGGCGCTTGACCGGTCCCTCTCCGTTCAGCTTGGCCACGGTGGCCTTGGCGCCTATCGCCATTTGGTCGAGTGTCATGAGTTTCCTCCTTATACGAATATACGCTTTGCCAGGTCGGCGTTAAGGGCGAGCCGGGTACCGTGCACGCCCACGATGAGGCTTCCGCCATTGTCGGCGACAACCTCCACTTCCGCGCCTTCGACGAATCCCAAGTCGCACAAATGGCGCTTTATCGCGTCGTTTCC
>CAMZDY010000091.1 GCA_947305585.1 uncultured Verrucomicrobiota bacterium | reverse complement strand
TCCAGCAGACGTTCATCGACTGGAACGACAAGCCGCGCAATTCGCCGGAGTTCGAGCAGATGAAGTCCGTCCTGGTCAACAAAATCGAAAACGCAAAGGTTTGATATGGCGCTCAATATCGTAGAGAAGATCGACAACCGGGTCAAGGTTAGGAACGTGCTCATGTCCGTTTCGGACAAGACTGGGTTGGAGGAGTTCGTGCCCGCGCTCGTGAAGGCGTGTCCGGGCGTGAAGATCTATTCCACCGGCGGCACCTACGTGAAGGTGAAGGAGATCCTGGGCGACAAGGCCGAGGGCACTTTGGTGGCGGTGAGCGACTATACGGGCCAGCCCGAAATGCAGGGAGGGCTCGTGAAGACGCTCGATTTCAAGATCTACCTCGGGCTCCTGTCCGAGACGTACAACGATGCGCACCAGGCCGATCTGAAGCGGCTCGACGCGCAGGCCATCGACATGGTGGTGGTGAACCTCTATCCTTTCCGCGAAACTGTGGCGAAGGAAGGGGTGACGCCCGAAATGGCGCGCACCAACATCGATATCGGCGGCCCCTGCATGGTGCGGGCGAGCGCCAAGAACTATCTGCGCGTGGCGTCCGTCACCGATCCGCTCGACTACCCCAACCTCGCCAACGAACTGGCGGCGCACGAGGGGACGATCGGGCTTGATACCCGCTTCAAGCTCATGAAGAAGGCCTTCGCCCACACGGCGGAGTACGACACCGCCATCGCCAATTTCTTCACCACTCGCACCTGGGATGAAGTTAAGGGCACCTACAGTTTTTGAGCTTAGGCGCTTCAAGCGCACTTTGCGCCGTCCGCTCGAGTGGATGGGCATCGGGCTGGGACTGCTCATACTTTCCAACCTCGGGCATCGGGCGCTTTTTCGCACTTGCGACTTCATTTCGCAGGTGATGTATCGCTTCGACGGACGCGGCAAGCGCCGTTCGCTCGAGAACTTGCGCCTGATTTTCGGCGGCGAGGGCCCCATGACGCACCGGGAGGAGATGATCATCCGGGGGAGCTACCGCAACATGGCGCGGACTGTCGGCCACGTATTCTGGACGTGCAAGCATGCCAAGGAACGGGTGGCCGAAGTGGGCGAAATGTGTGCTTTCGGGCACGATTGGCTAAACCGCCAGAAGCAGGCGGTTACCGTTTCCGGCCATATCGGATGCTGGGAGATCCTGGCGCAGATCGTCCATCTGGAAGGCCACGAGATGATTTCGGTGGCCAAGCGCATCGGCAGCGAAAAAATGACGGAAATGCTCATGGCCTCGCGCCGTTCCATCGGCGAGGAGATCGTGCCTGCCGACGGCGCCTTCAAGAGTCTCTTCGCCGCGATGAAGAAGGGCAAGAGCTTGGGGCTGCTGGTGGACCAGACCGTCGATCCCGACAAGGGCGGCATTTGGATCCGTTTCATCGGCAAGCCCCTGCCGGTTTCGGCCGCGCCGGCGTTTTTCTCCGCCAAGTTCAAGGTGCCGATCGTGACTGCGTGGTCGCGTCCCCTGAAGGACGGACGCTACCGTTGCGAGGTGATCAACACCTACACCCCCGAGGAAGCCCGCGACGTCTGGGCGATGACCCAACGCTGCGCCAAAGATCTGGAAGGCGTCATTCGCCGCCATCCTTCGTTGTGGGTGCTCAACTACAACTTTTTCAGCAACATCCCCACCCAAGATGATTTGAAGACCTTGGCCGAACGCGAGGCCGCTGCCGCAAAATCATGAGGCGCATCGCCAAGGCCGGGTGGAAGTTCATGTTCGGGGGCCAGGGCCTCTCCGTCAGCACCGGACGGTATTTCGGCGAATCGGTGCTCGTGGGCGCGGTAGTGGGGATGGTGGTGGTCGGTTTTCGCTACGCCATCGATTTCGCCAAGCACTACGTGATGGAGGGTTTGGGCCATCACCAATTCCTCACCCATCTTTCGGAGGGCGCGGTTTGCAGTTCGCTCTTCAGCTGGGAGGATCTGGTCGATCCTTACCGTTGGCTCATGCTGGTCCTCCCCGCCATCGGCGCCACGCTAGGCTATGCCCTCATCAAGCTTTTCGCGTCGGTGGAGCATGCGCGCGGCACCGGGAGCGCCATTTGGGCCTACCACAACAACAACGGCTACGTTCCGGCTGCGGTAATTCCGGTGAAGGGCGTGGCATCCGTTTTGACTGTAGGGTTTGGCGGTTCGGCCGGCTATGAAGGCCCCGTGACGCTTATCGGGGCGGCTTGCGGCAGTACGATCGGACGGCTCTTGAATCTCACGGTGCGCGGACGGCGCATCCTCATGGCGGCAGGACTCGCCGCCGGCATCGCCGCGCTCTTCCAGGCGCCGCTGGCGGGGGCCATGTTCGGCTTTGAGATCTTCTATTCCTCGTCCGACGTCGAGTACGAAACGCTGCTGCCCAGTTTCATCGCTTCTGCCGTCAGTTATTCCATTTTCGCCTACTTCTGGGGCTGGGCGCCCATTTTTGAAATGCCTGATTTCGTCTATGACAACGGTTTGAGGCTCTTTCCCTATTTCGTGCTGGCGCTGGTCATAACCTATGGTGCCCGTTTTTACATCAGCCTTTACAATTCGGTGGAGGGACGGTTCAAGTCGCTTCGGTTGCCCGGTTCCGTCAAAGTGGCCATCGGCGGACTCTTGACCGGCATCATCGGTTTTTTCATGCCCGACATCTTGGGCTCCTCCTACTCGCTCGTGGACGCCAGTTTGAAGTGCGGCTACGGTCACGTGTTCGAGGGCATCACGCCCATCGCCGTCTTCGGTTTCGTCGCGTTCTTCTTCGTGAAGGCGCTTGCTACCGCCTTTACCGTAGGTTCGGGCGGTTCGGGAGGACTGTTTGCGCCGGCGCTCGTCTGTGGCGGCACTTTGGGGGCGGCGGTGGGGCTGGCGTTCGACCGCATTCTGCCGGAGACGATCAGCATCCATCCGGCGGCGTTCGCGCTCGTGGGTATGGCGGGGTTTCTGGCGTCCACCATCCGCATCCCCATGACCGCCATCATCATCGTGGCGGAGATTTCCGGCAATCATGCGCTCTTGTTGCCGGCCATGTGGGTGTGCGGCATCAGTTTCTGGCTCAATTCCGGGTGGAGTCTCTACCGCACCCAGCCCCATTGCCGCGAAAGCTCCCCGCTCCATCGCTAACCCTGCGGGAAAAGCAAAATCTTTTATCGATAATTTGCATTTTCCCTTGACAAACAGGGGGACTATATGCTATAATATACTTTCAAACTGCTAAAAGGTAGTAAAAACATGATTGCTAAACTGAAAAACATTTTCACGATGGACATCGGTATCGACCTCGGTACCGCCAATTCGCTGGTATACGCGAAGGATCGCGGGGTGGTGTTGCGCGAGCCGAGCGTGGTGGCGATCCAGGCTGGATCCAAGCGGGTGCTGGCGGTCGGCGAAGAGGCCAAGAGCATGCTCGGCAAGACCCCGGGCAACATCGTGGCCATCCGTCCGATGAAGTCTGGCGTGATCGCGGATTACGACATAACCGAGGCGATGCTCAGCTATTTCATCGGCAAGGCGTGCCCCAAGCGGATCTACTCGCGCTACTTCAAGCCGCGGGTGGTGATTGCGGTGCCGTCGGGCATCACCGAGGTGGAGAAGCGCGCGGTCGAGGATGCCGGCAAGGCGGCGGGCGCGGGCGAGGTGTTTCTCATCGAGGAGCCGATGGCGGCGGCGATCGGCGTGGGGTTGCCGGTGAGCGAGCCGTCGGGTTCGATGATCGTGGATATCGGCGGCGGAACGTGCGAGGTTGCCATCATTTCGCTGGCGGGCATTGTGCACAGCTATAGCGCCAGGCAGGCCGGCGGCGATGCGATGGACAACTGCATCATCAACTACCTCAAGCGCGAGTACAACTTCGCGATCGGCGAGCGCACGGCGGAGATGATCAAAATCGAGATCGGGTCCGCCTATCCGCTCGAGGAGGAGATGGAGATGGAGGTGCGCGGCGTGGATATCGTGCAGGGTCTGCCGTTCACGCGCACGGTCACCAGCAAGGAGATCCGCGATGCACTGAAGGACCCGGTGTCGCAGATCGTGGCGGCGATCCGGAGCACGCTGGACAAGTGCGAGCCGGAACTGGCGAGCGACCTCGTGGATCGCGGCATCGTGCTTTCGGGCGGCAGCAGCCAGTTGCGCGGGCTGGACAAGCTCAT
>CAMZDY010000090.1 GCA_947305585.1 uncultured Verrucomicrobiota bacterium | reverse complement strand
ACATCTGGTTCTCATCCAGGTAAGAGGAGTTCGACTCTCCTAGGGGCTGCCAATCAATGAAGCGGTTGGGCAGATTCCTGCTGTGGTTCGGCAAGGCGATGAAGCTTATCTTCATCGCTTTTTGCGTTTTTGCCGGGTCGCTGTTCTTCCGCCAGCAGACGTTGCCGGCGGATTGGCTGGAACGGATGATCCAGAGCCGGCTTCCCGATTCGCTGGTGTTCCATCTGGGTGCAGGGTCGTTCGGCTTCAAGGACGGGCTCTACCTTTCCGACATCAAACTCTACGACCGTACGCGCAAGGACGCGCTCACGCCGCTGGTGGCGGTGGAGAGCCTGTACGTGGACTTCTTCGGCCGGCGCGTGCGGGCGGTGGGGGCGTTCTACGACAAGCTGCCCGACGGTTATTACGAGCCGGGCTACGCGTACGGGCCGAGGTCGCTCATGAAAGAGCCGCCGCCGCCTTGGAACTTCCGGTTCCCGCGCATCCCCAAGTTCAAGTTGCTCGCGGACCGGCCCAACATCCTCGGCATCAAGCCGCAATTCGTGGAAGGCGAGGTGAAGATCCGTCCCACGCGCGCCGAAATCAACAACATTACGGTAACTTGGCCGCGCCAGTCCGCCAAGCCGATGACGGTTTCGGGCTATATCTTCTTCGATATCCTCGATAAGCGGCTGAAGGGCGAATGCGAGGGGTTGGCCACGCAGGCGTTCATGCGGCCGCACATGGTGATTCTGGACATCCCGGTCATCCTGCCGTATTACGACGGCTTTACCGACGTGCAGGGGCCGATCCCGGCCTATTTCGCCTGGGACGTCAATCTGGACACGGGGCATACGGTGCTGGATCTGGCGCTGCACCCTTCGCTGGGGCAGTACAACCAGGTGCCGATGAAAAAGGCCGACGGCAAGCTCAAGGTGGAGGTGTGGTACCGCGACGGCTTTATGGAGTCGGACGTGACGATCGGGCCGATCACCGCCTATGACACCGAGGGCCGGCTGCTGGACGGCGGGCTTACGGTGCATCGCCGTGACGCTGAGGACCGGATAACACTGGAGTTCGACGCCACCAGCGAACTCAGGCTCAAGGATATTTTGGGGATAATCGATTGTCTCAACGATGGCACGCTGGACTGTTTCCAGTGCCAGACGTCGCCCAAGGTCACGGTGAAGGGCACCATGGCGCCGGAAATCGCGCGCCAGGCGGAGAACAACCTTGGCGGCACGATCGACGCTTCCAAATGCACCTTGTTCGACATTCCCATGCTCAACGCCAAGGCCGACTATTCGTACGTGGGGGACACGGTTACGTTCACCAACGTGACCGCCAAGGGGGTGCGCGGCGGCGATATAAGCATGTGGGCGCGGCTGAAGATTCCGGGGTGCGATCCGGAAAAGGCCAGTGCGGAAGTGGACATCGTCTATACCCGGGGCTCGGTGGAGGAGGTGGCGGACTATTTCGATTTCGACCTGGGCGACAAGAAGGGCAAGATGGAAGGCCGTTTCCATTTCTCCGGACCGCTCACCACCAACATGCTGAGCCAGGTGGACGGCTGCGGCAACGTGAAAATCGAGGACGGGCATCTGGCGCAGATGAAACTGTTCGCAGGGATGACGGCCGCCTTGGCGGACCATGTGCCCGGCGTGGCCGCCATCGTGAACCAGAACACGGGCTCCTGCACCTACACGATGGAAGACGGCGTCTTCAAGACGGACGATCTGCTTATCGAAGGAAGCCTGTTCTCGATCTCCGCGTCCGGCACCTACGACATCCGGCAGGACAACCTCGACTTCAGGGTGCTGATGCAATTTACGCGCAAAGATTCGGTGCTGGGAGCCTATTTCGTAAGACCCATCCTGTGGCCGTTTGCGAAGATGCTGCTCGAATTCAAGGTCAAAGGGCCGATCGACGACGCGCGATGGGATTACCAAGGCATATTGGACAAGGTGGGGCTATGATGAATCTTACGAGTCCCAGCCAGGTGAAGGCGTGGTGCATCGAGCACGGGTTCCATCCCAACAAGACGCTGGGACAGAATTTTCTCATCGACCGCAACGCGCTCATTTCGATCGTGGACGCAGGGCTCGAGGGGAATCCGGCAACCGTGTTGGAGATCGGTCCGGGGCTCGGGGTGCTCACCGAAGAGATGCTGAAGCGCGGCGTTAAGGTCACGGCGGTGGAGAAGGATCCGGTGCTGGCGGACAGGCTCAAACCGGCGCTGGGGAATCCGGTCAATCTTACGGTCGTCAAGGGCGATGCTTTGGAGACGGAACTTCCGGCGGCGGATGCGATGGTGTCCAACCTGCCCTACCAGGCCGGCACGCGAATCCTGCTGGAGCTGGTTCAGCGCCGGGACATCCGGCGCATGACGGTGCTGGTGCAGACGGAGGTGGCCGAGCGTCTGGCGGCCCAAGAGGGCGGCAAGACGCGGGGACTCGCCGGAGTGTGGGCGCAGCTCGACTACGACGTGAAGATCGTGCGCAAGGTGGCGGCCAGTTGTTTCTGGCCGCGTCCGGAAGTTGGTTCGAGCGTGGTGACGCTCGAGCGGCACGACCGCAATCTCGGCCTGGGCGAGGAGGAGCGCAAGCTGTTCCATCGTATCACCAAACAGGCGTTCGAGCATCGCCGGAAGCAGCTCGGGAGCATTTTCAGGGACTATATCCAATCCACCTTGCGGGCGGAGGAACTCTCCAACGAAGAGTGGATCGCATTTGTGAAAGGATTGTCGGGACAATGAAATCGCCGGAAGCGTTTTTGACGGAGAACGGATTCACGCTGGCGGACGACATCGACCGCAGCAAGCTGATCGCGCGGTTCGCCGCCGACATGCAGGCGGGGCTTGAAGGGCGGCCCTCGTCGCTCGCCATGCTCAAGGCGTACGTAGCCCCCACGCGCACCAATCTGGCCGGCAAGAAGGCGGTGGTGCTGGATGCGGGCGGAACGAATCTCCGGGGGGCGGTCGTCTCGATTCCCCACACCATCGAACGCAAGGAGAACCGTCCGATGCCGGGCGTGGAGCGGGAAGTGGGCGAGGAGGAGTTCTACGGCACGTTCGCGGGCGAGATCCGCCGTCTCCTGCCCTATGCCAACGTCGAGAAGGTGGGCTGGTGCTTCAGCTATCCGGCGGAAACCACGCCCGAGCTGGATGCGCGGCTTTTGATGTGGACCAAGAACATCAAGGCTCCGGCGATCGTGGGGCAGTTTGTGGGCGAGGAGCTCAAGAAGCGGGCCGGCATCAAGGAGATCGCGGTAGTCAACGACACCGTGGCCACGCTCCTTGCCGCCAAGGCGATGGAGGGCGAAAAGACGTATTCGTCGTATATCGGATTCATTATCGGAACCGGTACCAACACCGCCTACGTGGACAAAGATCTCCAGATGATCATCAACGCCGAAAGCGGAGCGTTCGACAAGGTGCCGCAGTCGGTGTTCGACGTGGCGGTGGACCAGAAGAGCGGCAATCCCGGCAAGCAGCGGCTGGAGAAGATGATCGCCGGCGCGTATCTGGGTCCGATCGGCCACGAGATTCTCAAGGCGGCGGCGAAGGCCGGTTATTTCTCGTCCCGTGCGGCAGGCGTCATCAAGGGAATGGGCACCATCTCCACCAAGGATTTGAGCGACTTCTGCGCCGGGGCGATCGATTTCAATCTGCCGCCGGACGATGCGAGGCTGGCCAAGCGGTTCGCGCTCCCGGTGTTCGAGCGGGCGGTGACTTTGGCGGCGGTGGAGCTGGCGGCGTTCGTCATCCAGTCGGGCGAAGGCATCCAGGAGGACGAGCCGGTGGCGATATGCATCGACGGCTCCACCTACTACAAGACGCAGGCGATAGATTTCCCCAAGGCGGTGAAGCGCGAGCTGGACGAGATTCTCGTGAGGCGGCGCAACGTGCATTACGAGATCGTCCCCCAGGTGGAGGATGCGCCGATGATCGGCGCGGCGATCGCCGCCATGATCTGAACAACCGACGAAAGGAACAGGCAAACATGAACAAGATGGCGATTGGATTGGCGTTGCTGGCGGCGGCGATGTCGCTCAAGGCGGTCGAAGTGGACGGCATCGTGGCCACCGTGAACGAAGAGAGCATCCTCATGAGCGAGGTGGTGGGCGAGATGGCGCGCATCGGCCGCAGCGATCCGCAGGCGGCGGCGCTGGTGGTGAACGAACTCATCAACCGCAAGCTCATCCTCAAGGCTTCGCGCGACCAGAAGATGACCATGC
>CAMZDY010000089.1 GCA_947305585.1 uncultured Verrucomicrobiota bacterium | reverse complement strand
CGCCCTTCTTCAGCTCGAAGGCGGCCTTGTCGAATTCCGGCACCATCATGCCGCGACCGAACCAGCCGAGACTGCCGCCCTGCTTGCCGGAAGGACAGGCGGAATGCTCCGCCGCCTCCTTGGCGAAGTCGCCCCCGGCCACGATCCGCTCGCGGATGTCCTTGATGGTATCGAAATCCTTGTGGAGGATATGCTGGCACAGCACCTCGTGCGGCTGCACGTATTCGTCGGCATGCGCCTTGTAGAAAGCCTCCACCTCGGCCTCGCTCGGGTCGGCCACGTGGGCGCACGCCTGGTTGACGAGCATATTCACCTTGGCGCCCTTTTCCAGTTCCTTGCGGAACGCATCTTCGCTTATCCCCTGCTGTTTCAGGGCCTGCTCGTAATTTTCCTTGCCGCCCACCTGTTCCACCACCTTGGCCACTTCGGCGTCGATATCCTTGGCGGTCACGGGGAGGTCGATGCGCATCGCCTGGTCGAGGAGCAGCTTGGCGCCGATGGCCTGCTCCAGCGCCTTCTCCTCCAGCTTGGGCAGATTCTGTTTCACTTCGTCGAGCGTCATGCCGTGGCTCATGTAGAACCGGACAAGACGGTCCAGTTCGAACTGGACGGCTTCCTTGGTGATGGGTTGACCGTTTACGGTTGCAGTTTTCATTTGAACAGTTCCTTTACCGCTTCATCCATTTCGTTAACTTCCACCACCTTCGTCTGCGCCACCGGGAGTTTTTCCAGCGCGGCGAAACCGGGCGGGGGATTGTCGAGCACGTCGGCGCCAAAAGCCTGGCGACACGTTTCGGGAAATTTATAGGGCGTGGCGGTGGCCGCCACCACGATCGGCAGTTCCGCGGTGCCGCAGGCGCGCCGGAACCGGTAGCGCCGCGCCACGACTGCGGCCACTGCGGTGTGGGGGTCGAGCACGTATCCGCACGCTTCGCGCATCCGGCGCATTTCTTCGAGCGTCTCCTCCGGAGTGACCGCGCCGCCCCAGAAGTCGGCGAAAAGCCGCGCCTTGGCCTGTGCGTTCAGCTCGTAGCGTCCCTGGTCGGCCAGATCCTCCATAAGCCGCGAAACTTCCGCGCCGTCGCCATCGTTGAGGAGCCACAACAGCCGCTCCACGTTGGAAGATTTGCGGATGTCCATGCTGGGCGAATTGGTGATGGAGAACTTGTCGCCCGGATCGTACACGCCCGTTTTCACGAAGCGCGCCAGCACGTCGTTCACATTGGAGGCCACGATGAACTTGCGGATGGGCGCGCCGAGCTGCTTGGCGTAATAGGCCGCGAGGATGTTGCCGAAATTGCCCGACGGCACCACCACGTCGAAAGCGCCGCCGATCCGCGAGGCTGCGAGGATGTAGTAGCCGATCTGCGGCACGAGCCGGCCCGTGTTGATGCTGTTGGCGGAAGATAGCGTAACGCCCTTCGCGGACGCCTCGGCGTTGATCGCCGGGTCGGCGAAGATGCGCTTCACGGCCGCCTGGGCATCGTCGAAATTGCCCTTGATGGCCACCGCGTGCACGTTGGGGTCGGACGGGGTGGTCATCTGGAGACGCTGAACGCGCGAAGTTCCCACTTCGGGGAAGAAGACGAGCACTTCCGTCCCCTCCACTCCGGCGAAACCCTGCATGGCGGCGGAACCCGTGTCGCCGCTCGTGGCCGTGAGCACCAAAACGCGCTTGCCTTTGGCGGCATGGCGCATGAAGACGGGGAGCATCGAGAGCGCCACGTCCTTGAAGGCGCCGGTCCGGCCGTGAAAAAGCTCCAGGATGTGAAGACCGTCCGCCTTAACGAGCGGGATGGGGTCGGCCGCCGGAAAGCGCGCGAGGAGACGGTCCACCGCCTGGGTGCGGACTTCGGCGGGAATATCGTCAAAGAGCGTCCCCAACACGAACTCTTCCGCTTCGCGCAGATCACGAACCGCGGGACACAGCGCCTTGGCATCCGCCAGCAAGGGCACGTAGAGCCCGCCATCGGGCGCAAGACCGCGAAACACGCTCTCGGCGCTCGTGGCCTTCAATCCGTTTCTCGTGCTGACGTATTGCATCGCGCTTAATTGAACAGGAATTCCACCACGTCGCCGTCCTGCATCAGGTATTCCTTGCCTTCGGGCCGGAGCGCCCCCGCGCTCCTCGACCCGGCCACGCCGCCGTTCTTCACGTAGTCGTCGAACGCGATCACTTCGGCGCGGATGAAGCCTTTCTCGAAATCGGTATGGATCACGCCCGCGCACTTGGGCGCCTTCCAGCCCCGGCGGAACGTCCACGCGCGCACCTCCTTGGGTCCGGCCGTGAAGTAGCTCGCGAGACCCAGCGTGTGGTAGGCGAGTTTGATCGTGCGGTCGAGCGACGATTCCGCAAGTCCGTAGCTTTCCAGAAACTCCTTGGCTTCCGCGTCGCTGAGGCCCGCGAGGTCCGCCTCCATCTGCGCACAGATTACGACCAGTTCGCTCCCGCCCTTCGTGGCGTAGTCGCGCAAGGCCGCCACATGCGGATTGCCCTCGCCCGTCACGTTGTCGTCCGCCACGTTGGCGCAGAAGATGACCGGCTTGTCGGTGAGGAAATGGAGTTCCTTGAGGACCGGCAGGATGGCATCGCCCTCTTTGCGCGGGAAGGAACGGACGGGATGGCCCTCCTCCAGGTGTTTCAACAGCGCCGCGCACGCCTCCGCCTCCGGACGCAAAGGCGGCTTGGCCTGCGCCTCCTTTTTCACCTTGTCGTAGCGGCGCTGGAGCTGTTCCATGTCGGCGAGGATAAGCTCCGTCTCGATCACTTCCGCGTCGCCCACCGGATCGATGGGGGCGGACTTGTTGCCGCCCTCCTGCACATGGATGATATCCTCGTTCTCGAAGCACCGGACGACGTGCAGAATGGCGTCGCACTCGCGGATGTTGGCGAGGAACTTGTTGCCCAGGCCTTCGCCCTTGGACGCGCCCTTGACGAGCCCGGCGATGTCGGTGAAGTCCACCGTCGCCTTGATGATCTGGGCGGGATTCACGATCTGGGCGAGCGCGTCGAGGCGCTTGTCCTCCACCTCCACCACCGCCGTATTGGGCTCGATGGTGCAGAAGGGATAATTCTCGGCCGCCGCCTGCTGTTTCTTCGTAAGCGCGTTGAAAAGCGTGCTCTTGCCCACATTGGGGAGACCCACAATGCCTACCGCCAAACTCATTCCTTCACCTCTTCCTCTTTATACTCCCAATCGGGATAGAAACTCTTCAGCGTCCGGTAATAGAACTTGGCGTCCGTGATGCGGTCTTCCGCGATCGCCTGACGCATAAGCGCCGTAAGCCGGCCTACGATATCTTCGCGCGTGGAGGCCGCCGCCTTTTCCTCCGCCTCCGCCTCGAGCCGCCTGATCCGGGCAAGTTCCCGTTCGCCTTTAGTGAGGCGCCGGTCGTTCTCGGGCAGATTGGAATCGGCGGTCGGGGCCGCTTCCTCCTCGCCCAAAGTAATGAGATCCTCCGCCGTCATATCGACGTGCAGGGCCGCTTCCCGCTCGTCCAGTTCGCGCTTGTAGTCGTTGAGCTCGCCGAGCCACCGCTCGTAAGTATCCTTGAGCACCGCCACTTCCTCGAGGTTCGTCTTGAGCTTGAGACTCTCCGCCTCCTCTTTCCGGGCCATCGCTTCCTTGCCGGCCGTCACCTCCGCCTCCAGCTGCGCCTCCGCCTGGACCTTGGCCGCTTCCGCCTTCTTGGTCTGGAGCTTCGCCTCCTTGGCCGCCCGGATATCCGCCTGGGCCTGCGCATTGTCGCGGGCGGCCTGGGCGTTCAGTTCCGCCTCCTGGGTGCGGAGCTTCTGGTTCTCGTTCTCCAGCCGGAGTTGCTCGACCGCCGCCGCTTTGGCCGCACGCTCGTCCGCCTTGAACTTGGCCGTTTCGCGCGCAATATTCTCCAGCGAACGTTCGGCCGCCGCCAATTCCTTGGCCTCGCGAGTCTTGGCAAGCTGCGTCTCCTCCTCGCTCGCCGCCTTGGCCGCTTCGTCCCGGGCGATGGCTGCCTTGTCCTTATAGTAGCTCACTGCCGCATACGAAGCGGCGATCACCGCCAGCGCCACCAGGACTATCGCAATCCAAGCTTTCATTCCGTCTGCGCCTCGCTTTGAAGCTGCTTAAGCAGCGCATTGTTCTCGCGCTCGACGATATCCGCCTCGCCCCGGAGCTCCGCCTTTTCTTCCTCGATCTGATTGAGCTTGTCGATGCGTTCTTTGGCCTCCTCGATCGTCATTTTCCGCTCGTCGA
>CAMZDY010000088.1 GCA_947305585.1 uncultured Verrucomicrobiota bacterium | reverse complement strand
TGGAAAACGTTGTACTTGTAGGCGGCGAGCATGGCGATGACATCTTTGATGGACTCCACGCTCTGGTAGTTGCGGCCGCAATCGAGCATCAGCCCGCGATACTTGAATTCCGGCCAGTCGTTGATGACGCAGTCGGGAACCGGCGTGCCATCGGCCTCGGCCAGCTTCTTGAGCTGGCGGAAGGTGGCCATCGCGTAGCGCCGCCCTTCCTCATCGCCCTGGATCTTGGGCTTGCCGTTTCTCACGAGTAGCTGATACGCCCCGGGGCCGCAAGGCGCCTTCACGCATCCTTCAATCCCGCGCACCACCGTGCGGGGACGCGGCATGAGTTCGTCCAGGCAGTCGCCCTGGACCGCGGAAACCGCCAAGACGGCGGCCAACGTCAGCCACCGGACGATCATACGGCGGCGAAAAGCTCCGGCACGGCCGCCTTGATCTTGGCGAGGCACTTCTTGAGATTGTCCACGTACTGCCCGGTCATGGAACCCTGTCCGCGCACGTCGGTCACGCACTTGAAAGCCACGCACTTGACGCCGGCGGTTTCGCAAACCTGGGCCACTGCGGCGCACTCCATGTCGCGCAACTGGCAGGTGAGCACGTTCAAGAGCAAATCGTTGTCGTTGTCGCTGTCGTTGAACCGGTCGCCGGTACCGATCAGCATGGACGGCAACCTGCCGGGACAATACAACGGGATATACGGGGTTTCACGCTCGTCCAGCGTGCCCACCATGGTGCCGTTGACGGCAGAAAGATCGAAATCGTACTGTACGGCACTGTCCACCTCGTAGATGTCCGACACCTTGATTTCGGGGTCGAGTCCGCCGGCTACGCCCAAATTGATAACGGTGTCGGCACCCGCCTGAATGGCCATTTGCGTGGTGGCGGCGGCGTTGGCCTTGCCGATGCCGGAAATGTAGACCGCGGTCGGTTCTCCGTTCAGAACTCCGCGCACCACCCGGCGGCCGAACTCGCGCGATTCGGACATATCCTGCAAATTGTCGATGACGCACTGCGCCTCGTTCTCCATGGAGATTACGAACACCTTCATTTTGCACCTCGCTTGTAGTTTTCAGTTACATCGTCGGCCGGAACATCCGAAACCTTTTGCGGAAATTCCCATGTTTGCCAGAAAAGGGTCCCTTCGGGCGAAGGCGACCAGCGGCATGCGTAGATGCGCTTGTCGGGACGGGAAGCATCCGCCTGCGCGGCATACTCCAGGAACCAGATGTCATCTTCGCGCTCCTTCTCGCCGGACGCCAGCACCCGCCAGCGCCCTTCCGACCACACTTCCACCCAGGAATGATTGCCGGGAATCGTGGTCCAATTGCACCCGACAAGCCGGGCGGGAATGCCGACGGCGCGGCAGGCATCGATCAGGATTATGGAAATGCCGGTGCACGACGCCATGCCGATGCGCATCGAGTGCCGGGGCGACTGCCGCGCCTTGTCGCGCTTGACGTTGTAGTGTACGTCGATCAAATCCCAGATCTTGCGGTCCAGCGTAACCGCCGCCTCGTAGGCGTTGGTCGAACCGGCCACGAGCGGCAGAAAGCGTTCGCGGAATTCGCTGCGCCAATCGTCCCGGCCTTCGCGGATCACGGCATACGGAAGCACGTAATCAAGGTATATCTCGTCAGGATAGGTTTCGATGGCGGTTTCACGGGCTAGCGCCGCCAGAACGCAGTTGTTGGTGGCATACTCGCCGGGAATAGGCAGATCTTGCGGCGGAGCGTACTTGAGAAGAAAATCGATATCGCGCGTCAGATCGGCAACCGAAGCCAACGGCAGGAAGACGCAAAGGAAAAGCAGCATCAACTCCTTCCCGCAATGCGGACATTTGACCGGTTTGCGGCGGCTTTCAAAGCGCTCCATCATGCCGCTTGACACGATACCGGTGGGAATGGCGACCGCCGCCACTCCGCTAAGGGCGATCAGCGTACCTAGCAACTTTCCGGCCACCGTTACTGGATAAATATCGCCATAGCCGACGGTAGTGATGGTGGCCACCGCCCACCACAGTCCGCTGAAAGCGTTGCGGAACACCTCGGGCTGGGCATCGTGCTCGGCGGAATACATGAGAAGCGACGATATCAGCATCAGCAAGGAAACGAAAAACATCGATCCCAAAAGCTCGCGCCGCTTGTCATGGATCACCTCGCCGATGGCGGCCATGGCGTCGAAATAGCGGTTGAGTTTCAGAATGCGCAAAAGCCGCACCAGCCGGAGCGCCCGCACGCCCAACATGGAACTCGGCAGGATCATCGGCAGATAGAACGGCAAAACGGCCACCAGATCAACGATGGCCATGAAGCTGAAAGCGTAGCGGAGCTTGTGCTCGGCCCGCACCAGCCGGATAAGGTACTCGATTGTGAAAACGATGCTCGCAAACATCTCGAAGCCGGCGATGAACCGCCGCCCACCCGCCGGCAAGGCGAAGGTGGCGGCGAACACGCACACCACGCTCACGATGATGAGCGCGGTGATGAACCAGTCGACAAATGCGAGCAGGTTTTTACGTTGCATTCGGTTTAGAAGTTGACGTTAACGCCAACACCGCCCCAAACGAAGTCTTTATACTTGCCGTAGGTGTCGCCGGTGGACGCTTCGGCCGTGGAGCGCAGATCGCTGTCGATGACCGAACAGAAAGCCACCTTGGCGAATAGCCCGATATGCTTGGTAAGCTGGTAGTTGGCGTCGACACCCACCCGGACGGTGGCAAAGCCGCTATCGGCCTTCTCCCCGTTGACCTTATGGCCGTAGCCCGGGAAGCACCAGCCGTAGTTCTGGTCGCGCCAGACGATGGCGGCCGAAGGAGTAAGCGTAAGGTTTTCGCAAACGGCTATGGTTTTCTTGACGCCCATATCCAGCAACGTGCCGCCGTGGCGATACTCGTGCACCACGTTCACGAACGGGGTGATGTAGGGGTTGTTCAGCTCGAAGTAGTGATCCCAGTCCATCGTGGTGGTGATCTTGTGGCCGGGCCCGCGCTGGTGCTGACGGGGGTAGTAGAACCACACGACGCTCGTGCGGTAGGTGAGGCCCCACTGGCGATCGTCGTCGAACCAGAAGGTCTTGCTCCAGTGCACGTTGAAGTCCCACTCGTTGAACCACTGCCCGAGCTGGTCGTTGCGCTTGTTGGTGAGGTCGGTGTTGGACCAGATGCCCAAGCCCAAATAGCCGAGATCGAGTTCGCACGGACGGAGGTTCATGTTGAGTTCGGCGTAGCCCTGGAGAGTCGGCTCGGAATTGACAATCGAACCGTACAGCTGGTAGCCAGAATAGACGCCGTAGTTGGCGAAGCCCCAGAAGATGCTGGGAACGTCTTCGTCTTCCATCTCGCCCTGAGGCTGGGCCTCGGCCACGGGAGCAGCCTCTTCCGTCACGGGAGCAGCCTCTTCCGTCACGGGAGCGGGTTCGGGGACAGGTTCCGGCGCGGGAGCCGCTTCTTGCGCATTGACGCTGAACAGCAGCGCACCCGTCGCCAAAGTTATCATCAGTTTGTTCATGATTGTATCCTTTTCTTGTTTTCAGTCCGGATCATTTGCCGGGATAAGACACCAGCGAAACTACCGGGAAATCCTTTAACGTGGTGGTGCGAGCGTTGAACCCCGCAAGTTCGATGGGGAAGATCATTTTTACCACCTTGCCCCCCAACCGTTCAACAAGCCGCGCAGCCGCGAGCGCAGTACCGCCAGTGGCTAGGAGATCGTCCACTATGACTACTCTCTGACCCGGCTTGACCGCGTCTTTGTGCATATGCACTTCCGCCATGCCGTATTCGAGATTGTACGTCTCGGAAATCGTTTCGCGCGGGAGCTTGCCGGGCTTGCGCACCGGCACGAATGCCGTGTTGAGCCGGTCGGCGAGCGCCGCCCCGAAGATAAATCCGCGCGATTCCGGAGCCGCGATAAGGTCGACTTCGGTGCCGATAAGCGCCTTCTCCATCTGCACCAGACAAAGCCGGAACCCGTCGGCGCTGTCGAGAATGCCAGTCACATCGCGGAAAACCACCCCTGGCTTGGGGAAGTCGCGGATGACCTTGATGTAGGATTCGAGCGAGCGGACCTCTTCCGCCATCACTTACCCTCCGGCTTTACGCCCCCGAAACGCTCCGCATCCTTGATGGACGGCGCGGTTTCCGAGAAATTGAAGTCCTTGCCCGGCAGTACGGCGTTGAGAATGATGCCCATAAGCGCGCCGATGGCGAGCCCCGAAAGCGAGATGTTGAGCGTGCCGACCTTGAACACGATGGCCCCAGCCTTGGAGAACGAAATCCCGAGCGTAAGCACTAGAATGAGCGCGGCGATCAGCATATTGCGGCTCTTGCCGAGGTCCACCTGGCTTTCCACGAGATTCCTCACGCCCACGGCCGAAATCAT
>CAMZDY010000087.1 GCA_947305585.1 uncultured Verrucomicrobiota bacterium | reverse complement strand
ACTTGGCGAACTGCACCCGCATCTGCTCGATGCGCTCGGCCACCTTGTCGTCGCCGACCTTGGTGTCCTCCGCCTTGATCTTGAGCCCCTTGTAGGCGGGGAGCTTGAATACCGGCTTCACTTCCACAACCAGCTTCATCGTGCCGCCCTCGGTCCCGCAATCTACCTCTTTGACGTCCTTGAGCCCGAGCTCGTCCAACTCTTCCGCTTTGACGGCCTGGGCATAGTATTTCCTCAAGGCGAGGCGCGAAGTTTCCTCCTTCATCTGCGGCGCAAACTCCTTGCGAATGAGCTCGATCGGCGCCTTGCCGGGACGGAACCCCGGGAGCCTCGCCTCGCGCACGAATGTCCTCTCCACCTCTTTGACTACGGCCTTTGCTTCTTCCGCATCCAAAGTTATGTTCAACTCAACCTGGCATTTTTCCTGCCGCTTCGAACTGGTCTTCATGGTGTCTTTTCTCCTGTTTTGAAATTGTGAAAGATTATTATATCACATTCCGGACTAAAACTCAAGCAAAACCTTCAATTATTTTCGATGAGCAACGCCTCGGCATGTACGGACTGAAGCTCGCCGAAATGTTCGGCGTAGAACCCGGGAGTGGTCTCCTCGGCATACACGAACACCACCTTCCCTGGATAGGTAGACGCCTCCAACAGTCCCATCTCGCGCGACTTCGCCCCCGCTGCTATTGCAGTATAGGGCGCGTTGTTCTTCATAAAGAGCGAAAATGCACCCGGGAAAGCATTATGCACCGAATTGCTGAATCCGGCCGGACTCATCTCCCTCTCGTCGTGCATCTGCCGCATCAGCTTCAAGGTGGTGCCAATCTCCCCCCATCTGGAGGCAAACACGACCGGCAACTCCTCTCCTTCGGGATACACCCGTCCGGCCACACACAGGGCCGCGCGCTCCAGTTGTGTCAAACGACGCCGTTCAAGGGGTGGAATCCAAGAAATGTCCGGTTTGGGGGCCTCGGGCGACTCCACCCACTCCGCTTTCGCCAGAATCTTCATCACATCCGTCCGCTCACCGCGTCGATGAGATCGCACAACCGCTTGTAGCAAACGGCCAAATCGTCGTTCGTCACCCGATACATATATTCACCCTGACGCGCAATTTCGCCTTCCGCGTTCTCGAGGCGCCTTTCAATTGTAGCCGGCGCGTCCGTTCCTCGTTTTACGAGCCGCTCGCGCAGTTCATCCATCGAGGGCGGCAAGATGAAAATATCGATATAGCCGATTTTCAACGGATCGTTATTGGGGAGACCCCTCACATGATCGCGCACCTTCTCGGCTCCCTGCACGTCGATGTCGAGAATCATCGAATGCCCTTCGTTCAGCACTTCCACGATAGGGGCCTTGAGCGTACCATAGTAGTTGCCGTGTACTTCGGCGTACTCCAAGAACGCATCCTCCTTGATAAGCTTCTCGAATCTCGGCTTGGAGAGGAAGTGGTAGTCGATACCATTCTCCTCCTCGCCTCTAGGCTCGCGCGTGGTGCAGCTGATGGAATAGGAAATATCGTGGTATTCCTGGAGAATCATATCGATCAACGTCGACTTTCCGCAACCGCTTGGAGCCGACATCACGATGAATAGCGGTTTGTGCTTCAGCTTCATTTCTCTCCTTTCAACAGTTTTTCGGTCGCTTCGAAAACCGTTTCCGGTTCCGGCATCCGTCCCTTGCCGCAAGTCCCGCACGCAAGTTCACCCTCGTCCGGATCGACAATAACAACTCCCCTTTCACCGAGAATCTTAAGATTCTCCTGGGTTATAGGGTTATCCCACATGCCCGTATTCATGGCGGGCGCCACAAGGATCGACGCTTTCGTGGCAAGCAGCACCGAGGTCAGATAATTGTCCGCAAGCCCGTACCGTATTTTGGCCAGCGTATTGGCGCTGGCCGGCGCTATCACCGCGATTTCCGCCCATTCCGCAAGCGAGATATGCCCCGGTTTCCATTCCGCCGGCAACGCGAACTCGTCCACTCCCACCGGATTGCGGGTAAGCGTCATAAAAGTGAGCGGCGTCACGAATTTCATGGCGGCAGGAGTCATGACCGTCTTCACCTCGTGTCCCGCCCGGACGAACATCCGCGCCAATTCCGCCGCCTTGTACGCAGCGATCGACCCCGTCACGCCCAAAAGTATCCTAGACATTGCGCAAATCCTCCATCGCCTTCCTCATATCCGGCTGTTTGTAGAGATAGCTACCCGACACCAACATGTTCGCCCCCGCTTCGATGCTCGCCTTGCCCGTTTCGTAATTGATGCCGCCATCAACCATTATATCGAGATTGGGACGTTGCGCGCGCACCCATCTCATCTTGTCCATGCACTCCGCGATGAACTTTTGCGCGCCGAATCCGGGATGTACCGTCATCACAAGAACCTCGTCCACGATTCCCAGAAACTCCTTGAGCTTCTCCACCTCCGTTTCCGGATTGATGGCGATCGCCGGACGAAGCCCCATCTCCCGGATGCGGATGAGCGTATTGCCCACGTCGCAATCCGCCTCTACGTGGATCTGGATCGTCTGGGCCCCAGCGTCCGCAAACGGCTTCAGGTAAAGGTCGGGACGAAGCATCATGAGATGTACGTTGCGGTAGAGTCCGGGACTCGTCCTCTTCGCCATCGCCACCACGTCCGGACCGAACGAGATGTTCGGCACGAAATGCGGATCCATGATGTCGAGATGGATGGCGTCCGCGCCATTTTCCTCGGCCCGTTTCACTCCTCCGCGCAAATCGCCTACATCGGCCGCCAACAAGGACGGCAACACTTGAATCTTTTTCATGTTCTCCTCTCCAGAAATTTTCCGTTCCGTTTGCCGGTAAATTCGCCGTTTCGGTAGCTGACGATCCCATTCACCATCACCAGTTCCATCCCGGACGCGAAACGGTGTGGATTTAGATACGTCGCCTCGTTCCTGAACTCTTTTTCGTCCCACACGAGCACATCGGCGAAAAATCCCGCCTCCAACCGTCCACGCCCGGCCAGCTCGAAGCGCCTTGCCGTCACGTCCGTCATGCGCGCAACGATCTTTTCGAGCCTGATCCCCAAGGCCTTGCACCTCCGCACGAATTCCGGCATCGTTCCGTACGCCCGTGGATGCGGATGATCCTTGCCCAATACGCCCCAAGGTGCCCTTAGCGAAGCATCGCTGCCGGGCACTATCCAGTCCTGGGCGAGGATTTTGTCGAGATTAGTCTCGCTCATTCCAAAGAAAAACGCTCCCGTCCGGCATAGATCGCGCTCGAGAATCCGGCACACCGCTTCACCCGCGCCCAATCCATCTTCCGCCATTATTTCGCTCACTCGTCTACCGGAATATCGTCTGGTCGACTCGTCCCAAGTGCCGCCGATCATCACCGTTTGCCAATCGCGGTCCATCGCGTCGATTTCCGCTACGATTCTCGCCCGCAAGACGGAATCCTTAAGCCGCTCGCACTCTGCTTTTGCCGCACCTTCTCCCGCCCAATCGGGGAAAACCACATCCAGATCAGTTCCGGCCGCGCAGAATGGGTAACGGTCGCTCCCGAGAAGCAAGCCAGATTCGATCGCCCCCTCCAATTTGTCGAGCACCGCATCGATTTTACCCCAATTTCGCTTGCCGCTCGTCTTGAGGTGACTTATTTCGGCATTGATACCGGTAGCCTTCACCAGTTCCAGTACTTCATCGATCGCCTCCAGAATCCTGTCGCCCTCGCTACGCATGTGGGTGGCGTAAAATCCGCCTTTTCTGGCCACCAGTCTGGCGAGACAAGTCACTTCTTCGGGCGTGGAATACTTGCCCGGCTGATAGATGAGCCCGGTCGTAAGTCCATACCCGCCTTCGTCGAGCGACTCTTCCAGCAGTCGCTCCATTGCCTTAAGCTCGTCTTCACTCGCCACGCGTCCCGCATATCCTACTACGGACGAACGGAGCGTATTGTGTCCGATAAACTGTACGGTATTGACGGCCGGACAAGCCGTCTCCAGCACCTTGCGATACTCTCCAATACTATGCCACGTAAGTTTCTCGCCCAGCACCGAAGCCCAATCGGACGAAAGCCGCGCCTCCCCGAATCTGGGAGCCACGCTTCCTCCGCACTGGCCGTTTATTTCCGTGGTGATGCCTTGCGAAATCTTGGAAGGTGCGTCCGGTTCTATCACCAGGTAGGCATCCGAATGGGTATGCGCATCGATAAACCCCGGAGTAACCAGTTTGCCGGTCGCGTCGATCTTGACGCAATCCTCAGCCTCGATCGCCCGTTCGACGGCGAGTATCTTCTCGTCTTCGACCAGCACATCGCCCCGGAAAGCGTCCCTGCCGCTTCCGTCAACAATTGTACCGTTTTTTACGAGCGTCTTCAATGAACCGCATTCCTGGTTGTTTGAAAAAAAGAAAAAAGCCGGCGGCGTCCTACTCTCGCACGGGCGGGTCCCGCACTACCCTCGGC
>CAMZDY010000086.1 GCA_947305585.1 uncultured Verrucomicrobiota bacterium | reverse complement strand
GCCGTCGCCCCGCCCATCGAGAGCCGCCCCGAAATATGCCGGCGCTGACCGTAGAGATTGGCCAAGCGAAGCCGCACCGACGCCTCGCGGCAGTCCGGCGGCAGTTTGAAGCGCCATGCTTCGGTGGAATCCGGAACCACCGACTGGTAGCGGTCGAGCGCGCGCTGCGCCAGCAGCCGCAAGATCACTTCCTTGGGCGCGCGACGGATTTCGGCGGGGGTTTCCGGTTCGTTGATGAACGCGTCGTAGACGGACTCGGCCTCTTCGCGCGGACTCGGCATGACGGGTTTGAGGACGTGCGAACAAGGTCCGGCGGAAAGCGACGAATGCGGCACCGCCACGAGATAGAGCAAGGCGGACGCCGCCAGCACGAGGGCGGAAACGGCGCTCAAGGCGAGGATGCGGCCCAGCACCACGAAGAAGGAGCCTACGGGCCGCACGATGGTCAGCTGCAGCCGGTGCGTCTCGCGTTCGCGGGCGATCGAGCCTGCTCCCGCCACGAGGATCGACACCGCGAGAACGACCGCCACGCCGCCCAAGGCGTACTTGAGCACCAGTTCCTGCGCGCCTTCCACCGTGCCGTCGCCCCGCACCAAATGCGGCGCCAACAGCGTCCATGACCCGGCGGCGATCAGCAGCAAGGCGAAAGTCTTGCCGCGCACGAGCGACAGTAGCTCAAGCCAGAAAATCCGCCAGCACGAACTCATCCGCGTCTCCCACCTTGGCCAGGAAAAACTCTTCGAGGCTCGACCCCAGATCCTTCACCTTGCCTTCCGCCACCGCCTTGCCGCGATCGAGAATCATCACCCGGTCGCAGATGTCTTCGGCGTCCGAAAGGAGATGCGAGGTGGTGAGGACGGTCATGCCGTTCTTGGCCAGCGCCTTGATAAGCATTTTCACTTCCTTGGTGGACACGGGGTCGAGGCCCGACGTGGGCTCGTCCAGCACCAGGAGTTCGGGCTTGCCGATGAGCGCGGCGGCCAGGGCCACGCGCCGGGCCATGCCTTTGGAGAAGCCGCCCACCGGCCTTGACGCCACCTCTTCCAGTTTGACCATCTTGAGGAGCTCGCGGGCGCGGGACGCACCCTCGCGTCCGGAAAGTCCGCACAGTCCCGCATAGTACTTGAGCGTTTCGAGCGGCGTGAGGAACGGATGGAGATAGCTCAATTCCGGCAGATACCCCAATTTGCGTCTCGCCTCGATGGAGCGCGGGGAAAGCCCGAAGAGACTCACCTTGCCGCTGGTGGGCCTAAGGAGCCCGAGAATCATCTTGATGGTGGTGGACTTGCCGGACCCGTTGGGACCCAGGAGCCCGAACACCTCGCCCCGACCGACCGAGAGATCGAGCCCCGCCACCGCCTCCACTGTGGGCCGCAGCCAGAAGTCGCGGAAGGTTTTGCGCACCGATTCAAGCGATATCACATTCATCGAAAAACACCACTCCGAGATAGAGGAACAGGCAACTCGCGGGCAGAACCGCCCACAACTTTAGAAAAGGGAACTGCACCAGCACCACGAGCGCGGCGAGGGCGCCGGCCACGTTCAGCCGGAACCGCGCGGCAAACGCGCAGGCGGCGCACAGATACGCGAACGCCGGCAAAGCGGCCTCCAGCATCGCGCCGGCATGGCCGAGCTGAAGCGGCAGATCCAGGCGGTAGCATACGCCCAGCGACGAAACCGCAAGCGCCAGCAGGTTGGCGGTGAGCACGAAACGGAAACGGCAAAAGCGGTTGAGGACGGCCCCCAGGACTAGCGGCAATACGGCTCCCGCCAGCCCCAGCGCCACCGAAGGCCCCCAGATCCGGGCGAGCGCGCCGGTGCCTTCGGCCATCCGTCCGCCGATCGCCGCGCCGTTCACCATGACGAGACTGGTGGCGGTGACCGTGAGCACGAAAACTCCGTACGCCAGCGCCACGCCGCAAGCCTTGGCGAGGAAAAACGACTTCCGCCCGATCCCGTGACTGAGGCAAACCGCTGCCGTGCCCGATTCGATCTCGCGCCGGAACGACTTCACGGCGCCAAACACCGCGAGGATGGTTCCGCAGATCATCGTTGCGGAAATGCCGGCATCGCGCGCCATGCGGGTGGGTTCGCCGAACTGGTGGTAATGGAAAGTGGGCGCCAGCACCGCCAGCAGCTGCGCCACCAGGGTCATCAATAAAGCAAGCGGCTCTGAAAGCACTTCCAGAGCCGTCGCTTTGATTATGGCACGCTTGTCAGAACCAAATGCGCTGGCAAGCTTCATACAGCAGATATCCGAGCGCGCCCATCGCCACGCACGCCGCCGCCTGGACGACCGTGCTCACGGTTACGATGGCGGCCGGAACATCCGAAGCCGGAGCGGGAACGGCCGGCAACGGCGGAATGTCCGGGATGTCGGCGATGTCCGGGATATCGGCCACCGCGCCCTCGCCCGCCGGAGCCGCAGCCCCCGCGACCGGAGCCGGACGCTTTATGGTGGTGGCGGTGGAAACCGCTCCCGGCTTTTTGATGGCGAACTTGGTGGACGCCGTACGCGCCCCGCCAGGAGCGGGACGGCTGATCTTCAAAGTCTTGCGCTGCGTGAGCGTGGGGTCGTCGGCCGCAGGGGCGGCAGGTGCAGGAGCCGGAGCGGCAGGCGCAGACGCGGCCGGAGCCGCAGGAGGCGGCGTGGGGGCCAGATTGACCGGCCGCTTGATGCGGATGGTCTTCATCGGCGTAGGCTCCTTCACCGGCGCCACTCCCATCGCATCCGAAAGCGAAATACGCGCCGTCTTCGACTTGGCGGCCTGCTTCTGCGCGTCGGTGGGCTCGGCGACGGAACCGTCGGACGCGATAATGCCAGTCTTGTGCAAAATGGCTTGCTGGGGAACCTGCTGGGTTATGCCCTTCAGTTTCTGCGTAACGCTCTTCAG
Source organism: uncultured Verrucomicrobiota bacterium (assembly GCA_947305585.1). Classification (GTDB taxonomy): domain Bacteria; phylum Verrucomicrobiota; class Kiritimatiellia; order RFP12; family UBA1067; genus UBA1067. The sequence goes on along the minus strand of CAMZDY010000086.1, from coordinate 1,568 downwards.
CGCCTCCATCGGCTTGGGCGCATCGGCCACGCTTTCGCGGGCGGGAGCGGCAGGAGACGGAGCGGCAGGCGCAGGACCCGCCGGGGCTGGCGCAGGAACAGGGGCCGGAGCGGGTGTCGCCGGCGCGGCAGGCGCAGGAGCCGCCGGAGCAGGAGCAGCAGGCGCGGCAGGCTTGGCGGCAGCCGGAGTGGCCGGCATCGACGGCCTCACGATAGGCGAAGCCGGAATCGCACCCGGCTTGCGGATGACCGGCTTGGCGACCAGATTGGGACGGAGCGCCGCACCGACCGCCGGAGCTCTAACCGTATTGAGCGGCCTTTCCGCACCTGGCGCGGCAGGCGCAGGCGTGGCGGCAGGCGTGACGGCAGGCTTCAAGGCCGCAGGTGCCGACGGCTTGACGGGAGCGACCGGAGCGCCCGGCTTGGGCGGAAGCTTGATGCCGGTAGCCAATCCCGGTTTGGGCGGAAGCTTGAGTCCCGTGGCCAAGCCCGGCTTGGGCGGGAGCTTGAGCCCGGTGGCCAATCCCGGCTTGGGCGGAAGCTTGAGCCCCGGCTTCAGCAATGGATTCGTTTTGGGCGGCACGACAGCCGCGGCAGGAGTTTCATCGGCCATATCAAACCTCCATTACTTCCTTTTCCTTGGCTTTGAGTTCGGCATCGATCTTGGCGATACCCTCGTCCGTGGCTTTCTGGATGCGGTCGAGCCCCTGTTTCATGTCGTCCTCGGAAATCTTCTTGTCCTTCTCCAGCTTCTTGACCGCTTCGTTGGCGTCGCGGCGGACGTTGCGCATGGCCACCTTCTGCGCCTCGGCCTGCGTCTTGGCCACCTTCACGATCTCCTTGCGGCGCGCCTCGTTCAGCTCGGGCACGGTGATGCGCAGCACCTTGCCGTCGGTCTGCGGCGTGACCCCGATGTTCGCCGCCAAGATCGCCTTGTTCATGGCGTCGAGGACGGTGGGATCGAAAGGCGTGATCTTGATCTGCCGGGCTTCCGGCGTGGAGATGGTGCCCAGATTCTTGATGGGGGTGGGCATGCCGTAATAATCGACCTTGATGCTATCGACCATAGCGGGCGAAGCCTTGCCCGTCCTGAGGCCGGAAAACTGGTTCTTCAGCGCCTCGAAACTCTTCTGGAGCTTGGCGTTGGTGTCGTTCAATACTTCTGCTACGGTTTCCATGATGGTTTACTCTCCGGTTACAAGTGTGCCTACGGTTTCGCCCTTGACCACGCGTTCAAGCGCATCGCCGTCGAAGAAATCGAATACGATGATGGGGATGTCGTTATCCATGCAGAGCGCGAACGCCGCGCTGTCCATCACCTTGAGCCGCTTTTCGAGCGCGGTCTCGTATTTGAGCGTGGCGTACTTCTTGGCCTTGGGATCCTTCTTGGGATCGGCCGTGTAGATGCCGTCCACCTTGGTGGCCTTGAGAAGCGCATCCGCGCCGATCTCGCTCGCCCTGAGCGCGGCGGCGGAATCCGTCGAGAAGTACGGGTTGCCGGTGCCGCCCGCGAAAATGCACACCACGCCCTTCTCGAGGTGCGAGATGGCCTTGCGATGGATGAAGGGC
>CAMZDY010000085.1 GCA_947305585.1 uncultured Verrucomicrobiota bacterium | reverse complement strand
TATAATACTCATATTATGACATTGGAAGAACAGGTAAAGGCGATCGTCAAGGCGCTGGAAGAGCGCAAGGGCGAGGACGTCAAAACGTACGATGTGCGCGGGAAAAGTTCGCTCACGGACTTTTTCGTGGTGGCCACCGGCAGCGCCGCGCCGCATCTCAAAGCATTGGTGGCGGAGACCCAGGCCGTGATGAAACAGAACGGCGTGCAGAGTTTCCGTACGAGCGGCGACCCCGAAAGCGGCTGGATCGTGGTGGACTACATCGACGTGGTCGTGCACGTATTCTCGCCGGAGGCGCGGGCCTACTACGCGCTGGAGAAACTCTGGGCGTGACGTCGTCGGTCTATATCGCCAAGAACGTCTATGGCGGCGACGGCATGGGACGTTTGGGCGACGGACGCGTGATTTTCGTGCCGGGGGCCTGGGCGGGCGAGCAGGTGAAGGCGGAGATAGTCCTGGCCAAGAAGCATTTCGTCAAGGCGCGGCTCGTGGAGGTGGAGGAGGCGTCGCCCGAGCGCGAGGCGCCGGGGAAGACGGTGCCCGGCATGGTCTACGCGGGGCTTTCCTTCAAGGGCGAGAACGGGGTCAAGCTGGCGCAGCTCGAAGAGGCGCTGTCGCGGGCGCGCATCGACCATCCGGCCATCGAAACGCTCAAGGTGGAGAAGGCGCTCAACTACCGCAACAAGGCCGTCTACCATTTCGAAGGCACGAAGATCGGCTATCTCGCCGAGCCGGAGCACCGGGTGGTGGAGGTGGAGGAAGATCCGCTCGTCCTCCCGGAAATCAACGCGGCGCTTCCCGAAATCCGCAAGAACGTGAAGTCGCTCCTCACTTTGGGCGCGAAGGCGGTACGCGACTCGATCGCCCGCAAGGCCTGCGTGACGGTGCGCTATTCGGTCAAGAGCGGCGTAAAATGGTGGCTGGGCGACGACGCGAAGGACGTGACGATGCTGGAGACGACATGCGGCAAGACGTTCGAAGTGCCGGGCGGAGGTTTTTACCAGGTGAATCCCGAGGCGGGCGAGAAGCTGGTGCAGGCGGTGCGGCAGGAGTATCTGTCCGGCAAGGACCGGGCCCCCAACATTCTCGACCTCTATTGCGGCGTGGGCGTGTTCGGCATCTGCTCCGAGCCGCCTAAACTGACCGGCATCGAGAGCGGACGCGAGGCCATCGACTTCGCGTTCAAGAATGCCGATCGCGCGCGCCAGTCTGCCGCCTTCTACGCGGAAGAGGTGGGACGCAACATGCGCCGGATCGGGATCGGGGGCCAGACGTGCGTCATCGTGGATCCGCCGCGCGACGGGCTCGAGAAGGGCGTGGCGGAATGGCTGGCGCGGAGTAGGGCGCCGCGCATCATCTACGTGAGTTGCGACCCCGCCACGCTCGTGCGCGATCTCAGGACGATGACGCAAACCTACCGGGTGGCGGGAGTCAAGTGGGTGAACATGTTCCCGCGCACCGCCAGATTCGAGACGATGGTTGTATTGGAGAAGAAATGAAGTTTCTCGTCCATACCTACGGCTGCCAGATGAACGTGCGCGACTCCGAGGCGGTGGAGGCGCTGATGATCGCGGCCGGACACGAAAAGGTGGAGTCCGAAGCGGAGGCGGAGCTGGTGATCGTGAACAGCTGCACCGTGAGGCAGAAGGCGGAAGACAAGGCGGTAGGGAAGACGGGATATCTTTGCTCCACCGGCAAGATGACGGGACTTATGGGCTGCGCGGTGAAGCGGCTCGGGGCGGACGTGTTCAAGGTGCTGCCCAAGCTCGATTTCGCGGTGGGCCCGAGGGCGTTCGGGATGATCCCCAGGATTGTAGCCTCCAACCCGCACCACGTGCTGGAGCTGGGCGACGATCTGGTGCCGGAGGGACTCGACGCGCACGAGGTGAAAGGCTTCCAGGCGTTCGTGACGGTGCTGGTGGGGTGCGACAACCGTTGCAGCTACTGCATCGTGCCGGACGTGCGCGGACACGAATATTCGCGTCCCGAAGACGAGATCGCGGCCGAGGTGGAAAGCCTTGTTCGAAACGGGGTGAAGGAGGTGTGTCTCCTCGGCCAGTCCGTATTGCGCTATGGCGCGCGGGACGGGAAGAAGGACGCTTTTCCGCATCTCTTGGAGCGGCTGTGCCAGATTCCGGGTTTGGAGCGAATCCGGTTCACTTCGGCGCATCCGAGCGGTTGCACGGACGAGCTCCTCCGCATCTACCGTACGTATCCGCAAGTGTGCCGTCACCTGCATCTGCCGGTGCAGTCGGGGAGCGACCGGATCCTCAAGGAGATGGGGCGTCGCTACACGCGCGAAGAGTATCTCAAGGCGGTCAGGAAACTGCGCGATTTCGATCCGGAGTTCGCCCTCACGACGGACATCATCGTGGGCTATCCGGGCGAGACGGATGAAGACTTCGAGGCCACTCGGAGCCTAATGGAGGAGGCCGGCTTCGACAACAGTTTCGTGTTCAAGTATTCGCCCCGGCCCGGTACGCGGTCGGCCAAGCTGCCGGACGACGTATCGAAGGAAGAGAAGGAGCGGCGCAACCAGGTGCTGCTCGCCGACCAGGAGGCGCGGGGACTTGCGCGGAACCGGAAACTCGTGGGGACGGTGCGCGAGGTGATGGCGGAAGGTCCCTCCAAGCGCAACAAGGCACGCTTTTCGGGTCGGGACGGAGGCAACCGGATCGTGGTGTGGGAGGGCGAGGCCGTCCCGGGCACGATCGTACCTTTACGCATCGTGGATGCGCATGCGCAGATTTTGATAGGAGAAACAATATGAAACTTGCAATCGTGGGCGCGGCCGGACGGATGGGCCGGATGCTGGTGAAACTGGGCGGCGACGAAGTGGTCGCGCAGGTGGATTTGGGCGAGGGCTACGACAAGGGCATTCCCCAAGGCGTGGAGGGCGTGATCGACTTCTCCTACCATACGGCAGTGCCGGGACACGTGGAGACTGCGGCGGCGATGGGCATTCCCTACGTGCTGGGCACCACCGGGCTCACGCCGGAAGAGCAGGCGCGGGTGGACGCGGCCTCGAAGGCGATCCCGATCGTCCAGTCGGGCAACTATTCGCTGGGGGTGAATCTGCTTTTGGGACTCGTGGAGCAGGCGGCCAAGGTGCTGGGTCCCGAGTACGACATCGAGGTGGTGGAGATGCATCATCGCCACAAGAAGGATGCGCCTTCGGGCACGGCGCTCATGCTGGCGAAAGCGGCGCAGGCGGGAAGAGGCGCGGGAGACTTCGTTTTCGGTCGCCAGGGCGACATCGGCGAGCGTCCCCAGGGCGAGATCGCCATCCATGCGCTGCGCGGAGGAAGCGTGGTGGGCGACCACACCGTCATGTTCGCGGGCGAGGTGGAAAGGGTGGAACTCACGCATAAAGCGCAGTCGCGCGAGGCTTTCGCGGCCGGCGCGCTCAAGGCGGTGAAGTGGGCGGCGGGCAAGGCGCCCGGACTCTACACGATGAAAGATGTGCTTTTTTCCCCTTGACTTGAGCGCCAAAATTTGGTAATATATACGCATTGACGGCGAAAAAGGGCGGGTGCCCCGGCTTGCCGGCAAGTTCAAAAAGAAGGAAAGTAATCAGATGGAAATCTATGTTGGCAACCTCGCTTACGCGACGACTGACGAAGGATTGAAGGCGGCGTTCGCGGCTTATGGCGAAGTTACCGCTGTTCGGGTAGTGACCGATCGCATGACCGGTCGCAGCAAGGGATTCGGCTTCGTGACGATGCCTGACGCTGCCCAGGCGCAGGCCGCTATCGACGCCATCAACGGCCACGAGATCGATGGTCGCCAGGTGCGTGCGAACGAGTCGCAGCCCAAGCCTCGCGAGGAGCGTCGCGGCGGCGGCCGGGGCGGCTTCGGTCGTGGCGGATTCGGCGGCAGGGACCGTGCGCCCCGTCGCGAGACCCGCTGGTGAGAGCATGGGCGCGGCGAAGAGCCGCGCCCGCTTTTTTTTTTTTGCCTTCCCGATGTCCACGAGACTCTACGCGTTCGGATACGACGATCCCGGCCGGGACGTGCGCGGCGTGGGGCGCATAGTTTCCGCGCATGGCGACTACTACCATCTCGTCTGCAACGAAACGGAGGGCGAGATCATCGCCCGCAAGAAGAAGAGCGCGTTCCGGGGCGAAGATGCGCTCAAGCCGATAACGGGCGACTTCGTGGAGTTCGTCCACAACGCGCAAGGCGAGAGCATGATCTCCCGGGTGCTGCCGCGCTTTTCGAAGTTCGAGCGCAAAGACCCCACCGCGCGCAGGACGGCGCAGACGCTCGCCGTCAATTTCGACTATCTTTTCATCATGATGAGCGTCACCGAGAATTTTTCGCTGCCGCGCCTCGAACGGTATCTGACGCTCGCGGAAGACATGGGCCGGGCGGAGGCGGTGCTGGTGCTCACCAAGTGCGACTTGGGGGATCGCGAGCTCGAGGTGCCGGTGCGCACGATCCGCATTTCCGCGCATACGGGGCGGGGACTCGACGAAGTGCGCGCGCTCCTGAAGCCGCGCGTCACTGCGGCCTTGATCGGGAGTTCCGGCGTGGGCAAGTCCACGCTCGTCAACGCGCTCGCGGGCGAAGAGTGGCAGGCGGTGCAGGAAATCCAGGA
>CAMZDY010000084.1 GCA_947305585.1 uncultured Verrucomicrobiota bacterium | reverse complement strand
CGGCCGATGCCGAACTTTTGGCCACCATCCGCGCCACGGAAAAACTGCGCCGTGAAGCGTACGACAAGGAGGCCATGCGCGAAATCAAAGAAGCGCGCGATGCCATGTCCAACCGCGAATATCAGGAAGCTTCCCACCATTACGGCATCGCCATCAAGCTCCTCAACGACCGTCCTTCCTCCAAGAAGCTGCGCAAAGAGTGCGAGCAGGGCATTGCGGAAGGTCTTTACCGCGCGGCCATGGAAGAAGACGAAACCGGCCGCCGCGAGCGCGCGATCAAGCTGATGGAGAAGGCGGTGGAGATGCGCCATCCCAAGGCGCGCAAGCAGCTCGAGCAGTGGCTCGTCGGCGGCGACCCCAACGCCAACAAGACGAACTACGGCGACGTGAAGCACCGCAAGAACGAGGAAAGCTTCATCGCCCAGCGCGAGGCCAACCGCAAGCATCTGCGCCGCGCGCGCCAGCTCCTCTCGGTGCGCGACATCGACAAGGCTTTGGACGAGTGCGAGCTCGTTTTGGTGAACGATCCCTACAACCAGGAGGCCATCCGGCTGCGCCGCGCCATCATCAGCAAGCGCGCGCTCATCCTCGGGCAGGAATTCATGGCGGCGCGCGAAGGCATGATCGCCGAGGTCGACAAGGCCTGGCGTCCGGTGTACGCCCCCAACGCCCGCAAGCTGGAGGAGATGAGCGCCACCACCGTCAAGAACGCCTTGGGTGAAGATCCCGAGCGCGCCCAGGAGCAGACGATCATCCAGCGCATGAAGGAGATGCGGCTCCCCACCATCACCTTCAAGCCGCCGGCCACCATCATCGACGCCGTCGAAAGCTTCAAGCAGATGTCGCGCGATTTCGACCGTCCCGAGCTGCCGCTCGAGCAGCGCGGCTTCAACTTCGTCCTGAAGACGGGCGAGCAGATCTCCATGCAGTCCGGCGGCGACGACGAGGAGGAAGAGAGCGACGATTTCGGCGCCACCGACAATGGCGGCGACGAGCAGCAGGGCGGCATCGCGGGCGTGCCCATGATCCCGATGATCAGCGCCAACGACATCACCCTCTATGAAGCCTTGAAGCTCGTCTGCGACCAGGTGGACTACAAGTTCAAGGTGCAGGGCCCCATCGTCATGGTCATGCCCAAGGGCGTCTCCACCGACGAAATGATGATCCGCAGCTATCCCGTATTGAGCACCTTCATGGAGCGCATGGACACCGCCTCCAGCGAAATGAAGGAGATGAAGCAGGCCGGCTTCGGCGGCGGCAGTTCGCGCCGCAGCGACGACGGCGAGGAGAACCACGAGCGCGACTGGAAGGAATTCTTCGGCATGCTCGGCGTGGAATGGCCCGAAGGCTCCTCCATCATGTACATCAAGACGATCGGCAAGCTGCGCGTCAAGAATACGTACGAGAACCTGGCCGAGCTCGAAAAGGCTTTGACCGAAATGAACGCCGATCCGCGCCTCGTGGAAATCGAAGCTCGCTTCGTGGAGGTGGCGCAGGAAGACCTCAACTCCCTCGGCTTCGAGTGGATCCTCAATAGCGACTACGGCCTAAATACCGGCAAGCTCGGCAAATGGATGGGCATCAAGAACGGTCAATTTTCGAAGACTTCTACCGATTCCGCTACCGCCACATCGACAACGACCGATCCTTTTGCTGGTATTTCTAGCAGTGGTGCTGGCACAACAGCAAGTCCTTCCGCTTCTACGAGCAGTAGCTCAGTGTATTCGCCTACGGTTGGTTCCAAATTCCAACCGGCGGCGGCAGGAGTTAATGGTAATCGGTCGGCGGTGGGCATCAACGCCTTCGGCGGCACCTCCGAATACGGCAACGGCAACCGTTACCTCTCCACCGTGGGCAACCACGTCTCCGGCGCCGGAAAGTCTACGAACGACCAGTTCATGCGCGTCAACGCGTTCTTGGGCCAAGCCGATCTTTCGATGATTCTCCACATGCTCTCGCAGCGCAACGACACCGACCTCCTCTCCGCGCCCAAGATTCTCACCAAGCCCAGCGAAGAGGCCGTCATCAAGGTGGTAACCGAATTCATCTATCCTACCGATTACGACGTGCAGCTCCAGAGCTCCCACTCCGGCGGAGGCAATAACAGCTCTTCGCAGTCGGCCGTGCTGGCGGTCGTCGAGCCGCAGAGCTTCACCATGCGCGAAGTGGGCGTGATCCTGCAGTGCACTCCCAGCCTGACGGACGACGGCAACCTCATCGACCTCAAGCTCAACGCCCAGGTGGTCGACGAGCCCGAGTGGCACAACTACGGCATGCGCATACCCTTCACTGGCAACGCCCGCCAAGGCGATATCACCTTCCCCGAGCCGCCGTCGCTTTTGGGTGACAGCGCTAAGGTAAGCGAAGACGTCATATCGCGCGTCTACGGGGCTTGGGTGGAGGCGATCGAGTCGATCGTCGATTCCATGAACGCCACCCCGAACATCACCTACTACGAAGCGCCCATGGAGCAGCCGTTCTTCCACGTCCGCTCCATCGATTCGTCCGTGAGCGTCTTCCCGGGCGCCACCATCGTGATGGGCGGCCTCATCACCGAGACGCGCCGGGCCATCGACGACAAGGTTCCCTTCCTGGGCGACCTGCCGTTCATCGGCCGTCTCTTCCGCTCGCACGCGGAACAGACGAGCAAGCGCAACCTCCTGATCTTCCTCACGACGCGTCTCGTCGACGTGCACGGCCGCGAAATTTCGCTGGGCGGCTCGTCCGACGCCGACACGGCGGAAGTGAAGGCGGCGCCGGAAGCTTCGGCCTACTGAAGACGCGAGCGATGAAAGTTTGCGTGACGGGAGGGATTGCCTGCGGCAAATCCCTCCTTTCTTCTTTCCTGCGCGAGGCCGGCATCCCCGTGATCGACGCCGACGACGTGGCGCACGAGCTTCTGCCCGATCCCGCGGAGCGCCGCCGGATCGCGCGCGAGGTCTTCGCCGACCCCGCCAAGCGCCGCGCGCTGGAGGCCCGGCTCCATCCGCTTATCCGCGAAAAACTCGACGCTTTCGACGGCGTCCACGTAATTCCTTTGCTTTTTGAGTTGCATTGGGAAGCAAAATATGATATAATATGTACTGTCATATCGGAAAAGGCCGTTCAGCTCGACCGTATGACCGGGCTCAGGGGTTACACCCGCGAAGAGGCTTTGGCCCGGTTGGCGGCGCAGTTGCCGACGGAGGTCAAGGCGGCCCGTTCCCACTACGTGATCCGCAACGACGGCGACCTGGCTTCGTTCAGGGCCGAGGCGGCCAAATTCGTGAAACTGCTGAAGGAGAAGATGCAACATGGCTGAAGAGCTCGACATATTCGCGGCCACGCGCAAACCGCAACCGCCGAAGAAGCCATACCAGAACAAGGGCGGCAACCGTCCGGCCAAGCCGAATACTAGTCCCATTCGCGGCGCCAACGGCGAAGAGAGCGTGAATCCGCTCCTCAATGCGCCTTTGCCCACCGAGACGCGCAGTCCCGAGGCCGAGGCGCAGGCCAACCCCAACCGCAATCCGGAACTCCCGGAATATCGCCTCGCGGACATCCAGACGTGGCGCGCGGAAGATATCGTAAGCCGCATGATGCCCGGCGCCGACCCCGAGGAGCTGGGCGCCTACCGTCCGCACGAGCTCATCTTCGCCGCCATCCGCGAATATCTGCGCCGGGGCGGGGCGGTGCTGGCGAGCGGGTGTCTGGAGATCATGCGCGAGGGCCACGGCTTCCTCCGGTCCGCCAAGAACAACTTCCTGGCCTGCCCCGAAGACGTGTTCGTGACCCAGCAGCAGATCCGCCGCCATGCGCTCCGCACGGGCGACGTGATCGAAGGGCCCATCCGCGATCCGCGCGACCGCGACCGCTTCTTCTGTCTCGGCAACGTGATGACGGTGAACGGCAAGGAGCCCTCGGTGGCGGCGCGCGTGGTGCACTTCGAGAACCTCACCCCCACCTTCCCCGACCGGCGCATCATCCTCGAAACCGATGCGAAGGAATTCTCCACCCGCGTCATCGACCTCTTCACGCCCATCGGCTTCGGCCAGCGCGGGCTCATCGTGGCGCCGCCGCGCGTGGGCAAGACGGTGCTCCTCCAGAAGATCGCCAACGCCATCTCCAAGAACCATCCCGAAGCCATGCTCATCATCCTCCTCGTGGACGAGCGCCCCGAGGAGGTTACCGACATGCAGCGCAACACGCAGGCCACCGTCCTCAGCTCCACCTTCGACGAGGAGCCCCAGCACCACGTGAACGTGGCGGAGATGGCCATCGAGATGTCGAAGCGCCAGGCCGAGAACGGCCGCGACGTGATCATCCTCCTCGATTCCATCACCCGGCTCGCCCGCGCCTACAACACCGTGCAGCCGCACTCCGGCAAGATCCTGACGGGCGGCGTGGACGCGCTCGCGCTCCATCGCCCCAAGCGCTTCTTCGGCGCGGCGCGCAACATCGAGAACGGCGGCTCCCTGACGATCCTCGCCACCGCCCTCATCGACACCGGCTCGCGCATGGACGAAGTGATCTTCGAAGAGTTCAAGGGCACCGGCAACATGGAACTCGTCCTCGACCGCTCGCTCGCCGACAAGCGCATCTTCCCCGCCATCGACATCGACAAGTCCGGCACGCGCAAGGA
>CAMZDY010000083.1 GCA_947305585.1 uncultured Verrucomicrobiota bacterium | reverse complement strand
GCGATCTTGTCCAGCGCCTTGCCGGTCATGCCGGGCCTCAGTCCGGCAATCGCCTTTTCGTTGGCTTCAAGCACGATCTTGTATATCTTGCGGTAGAGTCCGCGCACCGTCTTGGGCACGATATTGCGCGTCATGTCGGCGCAGACGCCGTCCAGCTTGACGCCCATATCCACCAGCACCGGCTCCTTGCCGTTCCACACCGTATCGTCCGGCACGTGATGGCACTCGGCCGCGTTCTTGCCCACGCAGACGATGGTGGCGAACGCCTCGCCGTCGCCATGCTCCACCATGAGCACCTGGATTACCCGCGCCATTTCGCGCTCGGTCATGCCGGGACGGATCCGCTCCTGGGCGAGACTCCAGATCTTGTCGTTCAGCGCCTCCACCGCGCGCAGCTTTTCGATCTCCTCCGGCGTCTTGACGGCGCGCAGCTCCTTGATCTTGGGTTCCACGTCCACGAACTCCACCCCGGGATGCGCCTTCTGCAGGGCGAGGAAACGCGCATGGCTCATGGACGGCTCGTAGCCCGCCCGCTTGCCCGGGAAGACCACCTTCTTGATGTCCTTCACCTTCAACTCCGGCGCCACGCGATGCACCATCGGCACGTAGCGGAAGTCGGTGTAGAAGATCGGCGGCGCGTCCGGCAGCACCACGAGACAGGCGTTGTCGCATTCGATTCCGGTCAAGGCGCGTACGTTGAATTCGTCGTACACGAGCGCGGCGGAAAGGTTCTCCGCCTTGAGATGCTTGGCGAGTGCTTCGATTCTTGCGTTCATTTTCTTTACCTCACGATTGGCAATTTGTGACAACATTCCGTGTGCGGCATCCGGCACGAATTGTGCTTGGCGAGCCCGGGCACTATTTTCTCGGCGAAGAGGCAGACGATGGTCACCACCATCGCCACGCACACCATGCCGGCTGCGAGCTCCATCATGGCCTGGCCGCGTCTGCTAGTGTCCCATCGCACTTCCGTTCCCTCCCGGTCTCGACCCGCCTCCCCGGCGACAGGTCTTCTTGTGCCATTTGAGCCAGTGCACCCCCTGCCTGCGGAACGAGGAGCGCTGCCAGGTCTTGAGCTGTTTGCAGTATTCGCACTTGCCGGCGTGCTCGAGCGAGCCCGATCTGAGATATTCCGGCACGTGGAGCCGCACGTGGAGCAGCCATTCGTAATCGTCGAGGTTCGTGCAGCATCCGTTGGTGGTGCCGAGCGGCACCAGCCGCGCAAACCGGAAGCCGGGGAGCACCAGTCCCTTCTGGTCGATGGCCCCGAACGGTTTGGCGGCCGCCATCCAGCCGCAGGTGGCGCACACCGACGAGCAGCCTTGATAATCGTAGTCTTCCTGGGGCGGACCCAACACGGGGAAGTCGCCCTTGATCCGGCTCCATTCGCCCATGAAACTGCCGCTGTAGAAAAACCACCACTGCTTCGGATCCTCCACGATGTCCTGGTTGTAGTCGGGGTTCATGCGGGCGATCTCCTCCGGGGAATAGACGCTCGCGAGTGCGCACTGCCGGGCGGAAAGATGGAGCGAGAAGAACTCGCAGTTCACGGTGTCGATCTTTTCGCCGAAATCCAGTTCCGGCCAGTCGCTGTAGTTGGAGAAATTCTTGAGGTAGTCGTAGGCGTTGAAATAGAACCAGCACCAGTCCTTGGCGGCTACGGCGGCGTAGAAATCGGGGTCGGTGAGAATATGGTCGCCGTAGTTGCAGAACTCGACACTCACGCATGTCATGTACTTCGCCTGCGAGGCGGCTTCGTAGATCTTGTTCACGTATTCGCCCCAGGCGCCGGGATACGAAGGTTCGTAGGGATCTCCCTGCTCGTACATCTCCACCACCTCGTCCGCATGGTCCATCAGCACCTTGTAGGCGGTGTTGTTCTCGTTCAGCTCCCTGGGCGCCAGGCCCTTGTGCTCCGCCTGTTTCTGTCCCTCGATATAGGCGTCGAGCGGCCCCAGGAGACAGAGCCGGCGCTGCTCGAGCACCACCTCGTCCGCCTCGTCCGGCCTCTGCAGCCCCATGTGCCGGATATTGAGCCGTCCGATTTCGTTGATGAGCCTGCCCTGATACTGCGCCACCCTGACCGCAGCGCTGTCGATGGCGTTCTGCCGGTGCATCTTCTCGACGAAAATGGTGTAGAAACGGAAGTTGGCCATCGCGAGGAGCACGATCCCCACCAACGCCATCACCAGGAATATCGCCACCTGTCCGCGTTTCATGGCGCCGCCAGATAGTCCCGGTAGTGGTTTTCGATGTGCGACTCCCCTTCCAGCGAAACGGGGATGTCCCAGATCTTGAACTTCATGCGCACTTTGGAAACGTCGCCCGGCTCGACGTAAAGCGTCTGCCAGTATTCGTACTCCATGAATCCCGCCGCCTCGGCCGGAGTCTCGCGCCCCATGTAGAGCCGCGCGAGCTGCACCAGCGACGCGGCGCTGTAGCGGAGCTTCTCTTCGAATTCTTCGCCCAGCTCTTCGAACTCCTCCACCTCCGCGTCCGCTTCCGGATCCTTGTCCGACTCCTCCTCGGCCAGCTCTTCCTCGTCGGGCCACAGCCTGCGCCCGGCTACGGTCATGACCGACACCCGGGCGGCCTTTTCGCACACGAAGTCGTTGAGCCCCACCGTGCGCGCCCTCGCCACTCTCGACGCGGAGTACTCCAGCATGATCTTCACGGTCAGGAGCCGCGACAGGAAAAACAGCACGAAAAACAAAAAGGCGACGAAGAGTACGGCCACGACCGACTCCACCATCGCCTGTCCGCGCCTCAAGCGCACCTTACTCCTCGCCCAGCGACTTGATCGAATCCGTACCGATGCTTTCGGCCGCCGACTTCGCCTTCTCGCCTTCTTCGGCCGAAAGCGCACTGGTGGCGCCGGCCGTCTTCTTGGCGATGGCGCGCGCCAGATAGCTGAACACCGTGATCAGCGCCACCGCGATGAGACACACGATGATGATGTACTCCACCATCGTCTGGGCCTTGCGCATTTTCTTCATCATGTACCCTGTTCCTTTCTTATGGCACGCCAGCGGAAAGCAGCGTGACCGTTTCGTATTCATGCTGGTAGACCGCGCGGAAGAAATAGGCGAAGAGCGACGACACCATGATCAGCACCGCCAGCACCAGCACGTATTCCAGCATCGCCTGTCCCCTACGCATGAAAAGTTCCCTAAATCACTCGAACTGTTGTTTGGCGAACACGCCGATGCAGGCGGTGACCACCGAAGAAACCGCCCGCAGTTCGTCGGCCGAAACCCTCAGCACGAAGCGGTAGTCCGCCTCCTCGCGCCAGGCCGCAGCGGCGAACGCGCCGTTCTCGTTGTCGGCGAAGGAAAGCATGGCCGCCTTGATCAGGGGCTTCTGCTCTTCGGGCGCGATCTTCAGGACCTCCGGCGAGACCGCCCGCACGATCGCGTAGAGCGAATAGACCGAAGCAAAGTTGAGGGGCTTGCCCTGCGCCTCCGGCAGCACCCGGGTGAACTTCTCCGCCGGTGACTGCGAGGCCGGACGGTCCTTGAAGGAAATCGCCAATGCCCGCGAGGAATACTGATCGCCGCCCTTCACCGCCTCGATCCTGGCCGCGAGCGGCTCCAGCTCCGCCTGGATCTTCTCCTGGTCGAGCGCCGCCAAAGCCTCTTCGTTCTGGAGATAGGCCACGAGCTTGGCCGCATCCACCTCCACCAGATACTTGTTGTCCGCCGACTCGCGCTTGAGCCAGGAAAGATCCACCTGGTTGCGCTCCAGAATGGCTATCGTCTCCGCCACTATGCTTTCGAGCTCCCGGTACGCGCCCTCGTCCACTGTCGTCGCGAACGCCGCCACCGCCCCCTGCGGCGCGAACGCGAACACGTCGTCGCCCTCGATCGTGGCGCGGCTCATGCGATCGAGCTCCGTGTCCGGCTTGAGCCGCATCGACCCGTGCAGATCGAGCCCGAGCTCGTTCAGCCGCACCGCCACCTCCATCCGTTCGATGGCCTTGATATGGTCGAGCGCCTCGTCCAGCTCGGAGTCCATCTTCTCGTCGCACTCCCGCTCCATCGACGCTTCGATGTGGCGCACTCCGGCGGGAGCTATCTCCATCCGGGCCACGTCTCCGGCCATGTCGGCCGAGGCGTACGGAATATCCGCAGCGGCCAAGAGCGCCAGTTCGCGCGTCTCGGCCATCGCCAGCCACTTTTCGTCCTCGGAGAACACCACGTATTTCGGCTCGTCGCCTTCGGACTCGATGAATTTGATCACCCCGTCGCGCTCGCGGTGCTTGAACTGCTTCGCGACGAACTGCGCCTTGTCGACTGCCGTCGGCACCACCAAAGCCACCTGCAGATTCTCCTCGTCGTCCTCCCCCTGCTTGGCGGAATCCAGATAGATGATGCCCGTGATCGGCGCGTCGTCGCGGATGTCCCCCAGCTCTTCGCTCACCGACTCGTCCATCAGCGCCATGCTGGCTATCGCCCCTAGGGGATACCCCACGAACTCGCCCAGCTTGTTGGCCGTCCTGACGAGCTGTTCGCGTCCGCCCACCTTGACCGTAATCACCTTCTCGACCTCCGCAAACGACAACAAGCTTATGCACATTGCCGCCACCAGCAACGAAAGTTTCTTCATGAAATCCTCCTTTTTGGACATGTATTGGTATATTATACCATATTCCCGCACCAAAATCAAGC
>CAMZDY010000082.1 GCA_947305585.1 uncultured Verrucomicrobiota bacterium | reverse complement strand
ACGGCGCCAACGCGGTGTCGATCGCGCTGCAGCAGAAGCCGGGCGCCAACGCCATTGCCGCGATGAACGAGGTGAAGGCGGCGTTCGAGAAGTTGAGCGAATCGTTCCCGGACGACATGGAATACGTGCTCGCGTACGACGCCACGGAATACGTGCGCATGTGCATCAAGGAAATCGTGGTTACGCTCATCATCACCTTCGTATTGGTGGTGCTGGTATGCTATCTCTTCCTGCAGGACTGGCGCGCCACCTTGATTCCGTGCCTCACGATTCCCGTGTCGCTCACTTCCACCTTCATCCTGATGGCGGTTCTGGGCTACTCGATCAACATTCTCACGCTCTTCGGTCTCGTCTTGGCCATCGGCGTGGTGGTGGACGACTGCATCGTGGTGGTGGAGCGCGTCCAATTCCTGATCGAAACGCGCAAGCTCAACGCCAAGGAGGCGTCCATCCAGGCGATGAGCGACGTGACGAGCGCCGTTATCGCCACCACGCTCGTGTTGCTCGGCATCTTCGTGCCGGTGGGATTCTTGACCGGCATCACCGGGCGCATCTACCAGCAGTTCTCGGTGACGCTGTCGGCGGCCGTCTGCTTCTCTACCGTTTGCGCGCTGACGTTGGCGCCGGCCTTGTGCTCGCTCCTTCTGCACGAGTCGCGTCCGTTCAAGCATGGACCGTTCGCCTGGTTCAACTGGGCGCTCGACAAGTTCAAGGGGTTCTTCGTGGCGCTGGCCAAATGGCTGGCGAGCCGGATTTTCCTCTCGCTCCTCCTCCTCGTCTTCACGATGCTCCTCACGCTTTGGATGTATCGCCAGACCAAGACCACCTTCCTGCCGGAAGAGGACCAGAAGGTGATTTTCGCCTCGCTGGAAATGCCCGAGGGGTCCACCCGCCAGCGTTCGGTGGACATGGTTTCGCGCGCCACCAAGATTCTCCTCGAGCAGGTGCCCGAGGTCGATAGCGTCCTCACGGTGACCGGCTTTTCGATGGTCGGCGGACGCGGCGAAAACCAGAGCATGGTGATCATCATGCTCAAGGAGTGGGCCGACCGCAAACGCGCCGACCAGCACGCGGTGGCCATGATCCCCAAGATCACGCAGGTGCTTTCGCAGGTGCCGGAGCCTTCGGTCAAGGTGTTTGTGCCGCCGGCGATTCCGGGCCTCGGCGCCAACAGCGGCATCGACTTGCGGTTGCAGTCGAAGGGCGACACCGATGCCATGCGGCTGGACGAGGTCAAAAAGATGGTGCTCGGCAAGCTCAATCAACTCCCGAACGTCATGGTGGCGTTTTCGGGCTACACCGCCGAGACGCCGCATCTCCGTTTCCATCTCGACCGCACCAAGGCCGAAATGTTCAAGGTGCCGGTTTCGACCGTCTACACGACGCTCCAGAACTATCTCGGTTCGCGCTACGTGAACGACGTCAATCTGGGTACGCAGGTCAACCGCGTGACCGTCCAGTCAGACTGGGAAGGTCGCTCCACCCCGGAGGCCATCGAGCGGCTGTACGTGCGCAGCACGGCCGGCGACATGGTGCCGATGGGGGCGCTCGGCACGATCACGCGCGAGCTCGGGCCGCGTGCCGTGAGCCGCTATCAGATGTTCCTGGCCGCCGGCATCACCGTGATGCCCAAGCCTGGCGTGGCGTCTGGCGAAGTGATGGCCGACATCAAGCGGCTCCTCAAGGAGACGTTGCCGGAGGATTACGGCTTCGAGTGGAGCGGACTTACCTTCCAGGAAGAGCGCAACTCGGGCACGGCGGCGCCGCTAATCGCGCTTGCCATCCTCTTCGGCTACCTCTTCCTGGTGGCGCAGTACGAAAGCTGGACGATCCCCTTGCCCGTGATGCTCTCCATCTTCGTGGCGGTGTGCGGAGCTTTGTACGGACTCAAACTCTACGGCTTTTCGCTCTCCATCTACGCACAGCTGGGGCTGGTCCTGTTGATCGGGCTTGCGTCCAAGAACGCCATTTTGATCGTGGAGTTCGCCAAGGACAAGCACGAGGGCGAGGGTCTCGGCATCGCCGAGTCGGCCGGTCTTGCGGCGGGCGAACGTTTGCGCGCGCTGCTCATGACGGCGTTGACCACGCTGTTGGGCACGCTCCCCATGATGCTCGCCACCGGCGCCGGCGCGGCGAGCCGCAACCATCTGGGCACCACCGAATTTTTCGGTATGGCGGCTTCGGTGGCGTTCGGCATCCTGCTGGTGCCGGGACTCTACGCGCTCTTCCAGACTTGGCGCGAATTCGTGAAAAACCTTTTCAGCGGAGGCAATAAGCATGAGTAAGAAACTTCCTTTCGTGGCTTTGGCTGCGGCCATCGCCGGATGCAACCAGCTGCCCAGCGTCGGGCCGGACTACAGCGAGCCCGAATTCAACGATGTGGCGGCTGCGCTTCCGGATGCCGGCAAGCCGCCGGAGATGGCCGAAGACGAGCGGATCGTCATCTCTTCCGATTCAATGCAGCAGTGGTGGACGCAGTTCGACGATCCGGTGCTGGAGACGCTGCTGGAAAGCGCTGTCAAGAACAACCTCGATTACCGCACCGCCCAGAAGCGGCTCGAAGAGGCCAATTGGGTGCTGTTGGGTACGTATTCGGAGTTTCTGCCGCATATCGGGGCCAATGGAGACTGGTCCCACACGATCAACCGCCAGCGCAACGCATCGCTGTCCGGCACCGGAATCGACAAGCGCCATTCCAAGGTGGCCGACCTGGGGCTGGGGCTTGATTGGGAAATCGACGTTTTCGGCGGGAGCCGTCGCGCTACGGAGGCGGCGCTAGCGTCGGCGGAAAGCGCGGGATGGAATCTCGCCAGCGCTTGGTTGGCGCTTACTACGCAGATCGGCCGGCAGTACGTGGCGCTGCGCACCTGCCAGGAGCGCATTGCGGTGGCCGAGGCCAATCTGAAGCTGCAGACCGAAACGTACGACATCTTGAAGTCGCGTCTAGATTCGGGCATCGGCGACGAACTTGCTGTCAACCAGTGCGTCTACGTGGTGGAGCAGACGCGCGCGCGCATCCCCCAGCTCATGGCGCAGGAGGAAAAACTCAAGAACGCGCTGGAGATCCTGGCGGGCGAGATGCCGGGCGTGCTGCATGAGGACCTGAAGCCGCTCGAGACGTCGCGCGACTGGCTGCTCGCTCCGCAGAAACTCGAGAGTCTCCCGCTCGACATGATCCGCGCGCGTCCCGACGTGAAGTCGGCGGAACGCAAGCTCGCGGCGCAGTGCGCGCGGATCGGCGTGGCGAAGGCGAATTGGTATCCCAAGCTTTTCATCACCGGCAGCATCGGCTACCAGTCCACCACGCCCAGCCGGCTCATCAGTCACGGAGCGCTAATGTCCAGTTTCGGTCCGAGCGCGTCCTGGGCGATCTTTTCCGCCGGAGCCATCTACGCCACCGTCAAGGCCGAGGAGGTCCGCACCGAGCAGGCCGCGCTCGCCTACGAGCTGGCGATCGCGCAAGCCTACGAGGAAGTGCGCAACGCCTACAGCGCCTACTCGCAGGAGTATCATCGCTACCGCGCGCTCGCGGATGCCGTGAAGGCCGCGCAGGACGCGGTGACGATCTCCCAGGACCTCTACAAGAACGGGCTGAGGGACTTCAACAACGTGATCGACGCGCAAAGAAGCGCGCTTTCGCTCGAGGAAGAGCTTGTCGTAAGTCGCGGCGAGATCACGCTCGAGCTCATCGAACTTTACAAATCTTTGGGCGGGGGGCTTGCGTCCGAGAGCGAAAAATGATATAATATACCCCCTCAATCCAAAAAAGAAGGAAAGACAAACAGCATGGCTATCGTATTGGGTCTGCCCAAAGGTTCGTTGCAGGAATCGACTTTCGCGCTCTTCAAGCGCGCCGGTTTCAACGTTTCCTGCTCGTCGCGTTCGTACATCCCGACCATCGACGACGAGGAGATCAAGTGCCGGCTCCTGCGTCCGCAGGAGATGAGCCGCTACGTGGAGCTGGGGCTCCTTGATGCCGGCATCTGCGGTTTCGACTGGGTCTACGAGAACGGTTCCGACGTGCAGGAGATCTGCGAGCTCAACTATTCCAAGGCCACCTCGAATCCAGTCCGCTGGGTTTTGGCGGTGCCGAACGACTCCAAGATCAAGACCGTGAAGGATCTGGAGGGCAAGCGCATTTCCACCGAGGCGATGGGTCTCGTGAAGCGCTATCTGAAGCAGCACGGAGTGAAGGCCGATGTGGAGTTCAGCTGGGGCGCCACCGAAGTGAAGGCGCCGGAGCTGGTGGACGCCATCGTGGACCTCACCGAAACCGGCAGCTCGCTCCGGGCCAACAACCTGCGCATCGTCGACACGATCCTCACTTCCACCACGCGCTTCATCGCCAACAAGAAGAGCTGGAAGGACAAGCGGAAGCGCGCCAAGCTGGAGCAGCTCAAGATGCTCCTCACGGGCGCGCTGGAGGCCCAGCGCCGGGTACTTCTCAAGTGCAATGCGCCGGAGAAGTCGCTCAAGAAGGTCACGGAGATCCTCCCCGCGCTGCATGCCCCCACCGTCAACAAGCTGAACGGCGAAGGGTGGTACGCCATCGAGTCGGTGGTGGAGGAGCGCGAGGTGCGCAACCTCATTCCGCGCCTCACCTCAGCCGGCGCCACGGGCATCATCGAACTGCCGCTCAACAAGATAATTTTCTGATCAGAAAACAGGTCT
>CAMZDY010000081.1 GCA_947305585.1 uncultured Verrucomicrobiota bacterium | reverse complement strand
GACCTGGCGCTGGACAAGCTCTTCGCTTATTCGGTTCCGGGCGACATGGAAAAGAAGTTGGCCGTCGGCCAACTTCTTTCTGTTCCGTTCGGGCGCAGAATGGCGCAAGGCTTCGTGCTGGAGTTGGGTGGCGATGAGGAGGCCGGGGGTTTCACCGGCAAGTTGAAGCCGGTCGACCGGATTCTGGATGAGGTGCCGTTTTTCAGCCCGGCGCTTTTGGAGCTCGTCCGCCGGCTTGCCGCCTATATCGCCGCCCCGATCGAGAGCGTTCTCAAGGCCGCAGTCCCCGCCGCTGTGCTCAAGCCTGGCGCCAGACCCAAGGAGCTCATGTTCATAGCTCCTTCGCTTCCGGCCAAGGAGGTGGAGGTGACCAAGCGTCAGCAGTGGATCTACGATCAGATAGTGCGGCTGGGCGGCGGTTGGATGAACCAGTTGTGCGCGGAGTTGGACACTACTCCCGCCACGCTGAAACTGATGGGACAGAAAGGGCTTCTCCAGATTGCGCCTAGACGGAGGTTCCGTTCGCCCCTTATGAATCGGCACATTCTTCCGTCGAAGCCGATGAGGCTCAATCCAGGCCAGCAACGTGCGCTCGATCGCGTTTTCGTTCAGTCCCCGAAGCCTTTGCTCGTGAACGGCATCACTGGGAGCGGCAAGACGGAGATATACCTTCAGGCGATCGCGCGGGTGTTGGAAGAAGGCAAAGGCGCCATTGTGATGGTGCCGGAAATAGCGCTCACGCCCCAGACGGTGCAGCGCTTCGCCGCCAGATTCGGCGACCGGGTGGCAGTGCTGCATTCGGCGCTGTCGGACGGCGAACGCTACGACGAATGGCACCGGATCCGTTCGGGCAAGGCACGGGTGGTGGTGGGCCCCCGGAGCGCGGTATTTGCACCGGTGAATAATCTGGGGCTTATAGTGGTGGACGAGGAGCACGAGCATAGCTACAAGCAGGAAGACAATCCCCGGTACCATGCGCGCGACGTGGCGGTGCTGCGCGGAACGATCGAAAACGCCAAGGTGGTTCTGGGCAGTGCCACGCCGAGTCTCGAAAGCTACCGCAATGCCATGACCGGCAAGTACGATTATGTGGAACTTTCCGAGCGTGCTGGGCCGGGTACGCTACCGCAGACGATGCTGGTTGATTTGAACGCGCGTGATGGCGATGATAACCGGGGCGGCAGCATTTATTCGCGTGAACTACTGGAAGCGGTGCGCGATCGTCTTGCCCGGAGCGAACAGACTATTCTTTTCCTCAACCGTCGGGGGTATTCGCGCAGCGTGACGTGCGAGGATTGCGGGGGAACGGTAGATTGCGACCGGTGCGATCTTCCCTATACCTACCATCGCGCCGACCAGTGTCTCCGGTGCCATCTTTGCGGCCGGTGGATTCCCGTGCCCAGGAACTGTCCGCATTGCGGCTCCTCCAAAATCTCCTACAGGGGCATCGGCACCCAGCGCGCGGAAGCAGCGCTGTCCAAGTGCTTTCCCAAGGCGCGCATTCTCCGGATGGATGCCGACTCCACCAGTCGCAAGCACTCGCACGACGATATTTTGGGCGCGTTCCGCCGTCACGAGGCGGATATCCTACTTGGTACCCAGATGATCGCCAAGGGGCTAGATTTTCCGAACGTAACTTTGGTGGGCGTGCTCAACGCCGACCAATCGCTCAATATGCCCGACTTCCGGGCGGCCGAGCGTACTTTCCAGCTTATCGCGCAGGTTTCCGGCCGTGCGGGCAGGGCGGAATTGCCGGGCGAGGTGATTATTCAGACTCGCAACCCCGCCCACCCAGCCATCAAGGCGGCGGCTGCCTGCGACTTCAAAGCGTTCGCCCGGCAGGAACTTGCAATCCGAGAGGAAGAGAATCTTCCGCCCTACACGCATCTTTCGGTCGTCCATCTCAAATCGCAAGACCGAGAATTGGTACGAGCCTGGGCGGAAATGTGGGCGGATGCGCTCAAAAAAGCGCTTAAGACCTTTTCGGTTTCAGAGGCGATGCCCAGCGTCGTCGAGCGTGCGGACGGATGGTACCGCTATCAGATCGTTGTTTCGGGGCTGTCCGTTTCGCCGGTGATCGCGGCTTGGAAGTGGCTTTTGGGCGCCAAGCGCTTGCCCCAATCGCTTAAAGCCGCCATCGACGTTGACGCCTACAACCTAATTTAGGCTTGCTTTTTCCGTCAAAATATGATATACTATTATTCAACTTTCAAAAAAGGACCCTTATGACCGAATACAGCACCGACGATCTGATGATTTTCTCCGGCACCGCCAATCCGCAGTTGGCCGAGAAGGTGGCCGAATACCTGGGCAAACCGCTCAATGCCATCGACATCCGCCATTTCCCCGACGGCGAAACATTCTGCATCGTGGGCGAGACGGTGCGCGGGCGCGACGTGTTTGTGATCCAGTCCGGTTCGCCCAAGCCGAACGATGCCTACATGGAGCTTTTCATTATGATCGACGCCTTGAAGCGCGGCTCGGCCGCCCGCATCACGGCCGTTCTTCCTTATTATGGCTATGCCCGCCAGGACCGCAAGGACCAGCCGCGCGTGCCGATCACCGCCCGTTTGATCGCCAATCTGCTGGAGGCGGCCGGAGCCGACCGCGTGCTTACGATGGATCTCCACGCCAACCAGATACAGGGCTTTTTCGACATCCCGCTAGATCATCTCAAGGCCGAACCGGTCATTCTCGATTACATCCGCGACCAGCATTTCGCCAAGCCCATCATCGTGGCGCCCGACACCGGCAGCGCCAAGTCGGCTTTCGGCTATTCGCGCAAACTGGGGACTGGTCTCGCCATCGTGGCCAAGCAGCGCACGGGCGATTCGACGGTCGATGCCTTCAGCGTGGTGGGCGACGTGCGCGGTTGCGACGTCATCATGATCGACGATATGACCGCCACGGGCGGAACGCTTTCGGCTGCCGCCAAGATGTGCCTTGAACACGGCGCCAAGAGCGTGCATGCGTTCGTCAGTCATTTCCCGCTCACCGAAAAGGGCATGGAGCGGCTTATGACCGAAAACCAGCTGTCCGAACTCGTGGTCACGGACACCATCCCTCTGCGCCCCGATTTCGACACGTCCAAGTTGCCGTTCAAGCTTACCCGGCTTTCCATCGCTCCGCTCATCGGCGAAGCCATCAAGCGCATCCATTCCAACGACAGCGTGAACGATCTGTTCAATCACGAATAAGGTGAAGATCGTAGTCGGTTTGGGCAATCCGGGTGCGCAGTACGCCAGTACTCCGCACTCGGTCGGTTTCGAGGCGGTGGACCGGCTTGCTTCGGAACTGGGTGCTGGCTGGGAGGAGAAGCGGGCATTCAAGTGCCTGTGGGCGCGCGGGAGTTTGGCCGGGATTCCGGTACTGTTGGTCAAACCCCAAACTTTCATGAATCTTTCGGGCGACTCGGTAGCGCCGATCGTCAAGTACCATAACGCCAGTGCGGACAATCTCCTGGTGGTTCAGGACGATATCGATCTTCCGCTCGGGCGCGTAAGGATCCGCAAGTCGGGTAGCTGCGGTGGGCACAACGGCATCCGGAACATCATCGAGCGGCTCGGTACCGATAGCTTCAAGCGCATCAAGATTGGCGTAGGGAAGGAGAAGTCGGATGTGATCGGACACGTCCTCGGAAAGTTCGATCCCAAGTCGCGAGAACTGATGGATCTTGTGATTGCCGATATCCCCAAGATGGTGGTGACGGTCCTGAAAGACGGTCCCGACAAGGCGATGAACGATTTCAACGGCTATGTGCGCACTCTCCAGTCTTAACGAGGCCCCGCGCGGGAATCGCATCCATATCGTATTTTGCGGACTTCGCAATGCCGGCAAATCGACGCTGGTCAACGCCTTTACGAATTCCGATCTCGCGATCGTCTCCGACGTTCCCGGCACCACCACCGATCCGGTGAGCAAGGCGATGGAGATATTGCCTTTGGGGCCCTGCGTCGTTACCGACACCGCCGGACTTGACGACGAAGGCGAACTCGGAGGGATGCGCGTCCGGAAAACGCTCGATGCCATCAAGACGGCCGACCTCGCCGTGTGGGTGGGCGAGGGACTGGATGCCTGGCGCGACCGGATCAAGGTGCCGGTTTTCGAATATCGTCGCGGCGACAGCGTGGATGAGCTTAAATCTCGCATTGCCGCATTCAAACTCGATAGTGGCACGCCTGGACTTTTGGACGGACTGGTCAAGGCCGGCGATACTGTCCTTTGCGTTTGTCCCATCGACGAATCCGCGCCCAAGAACCGTCTTATCCTGCCCCAGCAGCAGACGATCCGCGAATGTCTGGACCGCCATGCTTCGGCGCTTGTATGCCAGCCGGAAGAGGTGACGTCGATCTGCGTCAAGACCGCCGTCGCGCTGGCGATCACCGATTCCCAGGCTTTCGGCAAGGTCCGTGCGGCGTTGCCGCCGGCAGTGAAACTCACATCGTTCTCCATTCTTTTCGCGCGGCAGAAGGGCGACCTCGAAACGTACCGGCAGGGTCTTGCCGCCATTCGCAATCTGCGCGACGGCGACCTCGTGCTGGTGGCGGAAGGTTGCACGCATCGCCGCGAGTGCAACGATATCGGTACTGTCAAGATCCCCAAAGCGTTGGCGCGTCTCTCGGGAAAGAAACTGGATTTCAAGTTCGTTTCCGGCGTGCGGTTCAAGTTGGATGGCGATCCCAAGCTGGTGGTGCAGTGTGGAGGTTGCATGCTCACCCGTCGCGAAGTGCTCGCGCGTCTCGAAGCGGCCGGG
>CAMZDY010000080.1 GCA_947305585.1 uncultured Verrucomicrobiota bacterium | reverse complement strand
TCGCCCGGATAGAGCGAGCTGATCTGCTGCAGGAAGCGTCCGTTGATCTCGTAGATGATCTGCAAGTGGCGCGGCAGGAGCCGTTCCATCATCGCGACCGGCCACTTCTCGAGCGCCTCGGGGAGGATCGTGTGGTTGGTGTAGCCGCAGCTCTTGCGCGTGAGCTCCCAGGCCTTGTCCCAGTCGAGCCCTTCCTCGTCGATGAGGATGCGCATCAGTTCCGGAATGACGAGCGCGGGATGCGTCTCGTTGAGGTGGATGTACACCTTCTCGGGGAGGCTGTCCCACTTGGGATTCAACTCGCGGTAGCGGCGCAGAATGTCGCGCACCGAGCAGCACACGAAGAAGTACTGCTGACGGAGCCGCAGCTCCTTGCCCGCCATCGTGTTGTCGTTGGGGTAGAGCACCTTCGTGAGGTTTTCGGAGTGCACCTTCGACTCCACCGCCTCCACGTACGAACCCTTGTTGAAGTCCGCGAGGTCGAATTCCTCGACCGCCCGCGCGCTCCAGAGACGCAGACTGTTCACCGCATGGTTGTAGCCCACGATCGGGAGATCGTAAGGGACTCCCTGCACCTGCTCGGCCGGCACCCAGTGCCACTGCTGGCGACCCTTGATCGTGGCGTACTCCACATGTCCGCCGAAGCCCACCACCTGCGCGTATTCGGGACGCACCATCTCCCAGGGATAGCCGTTCTTGAGCCACAGATCCGGCTCCTCCACCTGCTGGCCGTCCACGATCTTCTGGCGGAAAATGCCGTAATCGTAGCGGATGCCGTAGCCCATGCCGGCCAGATCGAGGGTGGACATCGAGTCGAGGTAGCACGCCGCGAGACGCCCCAAGCCTCCGTTGCCTAGGCCCGCATCGCTCTCGTAGTCGCGCAGGCTGTTCCAGTCGATCCCGTATTCCTTCAGCGCCTCGCGCGCTATGTTGTCCGCCTTGAGGTTGATGACGTTGTTGCCCAAAAGACGTCCGATCAGGAACTCGAGCGACAGATAGTAGACGCGCTTCGTGTTCTGGCGGTGATACTCTTCCTGGGTGTTGATCCAACGTTCCACAATCCGGTCGCGAACGGCGTTGGCGAAGGCGGTGTAGTGGTCGCGCTCGGTGGCGCCCTCATCCGACTTGGCCATCGTGTAGCGCAAGTGCCACGCGAAATCGGCGGCCAGCCCTTCGGCCGACATCTCAACGCGACGGTCTTTCTTCCTGGGTGTCTTCTTGTCCATTGCTTTTGGTGTTCTTTCTTGTCGGTTCCAGCTTTACTTGAAAAGTCCCTTGAGCGCCTTGCCGGCATTCTTGAGCTCGTCGCCCGCGCCCTTCAAGGCGTCCTTGGCGGCCTGGGTGTCCACGCTATTGATGACGTCCATCGCGGCCGAACCCACGCTGTTGACCGCATCCGTCGCGCCCTGGCCAACGTTCGAGAGGGTGTCGCCCGTGCCCTGGCCCACGTTGGAGAGCACGTCGCCCGCGCCCTGGCCAACATTGGAGAGCACCTCGGTCGTGCCCTGGCCCACGTTGGAGAGCACCTCGGTCGCGCCCTGGCCCACGTTGCCCAAGCTTTCGGTCGCCGCCTGACCCACGTTGTTCAGGCTCTCGGTAGCCGCCTGACCCACGTTGTTCAGGCTCTCGGTAGCCGATTCGAGGCTCACGTTCCCGAGCGCCTCGATGC
The DNA here is from genome assembly GCA_947305585.1 of uncultured Verrucomicrobiota bacterium. GTDB lineage: Bacteria > Verrucomicrobiota > Kiritimatiellia > RFP12 > UBA1067 > UBA1067. The sequence goes on along the minus strand of CAMZDY010000080.1, from coordinate 3,090 downwards.
CCTTGCCCGTCAGGTCCACCGCCCCGTTCAGGATGTCCGTCATACCCGCCATGATCGACGCCACCAGCTCCTTCAGAATCGCCTGGCCCATCACTTCCACCTCGTAGCCGCCCGAATCGGCGCCCATGTTATGCAGGCTGATGGAAGGCACGCGGAACGGCATCTGCATGTACTTGCCGCTGATGTTGCGCACCGTGAACTCCTTGATGATGAGCTTGACCGGCTTCTTCTCCGCCTTGGCCGTCTCCGCCTCGGGGGCCGCCTCGCCCTTCTTCTTGCCGAACTTGAACTTGTCGAGGTCCGGAATCTCGAACTTGGTGCCCGTCTCCGCCTCGGCCGCCTGCGCTTCGGCTTCGGCCGCCTTGGTCTCGGCGCTCTTGCAGTTGTCGGCGATCACCTCGAAGTTGAACTTGCCCTCGTTGTTGCGGATGTAGCTCACGTACACGTCGCTCAGCTCCACCTTCTCGATCACGATCACGTCCGACGCGAGAGAGAGCGTGTCCACGTCCACGAGGAGCGTGCCCAATTTGAGCGCGTCGGGGTCGTCGAAGCCCTCCGGGTTCGCCAGTCTCAAGTCGCCCGCCTCGAAGAAGCACTTGTAGAGGTTGAGGTTGAATTTATCCAGCCGGAAATCGGTCTTCACCTTGCCGGGCACCACCTTGTTGGCCGCAGTAGTGACCACCGGACCCGCCCAGAACGGATGGAGCAGGATCGCCACCACCGGAATCAATACGATAATCAGGACCGTTATCAAGAGCCGCTTGATAAACTTGCCTATCTTCTTGAACACGTTCATTTCAGTTCCTCCACTGTTATTTTGGTCCGGTGTCCCGAACCGATGGTTTCAACCTCCATGACGTTCGCCATCCAGCGATCGCCAAATTTCTTGAGCCGGGTGCCCCACAGCCTGCGGTGCGGTTTGCCGTCCTTGAGTTCCTCGGCCTGCATGAGCGCGCCGTACTTCTCGTTCACCCATGCGCGCACCGTCCGGTCGCCTTTCCTGAGCAAAATCACCTTGCACGTCTGGCCGTTCACCGTTTCGCCGTCATGCTCGTCGTCGAAGCTCGCGTCCTCCCACCAGAGATAGTCGAGCGTGATGTCGCTCCAGGTGATGTCGGTATCGAGCTCCTCGATGGGGAAATTGAGACTCGTCTCCCCGCCTTTGCGCGTCAGCGTGTAGTCGCGCTCGGCGATCGGAATGCCGCGCTTGTTGCGCTGCACGATCCGCCCCTTGATCTCCACGTCGTCGGGGATCAGCGCCCGGCATTCCTGCACGAGACTGAGCGCGCTCGCGAAGATCAACGCCCCGATCATAGGCCCAGCGCCTCCTCCAGCTCCGGATCGCGCTCGCCGCCCACCATGCGTCCGATGTCGTAATAGCGCTTGGCCACGCTCACGTTGCCGCCATGCTGCAGGATGATCTGCGCCATGTTGTAATAGGAATGGTGGTACTTGGGCTTCAGCTTGATCGCCCAGTCCAGCGTGTGCGTGGCCTGGCGGTAGTCGCCCTCCTTCATCTCCATCGCCGCGCGGATGTTGAGCGCCGCCACGTCCTTCTCGTCGGACGCGAACAGCTCCTCCAGAATCTCCTTCACCCCGTCCAGATCGTCGTCGCGGAGCATTTCGGACGCCATCAGCAGCTTCGCCTTGCGCGACTCCGGATCGAGCGCGATGATCTCGCGGACCTTCTTCTCGTCCAGTTTCGGCTTCTTCGGCGCGGGCTCCTCCGGCTTCTCCTCGCTCTTGGCCGCCCCCACCACGTTCGTCACCGCGTTGCCCCAGTGGTCCACGCTCACTTGCGTCGTCTCCGGCTTGCCCCCGCCTTTGCGCTCGGCGAACTTCTTCTCGAGCTCGGTCGTGTCCGTAATGGCCACCGCCTTGGCGTTGCTCCGGGCCTCCTGCAGGAGAATGGAATCGATCGCCGCCGAAACGTAGGCGCGCTTGTTGCGGAGCGAAGCGAACTCCGGCGTGGCCGCGCGCTCCGGATTCTCCCGCTCGATCTGGTCGAGGGTGGCCAGCGCCTTGCGATACGCCTCTACCGCCTCGGACATCTTGCCGTCCGCCGCCAGGTCCGCCGCCTCGTCGATCGCGAGCGAAGCCGGTTCCATCAATTCGGAAAGACGCGGAGGTTCCGGTTCCTCGTCGTCGCTGCCGAAGGGCCAATACCAGGACGCCCGGACCGAACCGGCCAAAGCTCCCGCCACCAAAAATATCGCTAGTTTTCGCATTAGGAAGTATAGTATATCATATTTCCGCCGAAAAATCAAGCGTTTTCTGAAACGCTTTTCTTCCCCCGCCTTGAATCCGCCTTGGGTTACCCCTTCAAAACCTTTCCTTAAACCTTTCCTTTCTCTTTCCTTCCCACCTTTCTCCCTACTCCCCCACTCCCAACTCCCCCACTCCCAACTCCCCCACTCCCAACTCCCCCACTATCTCATGGTGTGCGGCTGGAGTCGAGGACGTAGAGGCTCACGTGGGCCACGAAAGTCAAGCAGAATCTGTGTCCAATTGCGTCACCTTGGCGGGACGGATTCCGTTCGGGATGAGCTTGGTGTACACCTCGTCGCGGAAATCGGCCCGCACGATCCCCTCGCACAGCTGGTTCTGCGAGTTGCGGAACGACACCTTGAACTCGTATTCGCCCGTGTCGCACCTCGGGATCTCGCTCAAATCCGCCCCCGTCGCCACCACTTTCCGCTCCCGCTTCGGCGCACCCTCGACCGGCTTGAACACGCTCCCCGGGTGGTGCGTAAACTCGATTTCCGCCCAAAACTTCACCTTGCCGTCCACTTTCCCCGCATAAAAGGCCGAAGGCCCCGTCAAAATCACATCCTTGCCGATTACCGGCACCTCGCCCAGCACCTCGAACCGGATGTACATGCCGTCTTCCACGTTCGCCTGGGGCGGCACGATCCCGATCTGCGTGCGGCCCTCCAGCTGGCCGAAATACTGCCTGCTCTTGTCCACCCGCCCCAAATCGCTCCATCCCGTGCCGGTGTGGTAATTGCCGAACATCAGCATGGGATAAGCCGTATCCTCCACATCCTTCATGGCCAAGGCCAGCGCCTCGTCCCTACTCTTCCCCGCCAA
>CAMZDY010000079.1 GCA_947305585.1 uncultured Verrucomicrobiota bacterium | reverse complement strand
GCGCGCATTTTCGTTGAAGAGGAGACGATATGGCAGGACAATTTTTCGATTACGAGGGCGAAGTGGAGGAGGTGCTTCCGCTCCAGACTTTCGCCAGCGGCTTCACCAAGCGCGACCTCATCGTGGTCAGCGACAAGGACAGCAACTATCCGAGTCTCGTGAAGTTCACCTTCAAGAAGAACAACTGCGCGCTGTTGGACAATATCCGCAAGGGCCAGCAGGTGAAGGTGCATTTCGCCATCGACGGCCGCAAGTGGGAGGGTCCCAAGGGCGTGCAGTATTTCGTGGACCTCACGGCGCTCAAGCTGGATGTGATCACGGGCGACGGCACCGCTATGGAGCCCATGCCCGAGCCGGCCGAATTCGACACCGACGTGGCGCCTTCGGACATCGACGACATGCCGTTTTGATGGTCTGGCGCGACGTCATAGCCAAGGCGGGCGGCTATCTGGCCGCCAAAGGCGTGGCCGACGCCGCAGTGGCCGCCGAACTGCTGGCGGCGCGGCTCCTCAAAACCGGCCGGGGGCTCTTGGGCAATTACGCCGCCCAAGAAGCCGAAGAGCGCCAGCTGGAGGCGATGCGGCGCGGAATGGCCCGGCTTGCGGCGGGCGAGCCGGTGCAGTACGTGCTGGGCGAGTGGGACTTCCGCTCCTTGACGCTCAAGTGCGACCGTCGCGCGCTTATCCCCCGCCCTGAAACGGAGGAGCTCGTTACGCGCGTCCTCCGCAGCCTGAAAGGCGGCGAGGTGGTGGTGGACGTGGGCACGGGCACCGGCGCCATCATCCTTTCGCTCGCGAAGGAGGCCAAGACGCCGGGCGTGTTCATCGGCACCGACGTGAGCGAAGACGCCATCGCGCTCGCCAAGGAAAACGCGGCGCGGACCGGGCTGGACGGCAGGGTGGAATTGCTCGTGATGGACGGGCTCGACGATTTCGACGATCCGCAGCTCTTCGACGTGATCGTGTCCAATCCGCCCTACATAAAATCGGCGGTCTGCGAAACGCTCGACCGCAACGTGCGCGACTTCGAGCCGCGTCTGGCGCTGGACGGCGGCGCGGACGGGCTGGACTTCTACGATCGCTACCTGAGCGACGCCGTCAACCTGCTGAAACCCGGCGGCAGGGTGTTTTTCGAAATCGGCGAGGATCAGGGGCCTGCCGTGAGAGAGCTTATGGAATCCTATGGGTTCGGTGAGATCGCCGTCGAACGCGATTACGCCGGACACGACCGTTATGCCAGCGCCACGCTCGAATAGACCCGGCGGCTACAACTTCGGCACCTTCGCCGGAGTGTTCACGCCATCCATCCTGACCATCATCGGCGTGGTCATGTACCTGCGCTTCGGCTGGGTGCTGGGGTCGGTGGGGCTTCCCAAGACGCTCGTCATCGTAACGCTCTGCTCGCTCATCACTTTCTTCACCGGCCTGTCCGTTTCCGCTCTCGCCACCAACATCCAGATGAAGGCGGGCGGCGCCTATTTCATGATCGCCCGGTCGTTCGGCGTGGAAATCGGCGCGGCCATCGGCATTCCGCTCTTCCTTTCGCAGGCGATCGCGGTGGCGTTCTACACGGTGGGCTTCACGGAAGCCTTGACGATGGCGTTCCCGTTCGCTTCCGGCTGGGATCCGCGCATCGTGGGCCTCACGGTGCTGGCCATCCTCGCCGCCATCGCCACGTTCTCCGCCTCGCTCGCGATGAAGACGCAGTTCCTCGTCATGGCGTTCATCGCGCTGTCGCTCGTCTCCTTCTTCCTGGGTGGCACGCCCGCCCCGGAAGCGATCGCCGGGTTCGATCCCTCCGCCTCCACTTTGGGCGACGCCGGCGCCTCGCTGGGTTTCTGGACGATCCTGGCCATCTTCTTCCCGGCCGTCACCGGCATCCTTTCGGGCGTCGGCATGTCGGGCGACCTCAAGAATCCCGCCCGGTCGCTGCCATTGGGGACGATCGGCTCGGTGCTTGCGGGCTATGTGATCTACATGGCCGTGCCGGTGGCGCTCCATTATTTCGTGGGCGCCAATCGCGACCTCCTCCTCAGCGACTCGCTCGTCATGATGAAGTGCGCCCGCTGGGGCTGGACGATCATCGCCGGCGTCTGGGCGGCCACGCTCTCCTCCGCGCTCGGTTCGCTCCTCGCCGCGCCGCGCACCCTGCAGGCGCTCGCGAACGACGGCGCCGTGCCCAAACTGATCGGACGCGGCTTCGGCAAGCAGAACGATCCGCGCATCGCCACCCTGTGCGCCATCCTCTTCGCGGCGGTGGCCGTCTGGCTGGGCGACATCAACGCCATCGCCCCGGTGCTCACCATCTTCAACCTCTCGGCCTACGCGCTCCTCAACCTCTCGTCCATGCTGGAGGAGTTGATGGACAATCCCAGCTGGCGTCCGTCCTTCCGGGTGCACTGGATCTTCTCGGCGCTCGGATTCGCCGGTTGCGCGGGCATGATGTTCATGATCTCCCCGCTCGCCACCGGCATTGCCGCCATCTGCTCGTGTCTCATCTGGTACGTGCAGAGCCGCCGGAGGCTCGTATCCACCTGGGGCGACATGCGCACTGGCCTTCTCATGTTCCTCACGCACTGGCTCCTTGGCCGGCTCAGCGCCTTCGAGGAGTCGTCCCACGCCTGGCGGCCCAACCTGCTCGTCTTCGCCGGCCGCGCCGACAAGCGTCCGCGCCTCACGGCGTTCGTCAACGCCATCACCGGCGCGGGCGAATTCGTGAACCATGGCGACCGCACCCGGTCGCGCGAGGTGATCGAGCACTACGGCTACGGCCCCCTCAAGCCCAACACCATCGTCTTCGGCGACGCCTCCCGCCAGCATGTGGAGTCGATCGTCTACGCGCTCCGGAACCAGCGCAACGTGCTCGTGTTCAACGGCGAATACGGCGGGGGGATCCTGGACGAAGCCGAATTCTATCTCGACGTGTGGTGGCGCGGCATGAGCGGCAACGGCGCTTTCATGCTGGCCTTGGCGCAGCTCATCCTGCGCAGTCCCCTGGGCGAGCGCGCCAAGCTCAGGATGTGCCACATCTTGGAACCGGGCGAAGACCCCGCACAAACCGAGGCCGACATGAAAAAGTTTCTCGCCGACGAGCGCATCAAGGGCGAGGTGGTGCTTGCATCGGCCAAGGTGGATCCCTTGGGACGCATCGCCATCGTGTCGGGTCAGAGCCCCATCGTGCTGATCGGGCTTCGGCGTCCTTTCCTGGGCGAAACAGCCGAAAGCTACGGCGACTACCTCGATCAGGTCAAGAATTCGGTCAATCTGCCCAGCGCCATCTTCGCCTGCGCGGCCGAGGGCATAATCTTCCGGGGGATCTTCAATGATTAGCATAATCGACTACAAAGCCGGCAATCTCACCTCGGTCAAACTGGCGCTCGATGCGCTGGGGGTGGAATCGTCCATCACCTCCGACCCCGACGCCATCCGCTCCGCCGACCGGGTGGTCTTCCCCGGGGTGGGCGCGGCGAAGTCGGCCATGGCCAACCTGTGTGCGCTGGGACTCGAATCCGTAGTGCGCGAGTGCGCCAATTCGAAACCGTTCCTCGGCATCTGCCTCGGCATGCAGATCCTGTTCGACCGCTCCGAGGAAGATGGCGGCACGTCCACGCTGGGTCTCATCCCCGGCCAGGTGCGCCGCTTCCCCTCCGTTCCCGGCTGCAAGGTGCCGCAGATCGGCTGGAACCAGGTGAACGGCGGACGCGAATACTACTTCGTCCACAGCTATTATGCGGAGATCTGTCCCTACACTGCCGGCCGCACCGGATACGCCGGGGTGGAGTTCACCTCCATGATCAAAAAGGGACGGCTCTGGGCGTGCCAGTTCCATCCGGAAAAGTCCGGTCGCGCGGGACTCGACCTCATGCGGGAGTGGCTCCGGGCGTGAACACGCAGAGTCTCCAGATCGCCGCGCGCCTCAACGAAGCGCGCAAACTGCGCGAAGAGCACGCCGCGCTCAAGCGCGAGAACGCGCGGCTGCGGGACGAGCTCGCCTCGCTCGAGGCGCATCTCGATCTGGCGCAGACGCTCCTCGCCGATCTCGGCGCGGAAGGGCGGCGCCTCGTATTGGTGGACGGGTGGAATCTCATCTTGGGCGCGGGGAGCGAACACCGCACGCGCGAGGCGCTGATGGCGCACTACCAGACGCTCGTCGATGCCGACCCTAACCTCGTCGTCTGGATCATTTTCGACGGCCCCAAGGCCGCCACTTCCGGCACGGGACGGCTCCGCGCCACCTACACCGGCGGCGAAGGCCCCCAGCGTGCCGACCGTTTCATCAAGAGCGTAGTGAGGGCCGCCGGATTCCTGGGCCTCGGCGACCGGGTGGACATCCATTCGCGCGACAAGGATTTGCTCAAACGCCCCCTTGCTTTTTCCGTCAAAATTTGATATAATATACGGTCAACTAGGAGAATCAGACAATGCATCCGTATCGTACCCATACCTGCAACGAACTTCGCGCCGGCGATGTCGGCAAGACCGTCCGCCTGTCCGGCTGGATGTTCCGGCTTCGTGATCATGGCGGCATTCTTTTCGTCGACCTGCGCGACCACTACGGCATCACCCAGATCGTGGTGCATCCCTCGCGCAGCTTCTTCGGTCTCGTGGAGAAGGCGCATCTGGAATCGGTCATCACCGTAACCGGCGAAGTGAAGCTCCGCACGCCCGACACCATCAATCCCAAGATGCCCACCGGCGAAATCGAGATCGAAGCCAACGAGCTGGTGATGGAAGGCGCGAGCGAAGTGACCCCCATCTACATCCCCGACGAAAAGGCCGACGAATCCGAAGACGTGCGCCTCAAGCACCGCTATCTCGACCTCCGCCGCGAGAAACTCCACAATAACATCATCCTCCGCTCGCAGGTGATCCGCTTCCTGCGCGAGCGCATGTGGGAGAAGGGCTTCAACGAGTTCCAGACGCCGATATTGACGGCCTCCTCGCCGGAAGGCGCGCGCGACTACCTCGTGCCGAGCCGCATCCATCGCGGCCAGTTCTACGCGCTCCCGCAGGCGCCGCAGATGT
>CAMZDY010000078.1 GCA_947305585.1 uncultured Verrucomicrobiota bacterium | reverse complement strand
AAATGGTTTGTTTAGTATGATATTATATCATATTCAGTCCTCGGAATGCAAGTATTTTAGCAATTCTTCCATCCGGTTCAACTTCACCGTATAGCGCGAATCGCCCAGCTTGCCGAAGCCAAAAACGCAAAAAGCCCCTTTAATTCCCGCATTTGCCGCACATTGCATGTCGGTCCAGGAGTCGCCCACCATCCAATCGCGAGCGGAGAGCCGATGACCGCCCATCCGGGCCGCGCAGTCCCTTAGAGGTTGCGGCGAGGGTTTCATCTCGGAAGAATCGCCTCCGGCTATGATCGCCGCGCCGAAGTACTTTTTGAGTCCGAAATGCTCCAGGATGGCATGGGTGGCGAACGACGGCTTGGCCGTGTTGACGCCGAGTTTCCAGCCCCGCGCCTTAAGCTCCTCCAGCGTCTTGCGGACGGTCGGATAGAGCGTCACCGTCTCCAGCATGTGCTCGCCGTAATGCGACCGGAAAATCTCCCAGAGCATCTCCACTTCGTCCGCCCGTTCCGGAATCGCGTGCGCCAAAAGATATTTCGCCCCCTGCCCCACGTGATCGAGGATCGGCTGCATCTCCCATTCCGGCAGACCCAGATCGCGGCGCGTATGGTTGACGGTTGCGCACAAGTCCGCCCGCGAATCGATCAGCGTGCCGTCCATGTCGAAAAAGACCGCGTTCATCTGACCGCCTCCAGAATCTTCTTCGCGAGTTCCCGGATGTCGTCCGAAAGACTCGCGTCATGCTCCAGCCTCACTCCGAAAAACTTCTCCCAACGCGTCAGATAGTACGGCACCAGCAATCCGTGATACGCGCGATGGGCGTAATCGCGCAGCCCCGACTCCTCCCCCGCTTTTTCTCCTTCCGCCCAGGTGGTGACCATCCGCAGATATCCCTTCTCGCCGTCCCGTCCCGCCTGCGTCCGGGTGCGGTCGAGTTTGCGGTCGAGCCGCCAATTGTCGGAGCACGCCGCCAGTTTGTCGCCCAACACTATGAGCTCGAGGAACTCGAGCTGCTTCGCTTGGTCGCCTTTCGTCCCGGGCAGCATTTCCCGCGCCTTGTCCGCCAGAAGCTGCATGAAAATCTCGACCATGTCGTTCCGGAAATTCGGCTCGTCCCGGAAGGCCGCCAGATAAAGTTCCGCCGCCCGGAACAGCTCCTTGCGATCGTAGGGCGTGCCGGTCCTCGGTCCCCACGCCGACACGTTCCTCACCTCCCACGCCGGCACCGCGCACATCACGTTTTCGACGCACCCCTCCTGCTTCCTCCGGCAATCCCAGACCGTCCGCGCCAAAATCCCGATGGCCTCCTCCAGCCGACCGTCCTCCGCGCCGTAGCGCGCGCGCACGTAATCCTTGACGGACGCCTCTTCGCCGGCCACGCCTTTGAAAAACAGGTAATAGCAGAAATCGTTCGTCTCCAGTCCCTCCGAGAGCATGCCGAAGCCCCGGAAAGACGCCTTGCCTTTGCCGTCTTTGATCTTGTCCAGCGTCGAAAACCGCCCCGCCCCGCCATAGAGCCCGGTGTTGCCGCCGAAATTCATCACCTCGCACCACACCCAAGGCAAATCGCCGAAGCGGTAATCGTACTCGCCCCGGTTCGACATGTCCTTGTCCAGCACCTCGATGAGCGTGAACCGGGGGTCGAGTCCCGCGCGCACTTCCGGCCGGGGCGAATCCAGCCAGGACTGCAACACCCACGTCACCCCCGGAAACGCCTCCTGCTGCAGCCGCTGCACCTCGCGCACGGCTCCGGTTATCGTCTCCGGCTCGAACGCGTCGGCGATGCCGCCCTCGTGGAAGAGGTCGCCGCCCAGATACTTCGGCTTGATCCCGTAGACCTTCTCGAGATTGCGGTACCACGCGCGCGCGAAATCCGCCACCCGGCCCGACTCCGGATCGAGCATCGCCGGACGCTCGTAGATGCCGCACCACCGGCCTTGCTGTATCGCCCCCTTCGTGCACGCCGGCACGAGGCCCGTAAATCCCTGCAAGATCGGCTCGATGCCCCGCTTGCGCATTTCCGCGCAAAGCCATCGCCCGAGCTCCGCATCCCGTTCGATCCGCTCCTGCGCCACCGGTCCGCCGAGTCCCTCCAGATTCCCCATGTTCCACCACGCGGCCGCCGCCCCGTCCGGAATGAACGCCCTTATTTCCTTTTCCGGATAGCCCATTTCGGCGAGCGTCAGTTGCCACACTTTCGGCAGCCCCGCCGTCACCAACGCCACGTTGAAGCCGTTCGCCTCCAGCCGGTCCAGTTCCGGCTCCCACTCCGCCTTCGACCAGAACGCCATCGTGTACGACAGCGTGCAGTAGTTGTAGGCGATCAGCAGCAGCGAGGCGAAGAGGTTCACTTGGCCTCCGGCTTCTTGAAGAGATGGATCTTGTTCTCGTTGCCCGCGATCAGACGCTTGATGTTGGCCCGGTGCTTGTAGATCACGAACGCCGCCACGAGCGTGATGAGAATGGCCTGCGGCAGATCGCCGTAGCCCTTGAAGCTACCCGCCGGCACCCACACGCTGACGCCCAGAAACGCCGCTGCCGTGCAGGACCCGAGCGAAATGTAGTTGCTCGCCGCGAACACCAACGCGAAAATCGCGAACGCCAACGCGCAGTGGCAGGGAATGAGCGCGATCATCATGCCGAAACCGGTCGCCACGCCCTTGCCGCCCTTGAACTTCATGTAGGGCGTGAGCATGTGGCCCGTGGCCGTCATGATGCCGACTGCGAGCGGCAGCCAGGTGATGGAGTCCCCTTGATAGATTTTGCAGGCGAGCGTGGGAATAAGCCCCTTCATGATGTCCAGCACCAACGCCAGCACGCCCCACTTCTTGCCCACCGTGCGGAACACGTTGGTGGCGCCGATGTTCTTCGACCCCACCGTCCTCACGTCCACGCCGCGCATTTTTCCGATGATGAAACCGAAAGGTATGGCACCGATCAAATACGCCGCCACGATCCACAATCCAGCCGTCAGTTCAGTTGACATTGGCATGATCCTTTCCTATGAATTCGCAAGGCGCTTTCCTCGCGAAAAGTCCCTGAATAAAGCGGATGCCGTACCAGACATGGGTCGACACCACCCCCAAAGCCGTCATGATCCATGTGACCGGATTGGGCGACATGGCGGTCAGCGCCACCAGCGCCAGATAGACCCCCAACGGCACCAACGCCAGCTTCCCCATCAGCGCCCAGGCCGGCGCGCACAACAGGAGATACGCCACGAACATGCTCGGCACGAAATACGCGAGATGCCGCGAGTTCTCCGGAAAACGCTTGCAGAAATACCCCCGGTGGAACGCGTATCGTCCGAGTTGCCTCAAGTGCGGACGGAAGAGCGCGCGCCGGTGATGGTACACCGTGATCCAGGGGTCGTACACGATTCTCGCTCCGGCGGCCAGAATATCCTTGCAAAGGAGCGTGTCCTCGCCCGGCCAGAAATCGGTCCGGTAGCCGCCGATCTTCTCCAAAAGGTCCTTGCGCACCAGCAGATTGCAGCTCGGATAGTCGTCCACGTCCCTGCGCGTGCCGCCCGCCTTGTAGCGATAGCGGTAATTGCCCGACACGAGCACGTTCTCGTACACCCTGCCGCCCAGCTTCGACCGCCACCCGTCGTTGGGCGGTGTCACTCCCGGACCTCCCACCGCTCCCACGTCCGGAATCGAAAAATAGCCTATCGCCCGCTCCAGCCAACGCTCGTCCGGATACGCGTCGTCGTCGATGAAGGCCACAATCTCCCCCTTGGCCGCCTTGATCCCGAGGTTCCTTTTCTCCGCCGGACGCACCTTGCCCGTGACCCCGTCCGGCAATACGATCGTCTCGAAGTTCCGGTACGTCTGCCGCTCCAGCCCCTTCAGGCACTCCTCCAGCATCCAGCTCCGCTCCGGACACGCGATCACCACCGAAACCATCGGCTTCAGGTCAGTCCGTTCCGGCACCATCACCTTGTCGTAGTACTTGAGGATCTTGAGCCGGTAGAACACCGCCAGCGAATCAAGCGCCATCTTCCAGACCGTCCGCGTCTTGAGCGCCCCGAACTTGGCCCCGAACCGGATGACCACCGGCGCCTCGCCGATCTTCGCGCCCTTCGACGCCGCGATCGCCAACAGCTCCAGATCGAACGCATACGTCTTGACCAGCATCCGGTCCAGCGCGTATTTGAGCATCCCGCGCCGGAAAAGCTTCATCCCCGTCTGGGTGTCGGTTATCGGCAGGCCGACGAACAGCCTGACCCAGGTGAAATACGCCCACGACACGATCCGGCGGTGCCATGGATACTGCACCACGCTCCTCGGGTGGCGCTTCGACCCGCACACCACGTCGAGTCCGTTCCGCGCCATCGCCTCGAAAAAGTACGGCGTCTGTTTGGGATGGATATCGAGGTCTCCGTCGAGGAGCATCACGTATTCGCCCCGGCTCGCCTCGAACCCGGCCCGGAGCGCGGCCCCCTTGCCCCCGTTCTTCGTGCAGATCACCGGCCGGATCGTCTCGCTCCGGAGCCGCTCCAGCACCTCCCCCGTGCCGTCGGTCGAGCCGTCGTCCACCGGGATCAGCTCCGCCCGGATCCCGTGCTCGCGGTAGAGCCGGTCGGTGGCCTCGAGGTTCTCCGCTATCTCGTCGCGCAAGTTGTACACCGGCATAATAACGCTGAGGCGACCGTTGCCGATCGTCTCACGCGTCATTTGCCAGAGTTGCTCGCGCTTGGTGCTCACTTCTTGAGCGCCGCCTGCGCCGCCGCGAGTCTCGCGATCGGCACGCGATACGGCGAGCAGCTCACGTAGTTGAGCCCGATCCTGTGGCAATACTCCACCGAGGTCGGATCGCCCCCGTGTTCGCCGCAGATGCCGCAATGGATCTTCGGACGCGTGGCCTTGCCGTCGTTCACCGCCATCTGCATGAGCTTGCCGACGCCCGTCTGGTCGAGCTTGGCGAAGGGATCGTTCTCGTAGATCTTCTGGTCGTAGTAGGCGCCCAGGAACTTGCCCGCGTCGTCGCGGCTGAAGCCGAACGTCATCTGCGTGAGGTCGTTCGTGCCGAAGCAGAAGAACTCCGCCTCTTCGGCGAGCTCCCCGGCCACCAGCGCCGCGCGCGGCACCTCGATCATCGTGCCCACCTCGTAGTTGAGCTTGATCTCGG
>CAMZDY010000077.1 GCA_947305585.1 uncultured Verrucomicrobiota bacterium | reverse complement strand
ACTCCGCTCATGCCGGTGTGGTAGTAGTAGAACGGCAGCTTCTCGGAAGTCTTGAGCGCTTCCTTGAGGTACGCGACGAGCGCGTCGATGCTGCCCGGCTTGAAGAAGTTCGGGGGAACGATGGAGGTGGCGTCCATGCCGCACTTCACGGCGTAGGCGCCCAGCTCCTGCACGTCGGGGAGCGCCAGCGCGCCGATGTGCGCGATGAGGATGAGCTTGCCCTTGGCGGCCTTCACCCACGCGTCGAACACGGCCTTGCGCTCTTCGATCGAGCAGCAGATGCCTTCGCCCGTGGTGCCGGAAATGTACACGCCCACCACCTTCTGCTTGATCAGCGTTTCCGCCTGCTTGGGAATGAGCGCCAGATTGACGCTGCCATCGGGATTGAACGGCGTGTGCGCCGCGGCCACCAGACCTTTCAGCTTCTTCATTTTTCTCTCCTTGAGGATTGTTGTTTTGGTTTTGTTGGTTGGAAAAGTTCCGCCAGTTGAGAATATTATATCAAATTTCGGAAAGAAATGCAACTGGAAAATCACAGAATCAGCATGCAGTCGCCGTAGGAGAAGAACTTGTACTCCGCTTTCACCGCCATCGCGTAGGCGCAAAGCATGCGCTCGCGACCCGCCAAAGCGCTCGTCATCATGAGCAGCGTCGACTGCGGCAGATGGAAGTTGGTGAGCATGGCGTCGCACACCTTGAAGCGGTAGGGCGGATAGATGAAGATGTTGCTCGCGCCGCTGCCGGCCACGACCGGCGCGCTCGCATCGGCCCCCTCGCGACTCGCCACCGTCTCCAGCGTGCGCACGGTGGTGGAGCCGCAGCAGAACACCCGTCCGCCCCGCGCCTTGCACGCGTTGATGGCGTCCGCGGCTTCGGGCGGCACGGTGAACGCCTCGAAATCCATCTGGTGGTCTTCGATGTTCTCGGCCTTGACTGGCCGGAACGTGCCGGGGCCCACGTGCAAAGTGACGGCCGCGCGCTTCACGCCCTTTTCGTCGAGCCGGCGGAAGATCTCTTCGGTGAAGTGGAGTCCGGCGGTGGGGGCGGCCACGCTCCCCACGTGCTTCGCGTAGATCGTCTGGTAGCGCTCGCGATCCTCCAGCTCCTCTTCGCGGGTGCCTTCGCGCTTCACGTAGGGCGGCACCGGCGTATGGCCGAATTCGTCCAGAAGCTCCATGAGGGGACGCTCGCAGATGAACTCCACCTTCCACATCCCGATGCCCGAAAGCGGACTCAGCAGCTTCACTTTGAGTTCGCCGTCGGGACCGAACACGCCGATCTGCCCTTCGCGACACTTCCGCCCCGACCCCAGAATGCAGTTCCACACGAGCTCGCGCGTCGTTTCGGCTTCCGGCGCGGCGTTGACCATCAGCACCTCGAGTTGGCCGTCGGAGTCCTCCCACTTGCCGATCAGCCGCGCGGGGAAGACCTTGGTGTCGTTCACCACCAGGAGGTCGTTGGACGTGATGTAGTCCGGAAAATCGCCGATGTGTTTATGCTCCAGCACTCCCGTGTCGCGATGCAGCACCAGCATCTTTTCCGTGCCGCGTTTCTCCGCCGGATGCTGGGCGATCAGCCGCTCGGGCAAAGGATACCAAAATTGCGATGTCTTCAATTCGCGCTCCGTCTGGTGGGTCTGCCGGGGATCGAACCCGGAACCTACAGTTTAGGAAACTGTCGCTCTGTCCAATTGAGCTACAAACCCGTGTTTGTTGTGCTTTTCCCGCTAAAGTTCCGTATATTATATCATATTTTGTCGCACATTTCAAGCCCAATTCTCAACTATTTTCAGCTCGCGAGCCGATCGAGCAGCGTGCCGATAATGCGCCGCACGCGCCACCACGCCCGCACGCGCCACAACTCGCCCTTCACCACATACCGCTCGCCCAACCTGCTCCCGAACCGCCCCTTCTCCTGTCCGCACACCGCCGGCACCGTCCTATATAGCTCTATCCACCCCTTTTGGGCGAAATACCCCCAATAATCCACCGGCACCCGCGTCCGCCGCTCCTTCGCCCAGAGCCTCCTCGCCGCCTCGCGCCCGATCACATACCCCTCCGAACACTCGTCCCAGTCCGTTCCCTCCACCCTAACTCCCAACTCCCCCACTCCCTCACTCCCCACTCCCTCACTCCCAACTCCCTCACTCCCAACTCCATCACTCCCAACTCCCTCACTCCCCACTCCCTCACTCCCAACTCCCTCACTCCCTACTTCCAACTCTCCCTCCTTGCTCTGCCGGTGGTCGCTCAACAGCACCACCGCCCTCGGATGCTCCCGGCACCACGCCTCCGCTTGGGCCAGCGCCTCCCGGATGGACGGCCCCAGCTTCACGTCGTCCTCGAACACCGCCGCGCACTCTTCGCCGCTCGCCGCCAGCCGCCGCCAGCACTCCAGATGGCTCGCCGCACACCCCAATTCGCCCTTCACCGGCGGCCTCAACACCGCGCACCACCACCTGAACGCGTCCAACTCCCCCTCCGTCTTCGCCTCCACCCGTTCGAACTCGAGCCCCCGCGCCGCAAACTGCTCCCGCTGCGCCGCCATCCGCTCCCCGTCCTCCGCCAGATTGATGAGATAACGCTTCATTTTCGCTCCTCCCGGCGACGTTTGCGCCAACGCTGGATCCCCCACCACCCCATCTTCGCGCACACGAACCGCGCACACCAGCAGATCCGGTCGCGCCAACTCAAATCGTCCGCCCGCAACGCCTCCGCCATCAGCCACCAGAAATCCCGCCCGATCGTCCGCCGGCACTCCTCGATCGCCGACTCCGACGGCCCCTTCGCGCGCGTCCCGGCATCGTTCACCGCCGCCCAGTCGCAAAACCAGTAGCAACTCGACGCCACCCCCCACTTGCAGGCGCCGCGATACTTCTCCGGCGCCTCCGCCATGCGCGTCTCCCACGGCGGCAGCAGCTCCCGGAACTCCTTGCCCTGCACGGAATTGATCAAACTTCCCTCGTTGCACCGGTAGCGATAGATCGGCTTGTCCACGTAGACGCAACTCCCGGCCCGCAAGAGCACCTTCGGCAGCAGCAGATAGTCCTCCGCCAGCTTCACCGTCTCGTCGAACTTCAGCCCCGCCCACAATTCCCGCCTGGTCACGTAAAGCCACAGCGCGCTGGAACGCGTCATGTTCCGGTATACCGCCTGGCGCAAATTCTCCATCGTGGGACGCTTCACCCCCCAAATCTCATCCCCCCGGTCCTTCCAGCCCACCAGCTTCGCATCGATCGTCGCCACATCCGGCCCCTTCTCCAGCGCCCGCGCGATCTCCTCCGCCCAATTCTCCTCCACCTCGTCGTCCGAATCCACCCACGCCACGTAATCCCCCGTCGCCCGCCGGAGCCCCTCGTTCCTCGCCCAGCTCACGCCTCGATGCGCCCGGTCGTCCACCTCCACCAGCTCCCATTCGCACCCCTTCGCCCGCGCAACGCTCCGCGCCAGCGCCTCCCGGCCCGGCCCGTACTTCGCCCAATCCCCCACCGGCACTATGATCGAAACTTTCATTTTCCCGCTTTTTATTGTTGCATCAGGGCCAGGGCGCGGTTGCGATAGGCGCCGAGATACGCGGTTTTGGCGGCTTCGGAAAGCGCCGACTCCCCCACCAGCGCCGCCACCTTGGCGTCCGCCCCGATCAGCGTCGCCGCCATCTTAGCCACCGAATCCGGCGCGAGACCGAACTTGTCGCCGAGCTCCACGAAATCCGGCAGCGAATAGAAGCCGCGCGCTTCGTAGGCCGGCGTGTAATGTCCGTCCGCGAACAGCGACAGCGCCAACACGCTCTCGTCCGGGAAATGAACGGACGTAGCCAGCAAATCGTATGCCGGCGTCAGAACGTAATCGCCGAACGGCGAAGCGTACAGCGAGAAATTCTTGAGATGCGCATCGCCGTTGGCGAACGCGTAATTGAACATAATCCGGTAGAAAAGCTTGCGCAACTCGATTTTGCCGGCCGGACAAAAACGGCGCACCACCCCGGCGCACTCTTCGTAGCTGGCATCGTACTTGTAATTGCGCCCGTGCGAGGCTTCGCTGCGGTTCATCAGTTGACAGAAATCCTCTTGCGGAATCTTCACGCCGTCGCGATAGTCGAACCGCCTGGTCATATAGGCGTATTCGCCGTCCGCCATCCGCGCCAGTTCATGGTCCGCCACCGAAATTCCAAACACTTTACGGGCGATTTCCATGGTAAGATATTCGTTGACCGGCACCTCGGCGCCGAATCGGGGGATGGGGATCCCCGGCACCGGCTTCAAGATATATTCGCCGCCATGCTCCGTCGGTTCGAAACGCCCGCGCGTACGCTTCAGGATCACCTTGCTTTGCACGCCGGAGATCGATCCGCGCCGCGGCATTGAGGCGTCTGGCGGCGGCAAATTCAGATCCGCGCGGGAAAACGGCAAGTCGATCATTCCGTCTCCTTTACGTAAAAAGCCCCGATGCAGTCGTTTTGGCTCGTGGCCAAAAGCCGGCCGAAATCGTCATCTTCGTCGAGCTTCAGATACCGGCATTGCAGGTCCTTGTTTTCCCCCTCGGCCAACAAGCCGGAAAAGAACGGAAACAGATCCCGGCTGTGGTACGGCTCCTGACGCTTGGGCAAGACGGCCGAAATGGACGGCGCGGACGGATCGAGCAGATAGTCCCGGTCGTACGTGAGCGTATAGCCGGCATCTTCCACCAGTTCGCCTGCCACCCGGTCGCGAAAATATACCGTACCTCGGCGCATCACACTCCAATCCTGAGCTTGAGGCCCAGCACGTCGAGCACCTTCAGCAGCAATGCCACGGTGGGATTGCCCCGGCCCCCCTCGAGATTCGAGAGCGCATGCACCGAAATGCCGCACATTTGCGCCAACTCCAGTTGCGTTACCGCCAGCATTTTCCGCCGGTCCGTCACCAACTCTCCTATGGCTTTAATATTCATTATGAAACATATTATACCATATTTTCCTGTCTCTTGTCAACAATTATTTGCAAAATATTCATTTTATTTCATAACTCATCACCGCCCCATTCCATCCCCCGCAAGCACTAAGGGTATTTACCGATTGTGGGCGCTGATGGCGCTCGTTGGGTTGGAGCTGCGCTACGCTCTCGTCCGCTCCGGGCTTGCGACGGCTTTCACGCCTAGGCAAGCAAGTTTATTCAGCCTGCCATGCC
>CAMZDY010000076.1 GCA_947305585.1 uncultured Verrucomicrobiota bacterium | reverse complement strand
GCCATCGACAACGGCCGCAAGAACGTGGCGGGCAATTTCACCGTCAGCCGCGAAAGCTACGGCGTGCGGGTGGAGAAGCTCTTCCCGTTCAACAGCCCGTGGATCCAGGCCATCAAGCTGGTCAAGAAGTCCCCCTCGTGGCGCAGCAAGCTTTATACCGAGCGCACTTTCTGCTCGCATAAGGCCGTCCGCAAGCTCGTCAAGAAGTAAGCGGACCAATTTGATGGATGAAGATCGACATCGTTAGCGTTCAGCCGAGGATGTTCGAAGGATTCCTGAGGGAATCGATCGTCGCACGCGCCCAACGCAAGGGCGCGTGCGAAATCTTTATCCACGACCTCCGCGACTTCGCGCACGACAGGCGCCGCACGGTGGACGACCGTCCCTACGGCGGGGGCCCGGGCATGCTGATGATGTGCGCGCCCTGGTTCGAAGCCGTCGAAACCCTCACCAAAGATTGCGTGAAAAAGCCGCGCATAATCATGACCACTCCCGCCGGCAAACGTTTTGTGCAGGCGGACGCGCGGGAACTCGCGGAAGAGGACCACCTCGTTTTCATGTGCGGCCATTACGAAGGTTTCGACGCGCGCATCCGCACGCTCGCCACCGACGAATTCTCGATCGGCGATTTCGTGATGACGGGCGGCGAACTGGCCGCGGCCGCCATGACCGATTCGATCGTGCGGCTCCTCCCCGGAGTGCTGGGCGGGGGACTCGCCGCCACCCGGAGCGAGAGCTTTTCCGACGGCGCCACATTGGAAGCGCCGCAATATACGCACCCGGCGGACTTCCGGGGCATGAAGGTGCCCGAAGTGCTCTTGGGGGGCGACCACGTCAAGGCCGAGGCGTGGCGCGAAAGCGAAGCCGCCAAACTCACCCGGACCATGCGTCCGGATCTGCTGCCATGATAGCTTCTCTCCTCGCGGCGGTGATGATCGTGGCGCACGAGCCGGGCTACTACACCTCGCTCTCGCGCCATATCCAGCGCTGGCTCCGGAGCGCCGAAGTGCCGGCCGAGGTGATAACTCCGTCCGAAATGGGCGCCCGGCTCAAGTCCGGCCCCGTCGCATTCCTCGTCGGTTTCCACGAGCCTACCGCCCGGGAACTGGACGAAATCACCGCCTATGTGCGCCAGGGCGGCAAACTCGTAGTCTTCCATTCCGCCTCGCCCAAGCTGGGCGCGCTCATGGGGGTGAAGCCCACCGGCTACAAAACGGCCAAGTATCCCGGGTGCTGGAGCCGGATGGACTTCGTCAAATCCGTTCCTTCCGGCTTTCCGGACAAGATTCTCCAAAGTTCCACCGTCCTCCAGAGCGCCGCTCCCATCGAGGGCAAGTCGCGCGCCATCGCCTGGTGGAGCGACCGCACCGGCAAGTCCACCGGCGACGTGGCCTGGATCAGTTCGCGTCAGGGCTACTGGATGACGCACGTCCTTTTGGCCGATGGCGACGAAGCCCTGAAAGCCCAACTCGTGGCGGCCATTTGCGGTAGCGTGGACCCGAAACTCTGGAATCGGGAAGCGGCCGAGAAGAAGCGGCTCAACGAAGCGGCGCGGCTCAAGGCCTATGCCCTCAAGCAAGTTCCGCGCAAGGGCGAAATCCATGCCGTCTGGGACCATTCCGGATGCGGACTCTATCCCGGCAACTGGCCTAAAACCTTCAAAGTGTTGCAGGAAGCGCGGGTCACCGATCTTTTCGTCAATGTGGCCGGGGCGGGTTTCGCCCACTATCCTTCGTCCGTCCTCCCGTCCAGCCAGACTTTCCTGAACGAGGGCGACCAGCTCGCCGCATGTCTCCAGGCGGCCAAGGGCACCGGCATCCGCGTGCATGCGTGGGTGCTCTGCTTCACCGCCACTCGCGGTTCGCCTAAGACGCTGGCGCAGTTCCGTAGCCGCGGCTGGACGCTCAAAACGGCCGACGGCAAGCCGACCGAATATCTCGATCCATCCCGCCCCGAAGTGCGCCGCCACGTGCTCGCCGCCATCGAGGAGATCAACTCCCGCTATCGCGTGGACGGGGTGCATCTGGACTTCGTGCGCTGGTACGAGCGCAGTAATCTGCCGCCCAATGCGGTCTCGTCCATTACCGGCTTCGTGGCGGAGACGCGCAGCCGCGTTCCCCGCTCCAAATGGCTCACTGCGGCCGTGCTGGGCAAGTATCCCTCGTGCGTGGCCGCGGTGGGGCAGGATTGGGAACGTTGGCTCGACTTGAATCTCGTGGACTACGTGGTGCCGATGGACTATACGGAGGATCTCGCCAGGTTCGAATCGTACCTTGCGCAGCACGCCGTGCCTCCAAAGAACGCGCGCCGCATCATCGCGGGCCTCGGCGTCACGGCCAACGAGTCGCGGCTTGACGCGAAGGGCGTGATCGACCAGACGCGCCTCGTGCGCAAATACGGTCTTGCCGGAGTGGCGCTGTTCGACCTCGACACTTACCTCGAAAAATCGGTTTTACCCTATCTCAAACTAGGAATCTGGTGATGGAACGCAAAACTTTCGCCGTCGGACCTTTCGAAGAAAACTGCTCGATCTACTCGGGCTACATCATCGATCCGGGCGCCGAACCGGAGCGCATCATCGAGGAATTGGACGGCCAAACGCCCCGGGCCATCCTCCTCACGCACGCGCATTTCGATCATATCGGCGCCATCGCGTCGCTCCAGACGCGTTGGCCGGAACTGCCGGTAGTAGTCCACCCCGAAGACGCCAAGATCATCACCCATCCGCTCAACAATTTCCCGCCCGACTATCCCCCCGCGCCCATGCCCCGCAACGTCATCTGGACGCCCGAGGCGATCGAGGGCTGCACCGTAATCGAAACGCCCGGCCACACTCCGGGCGGCGTCTGCTACTGGTTCGAGGCGGGCAAGGTGCTCTTTTCGGGCGATACGCTCTTCAACTTTTCGGTGGGGCGCACGGATCTGCCGGGGGGCGACATGCCCACCTTGATGGCGTCGCTCCGTAAGCTTACGGCGTTGCCGGAAGAAACCCTGGTCGTGCCGGGACACGGCGCGCTCACCACGATCGGCGTCGAAAAGGACGGCAATCCCTTCCTGCAGTATTGATGGACAATTTCCTCCTCGTTTTCCGGCAGGTGCTCGTGCTCTTTGCGCTGATGGGCGTGGGGGCGGCGGCGCGCAAACTCAAGTGGATCGACGGCGCGGCCGTCAAAGGCATCGTCAACATCCTCGTCATCGTGGTCACGCCCTGTCTCGTGATTGGCGCGTTCCAGCGTCCCTTCGAGGCGCAGATGATGAAGCATCTGGGACTCGCGTTCGTGGTGGTGACGGTCGTCCATGCGGTGGCGATTTCCCTTGCTTATCTCTTCGTGCATGGCGGCAAACCCGAAACGCGCGGCGTACTCCGGGTGGCGGCCGCCTTCAGCAACGCGGGCTTTATGGGTCTCCCCCTCGAAGAGGCCATTCTCGGCCCCGAAGGCGTCTTTTTCGGCATCGTCTACGTGGCCATCTTCAATCTCTTCATCTGGTCGTGGGGGATGATGCAGATCCGGGGCGGCTCTTTGCGCGACATGACCCGGGGCGAGGTGGTCAAGATGCTGTTCAATCCCGGCTTTATCGGTCTCGCGCTCGGGCTGCCGCTGTTTATCGCGTCGGTCACGCTCCCCGGCCCCGTCGCGATGCCGGTCGCGATGCTGGGCGACCTCAACACCCCGCTCGCGATGATCGCCATCGGCTTCTACCTCGCCGGGGCCGACTTGCGTCCGCTCTTGCGCAGCCGCAGCGCCTATCTTGCCACGCTCGTGCGGCTCGTGATCTTCCCCCTGTCGATCGTGGCGCTCATGTATCCTTTCCGCCAGTTCCTCCATCCCACCATGATGCTCGCGGTGGCGATCGCCGCTTCGGCTCCGGCCGCCGCCCTGAACAGCATGCTCGCGGCCAAGTACGGCAAGGACGTCGATAGCGCCGTGGGGATCGTGAGCGGCACCACGCTCCTCAGCATTTTCACCATGCCGCCCGTAATCGCCATTGCCATGGAGCTTCTCGCATGAAACGGCCGGAAATCCTCGCGCCCGCGGGCGACTTCACCTGTCTTCAGGCCGCGTTGGACGCCGGCGCCGATGCCGTCTATTTCGGACTCGGCACCTTCAACATGCGCGCCCGGAGCGGCGTCAATTTCCGGACCGAGGATCTGCCGGAGATCCATCGACGCTGCCGGGAGAAGGGGGTCAAGGCGTATCTCGCGCTCAACGCCATCGCTTTCGAGGGCGAACTCTGCGGCATCGACCGGTTGATCGCCGAGGCCAAGCCGTATGTGGACGCGTTCATCGTGGCCGATTGGGGCGTTATCGACCTCTGCCGCAAGCATGGCGTACATATCCACGTTTCGACGCAAATGTCCACCTCCAATTCGGCGGCCGTCCGTTTCCTCGCTTCGCAGGGGGTGGAGAGGGTGGTGCTGGCGCGGGAGTGCACGCTCGACGAGGTTAAGGCGATAATCGACTTGACCGGCATGGAAATCGAAACCTTCGTGCATGGCGCGCAATGCGTGGCGGAGAGCGGACGCTGTCTCATGAGCCACGAGGCGTTCGGCAAGAGCGCTTGCCGGGGCGAGTGCCGCCAACCTTGCCGGCGCCGCTTTCTGGTGCAGGCGGTGGACCTGTACGAGGATAAGGACGGCCGCCCGGTGCACGAGTCCGACACGCGCTTTATCGTGGAGCCGCATACCGTCCTTTCGGCGCGCGATCTGTGCAGTCTCGCCTTTGTGGACCGGCTCATGGCGGCCGGGATCGCGTCCTTCAAGATCGAGGGACGCGCGCGCAACGCAGAATACGTCAAGACTACGGTCGAGTGCTACCGGCGCGCGGTGGATGCCGTCCTTGCCAATGCCTACACGCCGGAGCTGGTGGCGGAATTGACGGCCAAAGTGAAGACCGTCTTCCATCGCGAGTTCTCGCGCGGCATGTTCTACGGACGTCCGGGCGAGGACCAGTTCACCGATTCCGAAGATTCGCTTTCCACGACCGTCAAGCGTCATTTGGGCGTGGTTATCGACTATTTCGTCAAGGCCGGCATCGCCCAGATCAAGGTGCAGGATAATAGCGTCAAGCCGGGCGACCGTCTCCAGATCCAAGGCTCCACCACCGGAGTCGTGGACCTCGTGGCCGGTGAACTCCGCCGCGACGACGAGGTTCTTTCCCAAGCCTCGAAGGGCGACTGGTTCACTCTCCGCACCCCCCGCTGCCGCGTCGGCGACAAAGTCTTCCTCGTC
>CAMZDY010000075.1 GCA_947305585.1 uncultured Verrucomicrobiota bacterium | reverse complement strand
CGCACGAGGATTCCATCGGCTACATGGTCAACTTGCTGGGCAAAGCCGTCGACGCGGCGAGCTGATCGCATCCCGTGAAGCTGGGACTGGTGCTGGAGGGCGGGGCGATGCGCGGCCTCTTCACGGCCGGCGTGCTGGACGTGCTGATGGAGCGCGGCGTGAAGTTCGACGGCGCCATCGGCGTGTCCGCCGGGGCCTGTTTCGGTTGCAACTACAAGTCGGGCCAGATCGGACGCGTCATCCGCTACAACCGTCGCTTCGCCAAGGATCCGCGCTATTGTTCGTGGGCTTCGCTCATGATGACTGGCGACCTCTTCAATGCCGATTTCTGCTACCGGGCGCTACCGATGGAGCTGGACGTGTTCGATGGTGCGGCCTACGAAGCGAACCCGATGGAGTTCCACATCGTGGCCACCGCCTGCACCACCGGCCAGGCGGTGTATAGGCGCCTCGACCGGGCGGACGAGACTTCCTTCCGGTGGATCCAGGCCTCCGCCTCGATGCCGCTCGTGTCCCGTCCGGTGAAGATCGAGGGCGGGGAATATCTGGACGGGGGACTTTCGGACGGCATTCCGCTCCGCTATTTCGAGTCGATCGGCTACGGACGCAATCTGGTCGTCACCACGCGTCCGCACGGCTACCGGAAGCATCCCTCCAATAAGCTGTGCCTCCTGAAGCCGCTCCTCCATCGCCATCCGGCGATCTACCGGGCCTTGAAGACGCGCCATGTGTGGTACAATGAGACGCTCGAATACATCGACCGGCGCGTGGCGGACGGTGCGGCGGTCTTGATCGCGCCGGAAGCGCCGCTGCCGATTTCGCGCGTCTGCCACGATCCGGATGCGATGCAGCGCGTCTACGACCTCGGACGCAAGTCCGGCGAATCCTGCGATCTCACGCCCCTCGGCATAGTGTGAATCCCCAGCCCGGGAACGGTGCGGAGATTGCACTTTATGCTTGATTTTCGGGCGGAAATATGATATACTACTAGACAATACGGTGAAAAGGGGGAATGCAAATGAAGAAACCGATGATTGCTTTTGGCGTAATGGTTGCCGCAGCGGCTTGCTTGGCGCAGGCCGAGGAGGCGCCGGTCCAGGACGTGGCCGCAAAGGCGGAGACCGAGGCGGTGGAGACGTCAGAGGCGGAGGATGAAGCGTCGCCGCTCTTCGAAGGTTCGGTGGGGCTCAATATCAAATCGGCCTACGTTTCCCACAACCGCATCATCTCCGATACTCCGGTGGCGCAGTACGACCTTTGGCTGCAATTCAACCTGCCGGAGTATTTCGGCTGGATCGGGGTGGACGTGTGGGCCAACCAGGAGCTCAACAAGCGGCACAGCATGCGTAGCCGAAATGGCGGCAAGCAGCTGGGCGGAATCGGCGAGTTCGACTACGAAATAGTCTACGGCAATTCGGTGGGCCCGGTGAACCTGACCGCCTCGCACCTCTGGTACACCTATCCGCGCACCGGTTGGTCGTCGCAGAACTTCTGGACGCTCGGGGCCGAATACGAGAACGAGATCGTGGTGCCGAGCGTCAAGCTCTACTGGGAGTACTACCACCACAACAAGCCGGACGACGCGCTCATGATCGACTTGGCGCTCTCGCGCAGTTTCAAGCTCACCGAACAGCTTTCGCTCAAGCTCGTCACCAAGACGACGCTCTACACCGCCAAGTACGCGAAGCACTTCTCCCACGACCGGATGAACAACGCCGTGTTCGGCGGCTGGGACAACGGCATCGCGCTGAGCTATGCGCTCACCGACCACATCACGCTCGGGGCGAGCCTCAACTATCTATACAAGATCGACGATCGCGTGCGCCACTGTCCGGGCTGGGACCCCTATTCGGTCGGCAGCGAACACGGCAGGCACCGGGGTCTCCTCTATGGCGGACTGTCCGCCAGCCTCTCGTTCTGACCGGACCCGTTAGGGTCGTTCATTCACGTCTGACGGAAGCGTGAGGGTGAAGGTGGCGCCGCCGCCCGGGGTGTCGGCGATGGCGGCCTCGCCGTTGTGCAGATCGGCGATGTGCTTCACGATCGCGAGGCCGAGTCCGGTGCCGCCTTTGGCGCGGGACCGGTCCACCTGGTAGAAACGCTCGAAGATGCGCTTGCGGTGCTCCGGCGGAATGCCGACGCCATGATCGGTCACCGCGATGAGCGCTTTGGACGGCATCGACGAGAGACTCATTTCGATCGATTTCGAATTGCTGTAGCGGAGCGCGTTCTCCACGAGATTGGCCACCGCCTGTTCGATGAGGGCGATGTCGCAGGAGAGTACCGTGTTGTCGTTGCGTACGAGCCGGAGATCGATGTTCTTGAGCTTGGCGGACGGGAGGAAGGCGGCATGCACGTTTTCCATCACAATAGCGAGGTCGCCCGGCGCGAAGTCGAGTTTGCCGGAATCTTTGCGCGACTCGATCCGCGAGAGCGAGAGGATGTCGAGCGCCAGCCGGTTGAGCCGTCTGGATTGCGTTCCGATCACGTCCATGAGGTCGGCGCGTTCTTTTGCGGAGAGGTCGTCCGCATGGTCGCGCAGCATTTCGACCGCGCCCATGATGCCGGTGAGGGGGGTGCGGATTTCGTGCGTCACGTCGGACACGAAATCGCGACGGAACTTCTCCATCTGCCGGATCTGCCGGTTCTCCTCCGCCACCTGTTCGAGGCGTCGTTTGAGTCGTCTGGCGATGAACATGATGGACGCCACCGCGCACGCTCCCATCAGTCCGGCTGCGCATTCGCAGAGGTCGAAAGCCTGCTCCAAAAGTTCGGCATCGTCGCCGATCCGGGCGGCGGTGTGGCGGAAGTTGGCCGTGCCCACCACCAGTACGATGGCGAAGACGATGCTGGCGGCGAGCGGCAGCAAGGGGGGAGTCCAGGTGGGGATGGATCGGTTCTTCATACTGTCCGCCTTTGCGCGTTCAGCCGGTAGCCGACCGACCGGACCGACTCGATATGCTCCGCCCAGGCGCCCAGTTTGCGCCGGAGCCCCACCAGTTGCACGTCTACCGTCCGTTCGGTGACCACCTTGCCGCAACCTTGGACGGAATCGATGATCTGCGCGCGGGTGTAGACGCGGCCCGGATGCGAGGCGAGGAGCTGGAGGATGCCGTACTCGGTGGGGGTGAGCTGGATTTCCGCGCCGTCCAGAGTGGCGGAATGCGACCCGGGGTCGATGGTGAGCGGCCCCAAGGTCAGTTTCTCCGTAGCCTGGCCGTCGCTCCGGCGTAGCACCGCCTTGATGCGGGCCACGAGCACCGAGGGTGAGAAGGGCTTGGTCACGTAATCGTCGGCTCCGGCCGACAGACCTTTCACGATGTCGCGTTCGTCGTCGAGCGCGGTGAGCATGACGATGGGAATCTTGCAGGTGGACGGATTGGCGCGGAGACGCCGGCACACTTCGAGTCCCGGCAGTCCCGGGAGCATCAGGTCGAGCAGGACGAGCCGGGGCGGATCGGCTTCGGCGGATTCGAGCCCTTCGTCGCCCGCGCCGGCAAAGCGCACTTCGGCGAAGCCGGCCGCCTTCAAGGCGAGGCCGACTACGGTGCGGATGGAGGAATCGTCCTCCACCACCAGGATGGAATCAGGGTGCATACCGGAATATTATACCATATTTTCGCCGCCGGCGCAAGCATCTGCGATGTTGATGGCGTAGGCGCGAAGCCGGTTGTAGGCGCCGAGGAGATCCAGCATCGTGAGCACCGCAGTGGCGGAAGAGCCGCCCCCCACGCGCATCAACTGCAACTGCCGGGCGGCCTGGATCTTCGCTTTGAGGTCGGCCGAGAGGATGCGCTTGTCCGCCATGCCGCCGAAGCGGTTCAGGTCCTGGCGCGAGAATGCGATCAGTTCCGAGGCGGTGCGGTGGATGTCGAGCACCATCGCCAGATCCGACCCCGAGAGCGCTTCGCCGGAGCTTTCGATCCGGTCGAGCGCCCGGACGATGCGCGGGAATTCGTCCGACATCGATTCGAACTCGTCCGCGAGCCGCATGAGCCGTTTGACCGTATGTGCGGCGAAGGGCGAAAGGCGTTTGACCATGATGCTGGCGAGGAAGGCGGTGATCTCGCTTTGGACGCGGTCGAGGATTTCTTCGCGCTTCTGGATGTGCCGGGCGAGGTCGCGCCGGTCTTCGCCTTCGAGGATCCGTTCCAGATGGTCGGCGAGGTCGGTGACGCTCTCGGCCATGAAACCCACTTCCTCCATCGCCTGTTCGCACGCGATGACCGTGCTGATGCGCGCATGCGGAGTGAGCACGCTCAAGTGCGGTTTTTCGTCTTCGCGGTCGGGGATGAGGCGCTCGAGCAGTTTCGCGAACGGACGGGCGAAGGGGAACACGAGCGCGCCGCGAACTATGGCGAAGAGCGTGTCGGTGAGCGCCACCGGCAGCATGACGGAAGTCTGCCAGTTGGGACAGGCGAATTTGCCCAAGGGGATGAAGACCGGGAGCACCAAGGGCAGGCAGACGAGCGACCCAAAGAGATTGGTGAGCGTGTGCGCGGACGCCAGACGCTTGGCGGCGCTGCCTCCGCCGATCGAGGCCAGCCAGGCGGTGGCGGTGGTGCCGATGTTGGCGCCGAAGAGGGCCGAGACGGCAGTTTCGTACGACACGATCCCTTCGGAGGCGAGGGTCATGAAGATCACGATGCCGGCCGCCGAACTCTGGATGATGGCGGTGAAGAGCGCGGCGAACGCGGCCACGAGCGCTACCGAGCCGAGCGAACGGGCATCGAGCTGGGCGAGCGCTTCCGAGAGGGCGCGCGAGGATTTGATCGGGGCCACGCCTTCCTTCATGAGGAACATGCCGATGAAGACGAGCCCGAGCCCGATGAACGCGAGCCCCAGATTGCCGAGCGCGCCTTTGCGGAGCGGGAAGTAGACGAGTGCGCCGATCGCGAAGAGGGCGAGCCCGAGCGTTTCCGGACTCGGGGCGATGGCCATGAGCCAGACGGTGAAGGTGGTGCCGATGTTGGCGCCCACGAGCACGTAGATGGCGGAGGCGAGCGTCATCATCTGGGAGGTCACGAACCCCACCAGCATCACCGTCACGATCGAGGACGACTGCATGATGATGGTGGAGGTGATGCCGGTGAGCACTCCGGCGGAACGGTGTCCGGTGGCCATCGACATGAACCGCCGGATGCGTTCGCCGCCCGACGCCTGCAAGCCTTCCGAGAGGTGGCGCATCCCCAGGAGAAACGCGCCCAGACCGCCTCCGGTCATTATCGCAAAGTCCAATACTGCTTTCATGATGGAAATATTATATCAAATCGCCGTTAGGATTTGATTAGGATA
>CAMZDY010000074.1 GCA_947305585.1 uncultured Verrucomicrobiota bacterium | reverse complement strand
GCCGGCCACGTCCGCCAGATTGGACGGGATGATCATGGAGTTGTTGGCCTTGGCGAGATTCCCGAACTGGGTGATGTACTGCTGCGCCAGCTGCATGTTGACCGACTCGCGGCCGCCGGGACCGTTCAACGCCTCGGCCACCTTGGTGATGCCGGCCGCCTGCGCTTCGGCCACGAGCGTGATCTCCTTGGCCTTGCCTTCCGCGAGCGCGATCTTGGACTGGCGCTCGCCCTCGGCGCGGTTGATCTTGGACTGGCGATCGCCTTCCGACTCGGCGATCATGGCGCGCTTTTCGCGCTCGGCGCGCATCTGCTTTTCCATGGCGTCGCGGATCGACTGCGGCGGCGTGATGTTCTTGATTTCGTAGCGCGTCACCTTGATGCCCCACGGATCCGAAGCCTTGTCCACCGCCGCCACGATGGCCGCGTTGATGGAGGTGCGCTCCTCGAAGCTGCGGTCGAGATCGAGCTTGCCCATTTCCGAACGCATCGTCGTCTGCGCGAGCTGGGTGGTGGCGAAAAGATAGTTGCTGATGCCGTAGGAGGCCTTGGCCGGATCCATCACCTGCATGTAGAGGATGCCGTCCACGTCCACCGCGATGTTGTCCTTGGTGATGCATTGCTGCGGCGGCACGTCGATGGCCTGCTCCTTGAGCGTGTGCCGGTAGGCGATGCTGTCCAGGAACGGGATGAGGATATGGAAACCCGCATCCAGCGTGCAGCGGTATTTGCCCAGCCGCTCCACGATGAACGCCGTTTTCTGCGGCACGATGACCGCCGTCTTCAGAATGGCCACGATCACGATGAACGCGACGATCGCCAAAAACACCAAACCTCCGCTCATTATTTTACCTCCTCCACTTTCATGGTCAAGTTGTTGTTGGAAACCACTCTCACTTCGGCTCCGGCGGCGATCGGCCCGTCGGCCACGGCCGTCCATTCCGCATCGCCGATCTCCACCCGGCCCGGGTGCGGAGGCTCGATGCGCTCCGTCACTTTGCCCGTGCGGCCCACGGCTTCGTGCCCGAAGTCGGTCGGGGATTCGCTGCGCGAACCGGAAAAGACGCTGCGCAGATACCGGCGGAGCGTGACGAGATACAGGATGGAAAAGCCGGAAAACGCCGCCAGCTGCCAGGTGAGCGAAAACGCGTCGCCCGCCACCGCCGTCACCAGCCCCACGGTGGCCGCCGAAAGGCCGAAGAAGAAGATGACGAATCCCGGCGCCAACAGTTCGAGCAGCATCAGGATGCTGCCGGCATAGATCCAGATCCATGAAGCGCTGAACATCGGTTCACCCCTCCTTTATGTCTACGATTTCGGCATCGCCCAGCATGCCCATGATGCGGCTCAGATTCGGATCGTTCACGATTTCCGAGCGCCGCTCCCCTTCCACCGTCTTGGCGACCGGCTTCCGCGCGGGGCCGGGCGGCGCCGGAACCGGCTCCGGAACGGGAGCGGGCTCCACCTTGGCCCGCACCGCGGCGACCGGCGCCGCAATCGAAGCGCCGGGATCGTCCTTCATGTTCTGCACGAGCTTCAGCACCTCCTCGATGGTGGCGGTGCTGGCGATGCGCGAACAGCGGATCAGCGTCATCTCCATCAGCGTGCGCACGCTCAAGACGTGGCGAAGCTTGTCTTCCATGTCGGCCAGCTCGTCGCAAATGCGGAACAGCCGTCCGGCGGACACTCCTGCGGCCTGCGCCGCCAGCACCTTGATCTGGTCGGGCGTGGCCGCGAGCGACTTGGTTTCCGGGCCGAGCGCCTGCACCACGATCAAATTGCGGAAATGCAGCATGAGTTCGGAGGCGAGCCGGCGCATGTTCTTGCCGGCCGATTCGAACAGGTCGATGGCCTTCAGGATGCCGGCGGTGTCGCCCGCGAGGATCGACGCGGCCAAAGTCTCCAGCGCCGAGCGCGACACGAGCCCGAACACTCCGAGCGCATCCTCTTCCTTGATCTCCGAGCCCTTGAACGAAATGAGCTGGTCCAGCGAGGAAAGCGCGTCGCGCATGCCGCCGTCGGCGCCGCGGGCGATGGCCAAAAGCGCATTGCCGTCCGCCTGGATGCGTTCCTTGGCGCACACCGCCTCGAGCCGGGAAACGATATCGTTCGTCTGGATGCGCCTAAGATCGAAGCGCTGGCACCGCGACACGATGGTGGGCAGCACCTTGTCGCCCTCGGTGGTGGCGAAGATGAAGCGGACGTAGGGCGGCGGCTCCTCCAGCGTCTTGAGGAGCGCGTTCCAGGCCGCGTTCGACAGCATGTGGCACTCGTCGATGATGAAGATCCGGTAGCGCGAAGCGGCCGGCTTGAATTCCACCGCGTCGATGATCGGGCGGACGTCCTCCACCTTGTTGTGGCTCGCGGCGTCGAGTTCCGTCACGTCCAGCGACCGCGACGCGGCGATCTCGATGCAGTTGGCGCATTTGCCGCACGGCTCCACGCCGTTCGGCGCCGTGCAGTTGAGCGCCTTGGCGAAAATGCGCGAAAGCGTGGTCTTGCCGATACCGCGCGGTCCGATGAAAAGGTAGGCGTTGGCCACGCGGCCGGACTCGATCGCGTGCCGCAGGGTGGCCACCACGTGCTCCTGCCCGATGACGTCGTCGAACGTCATGGGACGGTACTTGAGCGCCAAAGGGATGTGCTGTGCGTCCGCCATCAGTCTTCCGTCACTTTCCGCCGGTTGGCCTTCTTTTCCGAATGCGCATGCTTGTCGTCCAGCATCTTCTGGCGCTGGCGGCGCGAACGGCGGCGCTTCTGCCGGCGGATCTTCTCCTTCGCCTCCTGCGCCGCGCTCTTGCGCTTCTGCTCGCGCTCCAGGATCAGCTCCGCCAGCATGCGGCGGGCGAGCCAGCGGTTGTCCTCGCGGCTGCGCGTTTCGCCGCACTTCACCGAGAGCCCGCTCTTCGCGTGGGCGAGCCGCACCACCGACGAAGTCTTGTTCGTCTTCTGTCCGCCGGGACCGCCGCCCAGGATGAAACTCTCCTCCAGATCCTCCTCGTACAGGGCGGCCTCGCGCATCAGCTCCATGATCTGGGCCTGTTTGCCGGGACAGATCATGGCGCCGGCTTCCTCTCCGCCACGCGCGCCCGGTGCCGGATGACCATGCGCTTGACCATGAAATAGGCGACCGGCGTGGCGATCGCCGCCAGCACCATCCCGCCCAGAAAGAAACTCACCATCGCCTCCGACCCCAGTCGGCGCACCGCCTGCCAGGTCCAGGCCGTATCCATCAACTGCTCGAACGAGAGAAACCGCTCGCCGAACAGGATCCGGCCCATGACATAGGTCTGGGCGGGATAGAGGATCAGCACGGTGACCGGATTGGAGATGAGCGTGCCCAGGGTGGCGCCCAGCTTGGAGATCCGGCACATGATCGCCAGCGGCACCGAGATGATCAGCTGCATGCCGAAGGGAATGGCGCAGCCGATGCAGACGCCCAGCGCCCAACCGGCGGCGATATCCTCGGGCGGGAGTTTTTCCCGCACCATCCGGACGTGCAACTCCTTGAGTTTTTTGCGTATGGCGGCCGGAAGCCTCACCCTTCCACCTCGTGGACGAAAAGTCCGCTCCGCAATTTGGGTTCGAACCAGGTGGACTTGGGCGGCATGATGGCGCCGGCGTCGGCGATGGCCATCATCTCCTCCACGGTCACCGGCTCCATGGCGAACGCCACCGCCGCGCGGCCGGCATCCACCTCCGCCTGCAAAGCCTCGTCGCCGCGAATGCCGCCCATGAACGAAATGCGCGGACTGGTGCGCGGATCGTCGATCCCCAGCGCCGGCCGCAAAAGCCGGTCCTGCAGATAGGATACGTCCAGCGAGCCCACCACGTCGGCGTCGGCCGGAATGTCCCAGCCGAGTTCCGTCCAGCGGCCGTCGAAATACATGCGGCACTTGCGCTTGCCGCCGGGGAACACCTTGCCGACCAGCGCCAGGAATTCTTCCTTGCCGAGGCCGTTCAAATCCTTGATCAGCCGGTTGTAGGCGAGAATCTTGAGCTGCGACGCCGGGAAGATGACCGCCATGTAGCGCTGGGCCTCTTCGCTTTCCGGATGCTGGGCCGCATACCGGGTGGCGGCGGCCGAGCGATGGTGTCCGTCGGCGATGTACGCCTGGTCCACGCGGGCGAAAAGTTCGGCCAGCTCGTCGGCCATGCAGGCGCCGGCGGCGGCGATTTCCCACACCGTGTGGCGGATGCCGTCCGGCGCGACGAAGTCATAGAGCGGCGCGCCCTGGCAAGCGGTCCGGACGATGAGATCGATGGCCGGATCGTCGCGGTAGGTGAGGAACGCCGGTCCCGTCTGCGCCCCGAGGATCTCGATATGGCGGGTGCGGTCGTCCTCCTTGTCCTTGCGCGTCTTCTCGTGCTGCTTGATGACGCCGGAGCGATATTCGGAAGTGGCGAAGCAGGCCACGATGCCCGTCTGCGAATGGGAGCCCATGATCTGCCGGTAGGCGTAGAACTTGGGCTCTGCCTCCTTGACCAGCGTACCCGAAGCGCGCAGCGCGTCCAGCGCCTTGCGGGCCTGGGCGTAAGCCTCCGGGGAGGAAGCGTCGGTGCCGGCGGGCAGATCGATCTCCGGCCGCGACACGTGCAGGAAGCTCTTGGGGTTGCCTTCCGCCAGCGCCGCCGCCTCGGCGGTGTTCACCACATCATAAGGAACGGACGCGACCAAAGCCGCGTCCCCCTCGTTGGGCCTCAAGGCCGCAAAAGGATAAATCCGCATCGCGTCTTACCACCCGATGTTGGCGCCGAACATGACGGGGCATTCGTTGTCGCGGATGGCGTTGATCAGGCCGAACTGGAAGCCGTAAAGCGTTTCCGCGCGGTTGATGAGACCCACCTGGAAGCCCTGGGCGTCGCCCGTGATGTTCACGAGGCCCACCTGCAGACCGCGGATCGACTGCGTTTCGTTCCAGAGACCCACCTGCAGCGCGCCCATGTCGGCCCGGTTGGCGGTGTTGTAGAGACCGATCTGCAGACCGCCCAAGGTATCCTTGACGTCGTTGCGCAGCACGCTGAGACCCAGACCTTCGAAATCCTTGCACCGGCCCCACAGACCCAAATCGATGCCGGTGATAACCTCCTGGCGGGTGGAGAACGGAATCGACAGCCTAAGCCCCACCAGATCGGGCGTCGCCGGCCATTCGCACACGGCGAAAGGTACGGGCCAAAGCGCGGTGTCGGCATCCTTGGTGTCGGCCTCGGCCGACGCTTCCTGCGCGACCGCATTGAAAGCAAACGCGCCAACGGCAAACATCATGAACAGTTTTTTCATGGACTATTCTCCTATTAGGTTACTTGTATTATACTCTATTTCGGCGAATTTTGCAAGCCTTAAACTACAGAAATTTTC
>CAMZDY010000073.1 GCA_947305585.1 uncultured Verrucomicrobiota bacterium | reverse complement strand
CCTTGTAGCTGACCTTCTTGGCCTTGACCGCCTTGGCCATCTCGTTGTACATGAGTACGGGGGTGGATCCGGTGGCGAGACCGAGCACCAGCTTGGGATTGGCCTTGACGGCTTCGGTGATCATCTCGGCCGCGAGCTTGGAGGCCTCTTCCTTCGTCTTGCAGATTACAACTTCCATGTTTTTTCCTTTCTTAGGGTTGGTTTTGTTTGGTTTGGTTCAATCGATGTAAAGGGGCGGCACCGCCACCGGCACGCGTTTGGCGGGAGGGGCGGGCGTTTCCGCATTGACTGGAGCCGCTTCGACCGGAGCCGGAGCCTGTTCCGTCAAAGCCGGTTCCGGCGCGGGCTTGGGTCCCTTGGTGGCGGAATAGAGGAATTTGACCGTAAGCAGCAATACAAGCGCGATCGCCACCCCTGCCGCATAAAGCGAAACCATCCGCCAGTTGATATCGATCTCCGGCAGATTGAAGTTGGGCTCGACCGACTTGGGCTGACGCAGCTCCTCCGGCGGACGCGGGGGATTGTAGGTGCGCTTTTCGGCCGGCTTGGGGGTGAAAGCAGGTTCGGGCCGGGGCGAATATTTCATTTCCGGCTTGGGCGGAGGAGGGGGTGGAGGTGGCGGGGGAGGCGGAGGCGCCACGACCGGTTCCGGTTTGGGTTCCGGTTTGGGTGCAGGCGCGGGGGCCGGAGCCGGAGCAGGTGCCGGCTTGGAGGCGGCAGCACGGCTTCCGGTGTAGATCGCCATAAACTCGTCCTGCAAAGGCTTGTAGTCGGCAATCCCTACCGCCTCGCAGTACATCTTGATGAAGCCCCGCCCGTAGATGGGCGCCACGATCTTCTTGAAGTTTTCCTCTTCCAGATCGCGGACTATCTGGCTCATCATGTGGGTCTTGTGGGAAATGTCGGCGATCGACAATCCCTTGGCTTCTCTTGCCGCTTTAAGCGTTTTGCCCAGTTCCATGGTCTTTGCTCCTTGTTTATTCGGCGAACAAATCGTCTTCGGTCATGTAGAATCCGGTTGCCTGCGGGTTGGAGGGTGCCGATGCCTCCGCCTGGTCGCCGGTTTCGTCCAAAACTTCCCCGCCCGCGCCGTTCGAGCCGGACACGAGCGCCTGCATCTGCTCGGGCGTCATGAGAATGGTCCTCGGACCCGCCCCCGACTGCGGCGCGATGACTCCCGCTTCCTCCAGCCGTTCGCAGAGCCGCGCCGAATTGTTGTAGCCGATGCCCAGCTTGCGTTGGAAGTGCGATACGGAAGCGCGCTTCGTCTCGATGATCACCTCGACCGCCTTCCTGAAGAGTTCGTCGTTGCCGCCAGCGCCCGAACCGCCTGACGAGCCCGAAGTTTCCGGCTTGGGCTGGTTGTCGGGATCGTCCTCGTTGGAGGCGAAGGGGTCTTCGATGCCGGCTTCCTTCACCCGGCCCAGCTTCTTGGCGAAGGTTTCGTCGAACTGCGGATTGGAGTGTTCCTCGATGAACGAGGTGATGCGGGCGATTTCGGGATCGCTGATCCAGGCGCCCTGCGCCCGGATGAGGAGGCCTTCTTTGCTCTTGAAGAGCATGTCGCCGCGTCCGATCAGGTTTTCCGCGCCGGAATCGTCCAGAATCGTGCGCGAGTCGATGGCGGTGGCCGTCTTGAACGCCACTCGGCCCGGGATGTTGGCCTTGATGGTGCCGGTGATGATCTTGGCGTCGGGACGCTGCGTCGCGAGAATGAGATGGATGCCGGCCGCGCGCGCTTTGGCGGTGAGACGCGAAATGTGCGGCGTCACTTCCTTGGCGGCAGCCTGCATGAGGTCGGCCACTTCGTCGATGATGATGACGATATAGGGGACGGTCTTGGGCATGTCGCCGCCCAACGCCGCCTCGTCGCCGCCGAACATGTCGGGCTGGGCGTAGTGGGGACGCGAATTGAAGTCTTTGATGTTCCTCACTTTCGCGCGGGCGAAGAGCTTCAGGCGCTTCTCCATCTCCGCCACCGCCCAGGCGAGCGAGAACATGACCTTGCGGTTGTCGGTGATGACCGGCACGAGGAGGTGGGGGATGTTGACGTAGCTCGTGAATTCCACGCTCTTGGGGTCCACCATGATGAGCTTCAGCTGTTCGGGCGTACGCGTCATCAAAAGACCGTTGATGATGGAATTGAGGCAGACCGACTTGCCCTGACCCGTAGCACCTGCGACGAGCATGTGCGGCATCGTGGCCAGATCCGCCACCAGATCCTTGCCGGCCGCGTCCTTGCCGAAGAGGAGGGGCAGCTCGTAATGGCAGTTGCGGAAGGTGTCGCCCTCGAAAATCTCCCTGAAGCCGATCCCCACCGGCTTGGTGTTGGGCACCTCGATGCCCACCCTATCCTCGCCCGGAATCGGCGCTTCGATGCGGAGCGACTTGGCGTGAAGGGCGCCCATCAGGTTGTCGCTCAAACTCGTCACCACCGAATACTTGGTGCCCGGCTTGAGTTCGATCGCGTACTTGGTGACTACGGGGCCTTCCACCTTGTAGGCCAGAGTGGCGTCCACGTTGAAGAGTTTCAAGGTGTCGATGAGGCGCTGACCGGTGATGCCCGTATCGCTGTGGTCGGCCTTGACGTTCTTCACCGGGTCCAATAGGTCGAGGGGCGGGAGCATGTACGGCCCCTTGTCCGGCACGCCTTCGCCGGCGGCCACTTCCTGCGGCGCGGCTTTCGGTTTGGGCCTGACCGCGCTGATCCTCGCCGCGTTCCGGGCGGCTTCGCGTGCGGATCTGGCGGCTTCCCGCTCCGCCTCTTTCTGCTGCATCATGAGCGCCTTTTCGCGTTCGCGTTCGAGCTTGGCCGCCTCCTTCGCCTCGCGGATGGCCCTCAGCTGCGCTGCGCGGGGATCTTCCGGTTCGGTGGTGTGGGGCGGAAACTCGTCCATCCCCGGTTCCGGCTGCGGCTTGGCCGAACCGCCCAGCATGGCCCAATAGTAGACGTCTTTGATGAGCTTGCCGAGATTCCTCAGTCCGATCGTGGCCACGATCGAGAAGATCATGAGGACGAGCATGATCACGCTGGAGCCGAAGTCGCTCAAGAGGGGCGAGAGGAACTTGGTCATCATGATATAGCCGATGGCGCCGCCCGCGTCCGGAATGTTCACCGCCTTCAGCATGGAGGAAAGCTGAGGGAACTGCCCCTGCACCACTTGGAGGAGACACGACACCGAAAAGACGAAGAGAATGATGTAGAGCTTGCGCCAACCCGTCCCCAGCCGCTTGCCGAAGATCTTGAGGATGCCGGCGAAGATGCAGATGGCCGGCACCACCCAGATCGCGAAGCCGGTGAAGAGGTAGCCCCAGTAGGCGAAATAGTCCCCCAACGCCCCGATCCAGTTGGAACTCGGCGCGGGCGGGGTGTTGAGACAGGGCATGGCGCGCCAGTCGTAGGTGAGCAGCGCCACCAGCGGGAAGAGCGAGAGCGGAAAGAGGAGCCACCCCACGAAGCGGT
Source organism: uncultured Verrucomicrobiota bacterium (assembly GCA_947305585.1). GTDB lineage: Bacteria > Verrucomicrobiota > Kiritimatiellia > RFP12 > UBA1067 > UBA1067. Next base: position 1,941 of record CAMZDY010000073.1, on the reverse strand, counting down.
TGGCGGCCTTTTTCGTGTCGGCGCTAGAAGAGTTTGAAGCTGATTCTATCATTGACGTTGGGATCGCGATGGGTTTCGGACCTGAGCGCATGGTAGATTACGATCGCCAGAATAAGCGCCAGAATCTTGAGCCACCAGTTGTTGGTTATGATCGAGAAGAAGTTTTTCATGTGTTCTTGCCCCGGTTTTGCCACCAGTCGAGAATGCGTTCGCCGAGCGTGGACTTCTTGAGTTCCGCCTGCATGGCGCGGTTTATCCACCTCTGGATGCTGGACTCGCGCTGATCGCCGGTGTAGCGGAAGAGCTTGCCGTTGTGCGCCACCGAAATGCCGCCCGTCTCCTCCGACACCACGATCACGAGCGCGTCGGTCTCTTCGGACAGGCCCACTGCCGCCCGGTGACGCATGCCGCTCGCGATGAGGTTGGGGTTGTTGGACACCGGGAAGATGCAGTGCGCGGCCGCGATCCGTCCGTTGCGCATCGTCACGCCGCCATCGTGCAAAGGAAGGGGCGGGGTGAAGATGGTGCGCACCAGCTGCTGGGAGAAGACGGCGTTGATGATCACGCCTTCCTCTTCGTAGCTCCTAAGCGAAATGCCGCGTTCGAAGGCGATGAGCGCGCCCATCTTCATTTCCGACAGCGCCATGATCGTCTGGACCACTAGCTCCGGCTTGGCGCTGCCGTCCGTGTTGTACTTGGGCCGCTCCAGAAACCCGAACGCCCCCAGCTCCGCCAGCGACCGGCGGATCTCCGGCTGGAAGATGACGACCGTCGAAAGGGCGAGATAGAGGAGGATGGACTGGATGATGCGCGAGAGCACCTCGAACTCGAAGAAGAACGTGAGCGCGAAGGCGATGGCCGCGATAATCCCCACGCCCATCAGCGCCTGGCCGAAACGCGACCCCTTGGCGCGCTTGAGGATGGCGTAGATCGCGAGATAGAGGATTATTACCTGGATGATGGCGCTTAGGGATATGGTCATGACAGTAACGCTTTAACCTCCTCGCCGTCGATGGTTTCCACTTCCAAAAGCTTGTGCGCGAGCGTTTCCACCTTGTCTCGGTTCTCCTCGAGGAGCTTTTCCGCCTTTTTGTACGCCTCGCCGATGATGGACGAAACCTCCGCGTCGATCGCCCGGCTCGTCTCTTCGCTGAAGGCCGGAGGCAATTCCTGGTTGGACCACTGCGACTGCTCGGTGAACGACTGGAAGCCGAACTTGTCGCTCATGCCGTAGGTGCACACCATCTTGCGCGCCGTTTCGGTGGCCTGCTTGATGTCCATCGCCGCTCCGGTGGAGATTTCGCCCGTGAACATCTTCTCGGCGATCCGGCCTCCGCACATCACCACGATTTCGTCGAGGAACTGGCTCTTGGTGCGGTTTAGGACGTCCTTTTCGGGGAGCGACATCGTAGCCCCCAAAGCCCGTCCGCGCGGAATGATGGTCACCTTGTGCAAAGGATCGGTGTTCGGGAGCAGGAGCTGCAAGATCGCATGGCCCGACTCGTGCCAGGCCGTGATTTCGCGATCGCGCTGCGAATAGCCCGCGCTCTTCCGCTCGCGCCCCCAGAGCACCTTGTCGCGCGCCTCTTCAAGCGTCTTTTCGTCCACGCCCTCCAGCTTCTTGCGCGTAGCGAGCAGCGCCGCTTCGTTGAGGAGGTTGGCGAGATCCGCCCCCGAAAAGCCGGGCGTTCCCCGCGCGATCTTGGAAAGGGTGGTGCCTTCCGCGAACTTGATCTTGGCGCCGTGCAGCTGGAGGATCTCTTCGCGTCCTTTCAAAGTGGGCAGGTCGATGATCACCTGACGGTCGAACCGGCCGGGACGCAAGAGGGCGGAATCGAGCGTGTCGGGACGGTTGGTGGCGGCGATCACGATCACGCCTTCGTTCGCGTCGAAGCCGTCCATCTCCACCAGCATCGTGTTGAGCGTCTGCTCGTAGGCGTG
>CAMZDY010000072.1 GCA_947305585.1 uncultured Verrucomicrobiota bacterium | reverse complement strand
CCTCCACTAAACCAGAGTGATTCCTTACAATTTGAAAGTTGAACTTGCAATTGGTAAAGGTTTTCCATCTTGTTACCGGATATTATACCACTTTTTCTCACCGATGTCAAGCGCAATCTGCCCAAAATCTTAAATCCTAAATCGCAAATCGCAAATCATCATTTTGATCTGCCTATTATAGAAGGAGAACTATAATAAAATTTCTAGCCTAGAAATTACCAAAAGTTAGGCTAGAAAGCAGACTTTTCCAAGCCTAGACTAGGCTCAACGCATCTCGACCGTCACTGCCGGCGAGTCAGCGGACGGGGAGCCAGGTAATGGGCGAGAGGCCGTGGGCGACGAGATAGTCGTTGGCGGCGCGGAAGTGTCCGCACCCGAAAAAGCCGCGATGCGCGGACAGGGGCGAAGGATGGGGAGAAGCGAGGACGAGATGGCGCGTGCGATCGATGGCCGCGCCCTTCTTCTGGGCGCTTGCGCCCCACAGCAGAAAAACAAGATGCTCTCGTTCGCGATTGAGGACGTCCACCACCGCATCGGTGAAGCGCTCCCAGCCATGCCCCGAATGGCTCATGGGCTTGCCTTCCGACACGGTCAGCGTGGAATTGAGCAAGAGCACTCCTTGATCGGCCCAACGGGTGAGATCGCCCGACGAACGGTCGGCCCGGACGCCGAATTCCGCCTCCAGCTCCTTGTAGATGTTGACGAGCGAAGGCGGAGGCGGCGTGGGCGGCAGCACGGAGAACGAAAGCCCATGCGCCTGGTTGGGTCCGTGATACGGGTCCTGTCCGATCACGACCACCTTCACCCGGTCGAACGGCGTGCGGTTGAAAGCCTCGAAGATGAAGCGCCCGGGGGGATAGCAGACGCCGGAGCGGTAGGCGGCGCGGACGAAGTCCGCCAGCTGGACGAAGTAGGGACTGTCGAATTGCGGCTTCAGCACCGCTTCCCAGGAGGGATGGATCTTTACGTTCATAGCGACCGGGCGAGACGGCGAAGATCGGCTTTGGTGTGCAGGGCGGAAATGGCGATCCGGATCCGCGCCTCGCCCCGGGGCACGGTGGGGTGGCGGATGGCGCTGGCCACGAATCCGCGCGAGGCGAGCTCCGCGCTCTTCCGGAGGGCGGCCGCCTCGTCGCCCACGAAGATGGGGAAGATGGCGGACTGCGGCTCCACCTTGATGCCGCGCGCCTGGAGCAGTTCCGCAAAGTACCGGACGTTCCGCCAGAGTTTGGCGACGAGGGACGGACGGGACGCGAGATGGCGCACGCTCTTCAGCGCGGTTTCGACCGACGGCACCGAAGGCGCGGTAGAGAAGATGAAGGAACGCGACCGGTTGACGAGATAGTCGATCAATAGCTGCCGTCCCGTCACGAACCCGCCCTCCGCGCCGAACGCCTTGGAGAGCGTGCCCACTGTGGCATCGGGCGCGTCGCAGCCGAAATGCTCGGCGAGTCCCCGTCCGGTTTTGCCGATCACGCCATTGGCATGCGCCTCGTCCACGATCGAGAAGGCGCCGTGCCGCTTGCAGACGGCGAGGAAGCCGGGTAGCGGCAGGAGGTCGCCATCCATCGAAAACACTCCGTCCGAAACGACGAACCGGCGCCGACCGGGATAGATCGCGAGTTTGGCGTCGAGATCGGCCAGATCGAGATGGTCGTATATGACCACGCGCGCACCCGAAAGCCGGCAGCCGTCGATGATCGAAGCGTGGTTCAAGGCGTCGGAGAAAATCACGTCCTCCTTGCCCGCCAACGCGGAGATCAAGCCCACGTTGGCCATATAGCCGGTGGCGTAGAGGAGCGCCGCCTCCGCGCCTTTGAAGCGGGCGAGCTCGCGTTCGAGCGCCAGATGGGCGGGGGTGGTGCCGGTGAGGAGTCGCGACCCGGTGGAGCCGCCGAACGTTTTGGCGAGACCCAAATAGTCGTTGGCGGCGAAGATCTTGGCGGAGGGGTTGGCGGCTTTTACCGTCCGTTCGAGCGAGGCGGACTTGAGCGCGTCCAGTTCCGACCGCAATTGCGTCCACACGTCGACCGGACGATCGACCGGCACGCCGCGCACCAGCACCGCCTGGCGTTCGAGGAAACGGATGGTCTTCTGGACGTCGCGTTTGCGTCCCCGGTAGAGGAAGATGCGTCCTCCGGCAGGATCGCCCTTCTGTTTGAGGACGGTGATGCGCCGATAGCCGAGATTTTTGGTGGCCACGTAGCCGGTTACGTAGTCGGGGTCGTCGCTCATGCAGATTTCGCCCACGATGCCGGGCGCGGACGACACTTTGGTGGCGAGGACGAGCGCCTCGCGGAAGTGCGACTTTTGGGTCGCATAGGGGACGGGTCCCGCCTGGTCCATATAGGTGGCGCGGACGCCGCGCTCGGGGTCGGGTTCGAGCCGCTCGAGCGTGTCGGCGTGGAGCAGCATGGCGCCGCGCATCCGGTAAGTCTCCTTGAAGAGACTGCGGATTTCGTCCGCGCGCCTGAAGCCTTCGGACGCCAAGAGCCGGCCGATGAGGTCCCACCCCTCCTCCGGCGTGGAAACGGTTTCGGTGGCCACCGGAAGCGCGTCAAGCTCCAGGATGTCGCCCGGCTTTTCCAGTTTCAGGTTGATGAAGTCGGGCCGGCCTTTGGCGTGATGGAGCGCGCGGTCGGCCAGACTCGAAATCGTGCGCGCCACCTCCCCTTCCGGCACGATGCGCTCGGCCCCGCTCACGTGCTCGCCTTGGGCCGAGGCGCGCATCTTGACGGAGAAAAGTTCACTCATGGAAGTCCCCCTCGTCCTGGACGGGTCCGGGCGGACAGGCGGCCAGCGCCTTCATGGCCGCGCAGACGCGCCGAAGCTCCGGCTCGCCGATCGTCAGGGGCGGCATCGTGTATATGAAATTGCAGAAGGGACGAAGCCACACGCCGTATTCGTCGATGACGCGCTCGATGTCTTCGCGCGCCGGGAGCCGGGGCACCTTGATCACGCCCACCGCGCCCATCGTCTGGGGGATGCCTTCTTCGCGGAGGATGCGCTCGATCCGGGCCACCCGGGCGGAATAGTCCGACCGCTCGAAAAGTTCGAGACTCGCCACTCCGGCCGCGCAGGCGAGCGGGTTCGCCATGTAGGTGGGGCCGTGCATGAAGGCGGAGGGCGAGCCGTTCGAGATGACGGAGGCCACCCGGTCCGAGGCGAGCGTGGCGGCAAGCGTGAGATGTCCGCCCGTGAGCGCCTTGCCTACGGTCATGATGTCGGGCTTCACTCCGGCGCGTTCGTGCGCCCAACGCGGACCCGTACGGTAGAGTCCGGCCGCGATTTCGTCGAACACGAGGGGGATGTCCAGTTCGTCGCACACGCTCCGCATCTCGCGCAGATATTCGGGACCGTAGAAGTTCATGGCGTTGGCGGCCTGGAAGACCGGCTCGCAGAAGACGCCTGCGATTTCGTCCCGGTGCGCCTCCAGCTGCGCACGGAAATTCCAGCCCGCGAGGTTGCCGTTCGGCATGTCGGCGAAGAAGTGCTTGGGCATCATCCCGGCGAAAAGCGTATGCATGCCGTCGGGATCCGAGAGCGCCATGGCGCAGGCGGTGTCGCCGTGATAGCCGCCTTTGAGCGCCAGGAGCCGGGTGCGGTTCCGGCGTCCCTTGGCGTGCTGGTACTGGAGACACATCTTGGCGGCCACCTCCACCGAAATCGACCCGGAATCGGCGAAGAACACTTTGGAGAGCCCCTCCGGCGCGAAGTCGGCGAGCTTGCGGGCAAGCGTGATGGCGGGATCGTGGGTGAAGCCGCCGAACATGACGTGGGAGAGTTTTTCCGACTGGCGACGGATGGCCTCGACGATGTGCGGATGGTTGTGGCCGTGCGCCACGCACCACCAGCTCGCCACCGCGTCGATGAGGGTGGAGCCGTCCGCCAGCACGAGCCGGGCGCCCGAAGCGGACTGGACGAGCCGCACCGGGGGCGGGTTCTTGAGACTCGCGTAAGGATGCCAGATGAAGGCGCGATCGTATTCGAGCGGAGTCACGGAAGAAGGTCCTTTACCAAGGGGATCTCGTCGAAACGGGCTTCGGGATCGTGGGCGCGGAGCCAACGCCGGAGGGTTTCGATGCAGTCTTGCCGATGGCGACGGTTCGCGCCGGGCAAGGTGCTCACGGCCACGCCATGCAGCTTCACGCCGGCGTTTTTCAGCACCTCCAGAGTGAGGAGCGCGTGGTTGATGTCTCCCAGGCGTCCGCAGGCCACCACCTCCACCTCCCAGTCGCACTGGCGCACGAGGTCGAGCGTGGTCGTGGTTTCGGTGAGCGGGACGAGGAGCCCGCCCGCGCCTTCGACCAAAGTATAGTCGTAGTTGGCCGCAACGGCATTGACGGCGTCCACCGCCTGTTTAAGCTCGAACGCCTTGCCTTCCAGCTGCGCGGCTAGGAGGGGCGAAGCGGGATAGCGGAAGATGGCAGGCGCGGTAAGTCCGACTTTGTCTTCGGGGAGACTCTTCACCCCCATCAGCTTGCGATGCACCTTCACGTCTTGCGAACGCTTGCCGCGATTGCCGGTTTCCACCAGTTTCACGGTGGCCACCTTGAGTCCGGACGGCATGAGGAAATGGCGCGCGATGTAGCCGGTGGCCACCGTCTTGCCCACTCCGGTGTCCGAACCGGTCACGAAGATGATGCGGTGCTGCTGGCCGGGCCGGGTTTTCATACGGTCAAGGTTTCGATTTTGAGTTCGTCCCGCATGGCCTCGGCGAGCGCCTTGATGCCGAAGATCTCGGTGTCGTAGTGGCCCCAGCAGTCGATCTTCATGCCCACGTTCTCGGCGGCAATCATCTCGCCCCACGAAGCCTCGCCGGTGATGAAGCGATCGCACCCGAGCGCCTTGGCCTCGACCGCGAACTCGCCCGCGCCCCCAGAGCAGACGCCCACTTTGGTGCCGTCGGGCGCAGTGCCCACGCAGCCGATCACGTTGCCGTGATAGCTGAAGGCCGGACGCACGTGCTTGAGCTTGAGCGACTTGGCGATAAGCGCGTTGTGGCCGAGTCTGGGGTGCGCGTCCAGCGGCAGATGCACGGCGTAGAGCGCGAGGTTGCGGTCGATCGCGGCCTGCACTACGGCGAATTCGCTCCCCACGATGCGCTTGATGCCGCCGCCCCAGCTGATGCCGTGATGCACCACGAGGAGTTGCGCCCCCGCCTCGCCGGCGGCGACAACGCTCCGGCGCGAAGCGTCCACCGCGAACGCCACGCGCTTCGTTTCGTCGCCCGTGCGGGCGATCTGGAGACCGTTGTTGGACACGTCGTCGAACGCTTTCACGTTCAGCGTGGAGTCGAGCCAATCCAAAATCTTTTTGATTTTCATCTTGATTTTTCCATGCGAAATATGATATAATATACGGCAACCACAAGGGGATTTAGCTCAGTTGGTTAGAGCAGCTGCTTTACACGCAGCGGGTCGGGGG
>CAMZDY010000071.1 GCA_947305585.1 uncultured Verrucomicrobiota bacterium | reverse complement strand
CCTGGTAATTCCTCATTACAAATGAGGCGCAGTCGCCACTGTGCCAACCCGGCGGATGCGTCAAGGCATCGGCGAGAACTGATCCTTGCCTACGCCGCAAAGCGGGCAAACCCAGTCGTCCGGGAGCGCCTCGAAAGCAGTCCCGCCGTTCTCGGCCGGATCGTAAACGTGTCCGCAAACGCTGCAGATGTATTTGGTCATGTTCTTCCACCTTCCTTGGTTTTTGGTTTGTCGGGAAATATTATATCATATTTCGGCTCGAATTGCAAGAGCGAAATTAGCTTTTTTGTGAGCGCTTGGGCGTGGTGGAAATCGTCCGCGCCCTCCGGCTTCAAAGGCGGCAAGGCCTCGAGCGCGATTTGGATCGTGCGGTCGCCCGCGTAGTACCACGGATGGCGCTTGTCGAGGACCACGGGATCGTAGGCGATCCGGACGGGCAGAATCTCCGCCCCGAGCCCCAGCGCCAGCCGCGCCGCCCCGCGATGGAACTTGGCGCCGCCCCGCGTACCCTGCGGAAACACCACGATGTTCACCCCCCGCTTCAGGAGCTTGCCGCACTCCGCCACGATCCGTTCTGGAGATTCGTCGTTCACGATGAACATCTTGCGCGCCACGGCGGCGAGCGCGGGATTCCTGAGCACGCCCGCCTTGGCGATGGCGGTGGAGTCGGGCAGGTAGGAAAGGATTATGCAGATATCGATGAGCGACACGTGGTTCATGGCCACGATGCGTCCCCGGCAATTGCGGAGCGCCTGCAAGGTGCCGGGCGCCAATTCCGTGCGGTAGAGTCCCGTCCAGCGCGCCAGAATCCGGAAGCCCTTGTAGAACATGCGGATGACCCATCTCACCCACGCTACCGGCAGAATCAAAATGACCGGCGCGAACGGCAAGGCGAAAGCCCCGTAGGCGAAGAAGAACGACGCCGAAAGCGCGTACCTCAACCGAAGCGTCATTTGCTCTTGAGCGCCAACCGGATGATCTTTTCGGTGTCGTCCGCTTCCGGATGGCGCGATACGACGTCGGCCACCATCTTGTTGGCCGTTTCGTCGTTGAAGCCGAGCGCGCTCAAGGCGAGCACGGCGTCGTGGATATAGGGCTTGACCGGTTTGCCGCCTTCGCCCTTGGCTCCGGCCAGCGCCTCGATGGCGTTCACCTTGTCGCGCAGTTCCACGCAGATCTTCTCGGCCGTCTTCTTGCCCACGCCCTTGATGGACGCCAACCGCTTGGCGTTGCCGGTGGAGATGGCGAGCATGAGTTCCCCTAGTCCCGTCCCCGACAGGATCGCGAGCGCGATCTTGGGTCCCACGCCGCTCACCAACGTGAGCTTCTGGAACATCGCCTTCTCGCCCTCGGTGGCGAAGCCGAACAAAGTCTCGTCGTCCTCGCGCACCACATGGCACGTCAGGAGCTTCTGCTCCTTGCCGGCGGGCCCCAGCTTCTCGTAGGTGGAAAGCGGAATGAAGAGTTCGTACCCCACGCCGCCCGCCTCCAGCACCACCCGGGCCGGTTCCTTCTCCGCCAGAATGCCGCGAACGTAGGCGATCATGAAAAGAGTTTCCTCAGCTTCTCGAGCTGCTCCACCTTGTCGCGGTTTTCCTGGAGTTTGCGCCGCGCCTCCGCCACGATGGTCTCGGGCGCATGCTCCACGAACTGGCGGTTGGCGAGCTTGGCCTCCGCGCCCTTGATGAAGCCGGCGAGTTTCTGGAGCTCGCCCTCGATGCGCTTGAGTTCCGCCGCCTTGTCCACGAGCCCCTCGAGCGAAAGATACACGGTGCCGAGCTTCGTCAGCTTGGACGGCATCGGCAGCTCCGCGCCGGCCGGCACGATATCCACCCGTTCGGCGCGCATGGACTTCTTGAGTCCCTCCAGTTCGCCAGCGATCTCCGCGTTGCCCGTCGCCAGCGTCACCTTGACGAACGTGGACGGCGGCACCTTGTACTCCGCCCGCAAAGCCCGTAGCGCGGTGATGGCCTCGCGCTTCAGGTTGACGAACTCGTACGTCGTTTCGTCGATGTCTCCGGCGGGAACGGGATAGGTCGCCTTCATGATGCTTTCGCCCGCCCCCACGTAGCCCAACTGGTGCGCCACCTCTTCGGTGATGAACGGCATGTAGGGATGGAGGAGCTTCAGCGCCTGGAAGAACACCTCGTTCAGCACCGCGAACGCACGTTCCTTGTCGGGCGCGTCCTTGGTGTATTCCACGTACCAGTCGCAGATCTCGGTCCAGATGAAGTCGTACACGGCCAAGGCGCCGTCCTGGATGCGGTACTGCTCGAGGAGCCCGGTCACCTTCTCCGCCGCCTTGGACAAGGCCGCGAGGATGTGTTTTTCGTCGGCCGTAAGAGCGGACCGGTCGAAAGTGCGGCTCTTCACGCCCTGCATCTCGATGAAGCGCGCCACGTTCCAGATCTTGGTGCAGAAGTTGCGCCCGATCTCGAACTTCTCCTTGTTCACCTTGGTGTCGCATTCGAGCGACGTGATAAGCGCGATCGAGAAGCGGAGCGCATCGGCCGAGTAGGCCTCGATAAGCTCCAGCGGATCGAGCGAATTGCCGAGACTCTTGGACATCTTGCGGCCCTGCGCGTCGCGCACGATGCCGTGGATCACGATGTTCCGGAACGGCGCCTTGCCGGTGAAGTGGAGCCCCGCCATGACCATGCGCGCCACCCAGAAGAAGATGATGTCCTGCGCGGTGACGAGGTCGCACGTGGGATAGTAGAACTTGAGGTCGTCCGTCTCGTTCGGCCAGCCCAGGGTGGAGAACGGCCACAGCCAGCTGGAGAACCAGGTGTCGAGCACGTCCGGATCCTGTTCCATCCGTCCGCAACCGCACTTGGGACACCTCTCCGGCGCCGACTCGCCCACCACCAGCTCGCCGCACTCTTCGCAGGTGTAGGCCGGAATCCGGTGGCCCCACCACAGCTGACGCGAAATGCACCAGTCCTGGATGTTCTCCATCCAGTTGAAATAGATGTTCTCCCAGCGCTTGGGCACGAACCGCACGGTGCCGTCCTTCACCGCTTCGATGGCCGGCTTGGCCAGCGGCGCCATCTTGACGAACCACTGCTTGGAGAGACGGCTCTCCACCGTTTCGTGGCAGCGGTAGCAATGGCCCACCTGGTTGTCGAGATCTTCGATGTGGTCCAGGAATCCGCCCGCCTCCAGATCCTTCACGATCTCTTCGCGGCACTTGAAGCGGTCCATGCCTTCATACTTGGCGCCCGCGAGCTCGTTCATGGTGCCGTCGCCGTTCATGATGTTGATCTCGGCGAGGTTGTGGCGCTTGCCCACCAGGAAGTCGTTGGGGTCGTGCGCCGGCGTGATCTTGACGATGCCGGTGCCGAATTCGCGGTCCACGTAATCGTCGCCGATGACGGGGATTTCGCGGCCCGTCAAGGGCAGGATCACGGTCTTGCCCAAGAGGTGCACATACCGATCGTCCTTGGGGTTCACCGCCACGGCCGTATCGCCGGGGAGCGTCTCGGGACGGGTGGTGGCCACCATCACGTAGTCGCGGTATGGCTCGCCGTTCACGCCCTTCTCGCTCCCCGCCACGGGATAGCGGATGTACCAGAAATGTCCATGGTTGGGCTCGTGCTCCACTTCGTCGTTGGCGAGCGCCGTGCCGCAGCGGGGGCACCAGTTCACGATGTAGTTGCCCTTGTAGACGAGTCCCTCGTTGTAGAGCTGCGTGAACACCTTGGCCACCGCCTTGGAGCAACCCTCGTCGAACGTGAAACGCTCGCGGCTCCAGTCGGTGGAGTTGCCCAGCATGCGCTGCTGGTGGACGATGGTGCCGCCGTACTGCTTCTTCCACTCCCACACGCGTTCCACGAACGCCTCGCGCCCCAGATCCTGACGGCGCTTGCCCTCTTTGCGCAGCGCCTTCTCCACCACGTTCTGCGTGGCGATGCCGGCGTGGTCGGTGCCGGGGAGCCAGAGGACGTTCCGTCCCTGCATGCGGCGCCACCTCACGAGAATATCCTGGATCGTCTGGTTGAGCGCATGGCCCATGTGCAGAATGCCCGTCACGTTGGGCGGCGGAATCACCACCGAATACGGCTCGCCCTTGCCGGGCTCCTCATGGAAAAATCCGCCCTCTTCCCAGAACCGGTACCACTTCTGCTCTACCGACTTCGCGTCGTAATGTTTGTCCATCTTCTTGCCCTTCAGAAAAACCACTTGGCCACCGCCAGGAGCCCCTGTTTCCACGGAACGCGGTGCGACACGCCGCTCTTGCCCTTGAATTCCTCGAGATGCTCCACGTACCAGTCGTAGTTGCGCACGAGCGCTTCCTTGTTCGAATACTTGGGGTCGAACCCGAGCACGCGCTCCGCCTTTTCGATCGAAACGAAACTGTCGGTCGAGGCGGTGGCGTACACCCAGGGGTACAAGGGCGAAAGATGCAGCTTCTCCAGCACTTTCAAAATCGCCACCAACAGCCCCGCCGGCATGCCGATGATGCGCTTGCCGTGTCCCGCCCGGTCCAGCACCGCCTGGTAGTCCTCCTTCATGGTGGTGAACTCGCGCGCGCCGAAATTGAACTCGCCCGAAATCTGCTCCTTGGGAAGCGTAAGCGCCTTCCAGATGCCGTCGTCGATGTCGTCCACGTCCATCAGCTGATAGCGGTTGCGTCCGCTGCCGATCATGGGGAAGTTGTGGCCGGTGTAGGCCCAATCGTAGAAAAGCGCGAACACCCCCAGCCGCTCCGGACCGATGAACGACTTGGGCCGGATGATGCAGACGGGATAGCCCTCCTTGATCGCCTCGCGGCAGATGTCCTCCGCCTCGATCTTGGCCTGGCCGTAGGGCCCCACGCCGATCAGCGGATCGGTTTCGTAGATCGGATGCTTCCTGGGTACGCCGTAGACCGCGGTGGAGCTGATCTGGATCATGCGGTCCAGCTTGAACTTGCGCGCCGCCGCAAGCACGTTGCGGCAACCGTCCACCTCGGTGGTGAAGATGTCCTTTTCGGAATAGAGCGGCAACGCCGCCGCGCAGTGCACCACCGCATCGCATCCCTCGGTCACGCGCTCCACCATCGGCACGTCGCGCACGTCGCCCAGGAAAAACTTGAGCCAGGGCTCGTCCTTTTCGGGATAGTCGAAAGGCGCGATGTCGAGTACCCTAATCTCCTCCACGCCCTTCCGGCGCAACAGCCGGATGAGATTGATTCCGAGAAACCCGGAACCGCCTGTGACCAGGACCTTCATCTATTACGGCATCGGCGGCGCGGGAAGTTCCGGAACCGTCTCCGCCACCGGAGCGGCCTCGCTCTCGTTCGCCATCAGCGACTTCGAATGCGCCGTGGACGTAAGCCGCGCCAGCACGAGCGTATTCAGCAGAAACACCGCGCCCAGGATGGCCGTGGTCTTGATGAGCACGTTGCCGGCGTCCGCCCCGAACACCGCCTCGCCCATGCCGCCGCCGATCGCACCGCCGAGTCCGCCCTCTTTCGGCTTCTGGAGCATCACCACCAAAGCCAGCATCAGGCACACCAGCACTTCGACCACGTAAAGGCATCCGATAACGATAGACATGA
>CAMZDY010000070.1 GCA_947305585.1 uncultured Verrucomicrobiota bacterium | reverse complement strand
TGCGGAAGAACTTCTTCTCCGGCACCTCCATGAAGTCCGCCCGGTCGATCCAGATCTCCCGGCCGAACACCGTCCGGCGCATCCCGGCCGACTCGTCCAGCGGATTGTTGGGAAGCTCCACCTCCCTTTCGCCTTCGAAATTGTCCACCACCACCTTGACGGGATCGAGCACCGCCATCCGGCGCAGGGCCGTGCGGTTCAGCTCTTCGCGCACGCACCATTCGAGGAGCGCCGGATCGCTCTCGCTCTCCATCTTGGACACGCCGATGCGATCGCAGAATTCCCGGATCGCGCCCGGGGTGAAGCCGCGCCGGCGCATGCCGCACACCGTGGGCATCCGGGGATCGTCCCATCCGTCCACCACGCCGTTTTGGACCATCTGCAGCAGAAGCCGCTTGCTCATGACCGTGTAGGTGAGGTTGAGCCGGGCGAATTCGCGCTGCTGGGTACGGATCTTGACGCCGCCGCGCACGGGCAGCATGCCCATCTCGTCCAGCCGGTCCACCACCCAATCGTAGAGCGGACGGTGCACCTCGAACTCCAGCGTGCACATGGAATGCGTCACGCCTTCGAGCGCATCCTCGATCGGATGCGCGAAATCGTACATGGGATAGATGCACCACTTGTCGCCCAAGTGGTAGTGGCTAACGTGCCGGATGCGGTAGATCACCGGATCGCGGAAGTGGATGTTGGGCGAGGCCATGTCGATCTTGGCCCGGAGGCACCATTCGCCGTCGGCGTATTTGCCGTCGCGCATCTCGCGGAAGATCCTGAGGTTGCGCTCCGGATCGGTGTCGCGCGAAGGCGAGGGACGGCCCGGCTTCTCCGGCACGCCGCGATACTCCTTCCACTCCTCCTGCCCCAGATTGCAGCAGTACGCCTGCCCGGCCTTGATGAGATTCTCCGCGATCCCGTACATCCGGTCGAACATGTTCGAGGCGTTGTAGAAACCCGGCTCCGCGCCGTCGCCCTCGCCCGACCACTCGAATCCCAGCCAGCGGATGTCCTTCTTGATGTTTTCGGCGTATTCGTCGGACTCCTTGGCGGGATTGGTGTCGTCAAGCCGGAGGTGGCACTCGCCGCCGAAGAGCTCCGCCATGCCGAAATCGACGCACACCGCCTTGGCGTGGCCGATGTGGATGTAGCCGTTGGGCTCCGGCGGGAAGCGCGTGACGACCTTGCCGCCGGTGCGGCCTTCGGCCACGTCCTTCTCGATCCACTGCCGGAGGAAATGCCTGGAAGTGTCCGACTCGCTCATGTTACTCTATGACCTCCGCTTCCGCCAGCGCGGCGAAGTCGTTGCCGGCGTGGTTGTCGAGCCCGGTGATGCGGTAGAACCTTGCCTGTTCCGCCGTGCCGGAGAAATGGATCTCCTGCGCCACCCTGACCGGCGCCAGCTGCACCAGGCCCCAATCCTGCCAGGTTTCGCCGTCCACGCTCGTCTCCACGCGCACGATCTTGAGCATGCCGTTCACGCCGATCTGGCGCTGCCAGAGCCGAAGCCCCTTCATGTCGGTGGGCTTGCCTAGCGCCACAGTGACCGAATGCGGAAAGCTGCCCATCGTGGTGCCGTACTGCGAATGCCAGATGGTGTTGAGATCGCCATCGATGAGATGCTCGGGCTCGCCATGCACCGGCTCGCGGCTGGAGCACGCGTGGATGCGGTTCTCGGCCACCACCGGACGCTCCGGCAGCATCGCCGTCAGCGCTTCGCGATGGCTCTCGGGGAGCTGGCGGGCCGACAGCCGCTCGTCGTTCACGCCCAAAGTGAAGTCGAGCGCGAAGTCCATCTTCGTGTCGATGATGTCGCGCTCCATCGGCGCCGGTCCGCAGCTCGCGCCGCCCAGTCCGCGCGTGGCGGCGAAAACGCCCACGTACGTATGCGTCGACTCCGGCAGTTCCGGCGGATGCAACGCGCTCTTGAGCTCCATCGGCGTCCAGGGATTCACCTCGAAGGCGAACGGATCGCCCAACGCGCGGAAGGTAAGCCCCTGCGAGAACCGGAAGCCGCAAACATCCTCGCGGTTGCCGCAGTCTTCGTTGCGCGCATAGGGAACGAAGAACTCCTGCGGCGACATCCGCCACCGGCCCGTGAACGCGCCCGACTTGCGGTCGGGATAGTTCTCGAACGGACCGCGTCCGAACCACTCCACCACATCGTCCTTGTCTTTGGGCACGGTGAAGCCGAAACCGATCCGGGCCAGCTCCACTTTGGGGCCGAGGCCGCGGATCACCGATTCGCAGGCGAGTTCGCCATCGCCGAACATCGTCCACCTGCATGCCACCGTGAACTCCAGCGGCTTGTCCAGACGCTTGTTGCCGGTCCAGACGGTCGTTACGGTGAAGGTCTTGGAGCCGTCCTCGCCGTCCTGCACCTCGCCGAACTCGCAGCTCTTCGCCTCGAGCCGGTCCAGACCGTACTTGAGCCACTCCTGCTCCACCATGTTCTCGTTGGAGCTCGGCGCCCGGAACGCCTCCAGCCGCATCGGGCTTTCCAGCAGTTCGCGGATGCCCGCAGGCCCCTTGTAGCGGATGGCGCGCGGCAAACCGGTCCGGCGGCAGAACGTCACCTTGGTGCAGCCCGCCTTGAGCGTCAGCGCATCCTTGTCTTCCTGCACCTCCACTTCGCCCGGGGCGCCCTCGAAGAAGACCTGCTCGGACGGGAACTCGATCTGGTCGGAGCCGATCTCACGCCCGTTCTGCACGAACTTCAGCCGGAGCGCGAACGCGCCGGAGCGCATCGAACGCACTTCCTCAAAGTAGGCCGGCAGCGGGAATTCGCGCTCGGTCTGCGGCTTCATCTCCGGATCGCGCACGGGGCCGCCGAAAGACAGCGGGAAGCTGCCGTGGGCGAAAGGTTCGCCGTCCCGCAGGCCCGTCCAGACGCAACTGACGCCCTTCGAGGAGACGAAATAGTTCTTGTTGCGCACCACGATACGCTTGAAATCATCGGTGGCGCGCGCCGTCCAGTTCTGGTAGACGTGGCGGATCTCGAAATAGCCCGGCTCCAGCGAACGGTCGCTCAGGATGCATCCGTTCATGCAGAAGAGCCCGTCGTTCGGCTTGTCGCCGAAGTCGCCGCCGAACGCTAGGATCGTCTTGCCGTCGGCCGTCTTCTTCCATAGACCCTGGTCCACCCAGTCCCAGATGGTGGCGCCCAGGATCACGTCGGAACTCTCGATGGCGTCCTGGTAGTCCTTCAGGTTGCCCATCGCGTTGCCCATGTTGTGGGCGTATTCGGAAATGTAGAACGGCTTGGCCGAATTGACGGCGGCCGCCTTGGCCTGCACCCATTCGACGGTCGGATACTGGCAACCGTCCATGTCCGCCACGCTCCAGTCGCGCTCGTAGTGGGTCGGACGCGTAAGGTCGCGCGCCTTGATGGCGTCGCGGCAGGCGGCGAAATTCTCGCCCGGACCCGCCTCGTTGCCGTAGCTCCAGATCACGATCGAAGGATGGTTCTTGTTGCGCTCCACCATCGCCATGTCGCGAGCCACCGTGGCCGCGCGCCATTCCGGACGGTGGCTGAGCGACGATTCGCCGTAGCCGTAGCCGTGCGACTCCACGTTGGCTTCGTCCACCACGTAAAGCCCCTTGGTGTCGGCGAGATAGTAGAAATAGTCGTCCTGCGGATAGTGCGAGCAGCGCACCGTGTTGCAGTTGGCCGCCTTCAAAAGCTCAACGTCCTGTTCGCGACGCGACTGCGGCACCCAGTGGCCGTACATCGGGTCGGTCTCGTGCAGGTTGGCGCCTTTGAGCTTGATGGGCTGGCCGTTGAGGTAGTAGCGGCCGTTCTTGATTTCGCTCACACGGAAGCCGAACACCGCGCTCACGAACTCGCGGCCGTTGTTGAGCACCACCTTGTAGCAGTTTGGCTCCTCCGCGCTCCAGAGCTTGGGGCTTTCCACGACGAAAGTCTTCGCGTCGCTCCGCGCCACCAGCTTGTCGTCCCAATCGTAGATGGAGGTGACCACGTACCCTTCGGTGTCCACGTTGACCTGCCAAGCCCCTTCGAACCTGCCTTCCTCCACCGGCTTGGCCGTCACGAAGAAGTCCTTGATCCGGTTCTGCGGACGGATCACGAGCCACGTGCAGCGGAAGATGCCCGACAGCCGGAACATGTCCTGGTCTTCCAGATAGCTGCCGTCGGAATAGCGGTACACCTCGAGCCGCACCGAGTTGGTGCCGGAATGGATGATCTCCGTCACGTCGAACTCCGCCGGAGTGCGCGAATCCTTGGAGTATCCCATGTACCTTCCGTTCACCCAGAGATAGAAGAAACTGTCCACGCCGTCGAACTTGAGGAAGTAGCGCATGGCGGGGTTCTTGACGGACAATTCGAAATTGCGCCGGTAGGTGCCCACCGGATTGCGCTGAAGATAGTTCGTGTACTCCTTGGGCGGCGTGAGCATCACCCGCGACCCGCCGGGCACGTCGGGCTGGAAGGGATAGATGACGTTCGTGTAGAGCGGCGTGCCCCAACCGCCGTTGTCGCTCGCACCCATCGCCTGCCAGGAGCAAGGCACCTTGATGATCCGCCAATCGCCCTGTCCGCGCGTGGCCGGGGTGGGCGACCAGTTGAAAGCCCATTCGGTGTCGCTGTCGAGACATATCTGCCGGTCGGAATACTCCGGCAGGATCTTGAGCGCGTCCTCCAGCCGGGAGAAGCTCGAAAACGCCGCCCTTACCGGCTCCTTGCCTTCGCCCAGCTTCTGGTTGTTCTGCCACTCGTCCCCCGCCGGGGCCGCCGCCACCAACGCCAACAACATAGTCATAATGCCCATTTCGTTCCTCCCTTGTCAAACACGAAGGGCTCGCCGGTTCGCGGCGAGCCCTTTCATTCATCATGCTCAGTTGAGCTCCATGCGGCCGCGACGCGAACGGTTGCGGATTCGCGCACGTTGCGATTTCTTCCTCGCTTTGACGCAAGGCTTTTCGAAGTAGCGCTGATCGCGGATGGTCTTGAGGAGACCCTCCTTGTCGAGGATCTTCTTCATGCGCTTGAGCCCGCGCTCGACGGACTCGCCCTTCTTGAGCTTCAGCACGATCGCCATATCACTTCACCTCCTTCGCCGGCTCTTCCGCCTTGGGGGCGGCTTCGGCAGCCGCGGTGACCCAGGCCAGCACGCACATTTCCGAGCCGTCGCCCTTGCGGGTGCCGAGCTTCACGATGCGCGTGTATCCGCCCTGACGGTCCTTCATCGCCGGGGCAATCTTGTCGAAGAGCTTCTGGACGGCGGCGGGATCCAGCAGACGGCTGGCGGCCAGACGACGGGCCGCGAGATCGCCCTTCTTGGCGATCGTCACGATCTTGTCGGCATCCTTGCGCGCTTCCTTGGCTTTCGGCAGAGTCGTCTTGATCGACTCCGCGAGGACGAGGTTGGTGACCAGACTCCGCATCAGCATCTTGCGATGCTCGGTGGAGCGGCCGAACTTCTTCATTACTCTTTGATGACGCATTGCTAAATTCCTTCCTTATTTCTTCTCCATCAGATCCGGGTCGAACTTGTAGCCGAGGCTCAGACCCAGCTCCACGAGCTTGGCCTTGATCTCCGTAAGCGACTTCTTGCCGAAGTTGCGGTACTTCAGCATGTCCGCTTCCGTCTTGGAGGCAAGCTCGCCCACCGTGCCGATGTTGGCGTTGTTGAGGCAGTTGGCCGCGCGCACGCTCAGTTCGATTTCGTTGACGGACATGTTGAGGAGCTTGCGCAAGCGCTCGCGCTCGT
>CAMZDY010000069.1 GCA_947305585.1 uncultured Verrucomicrobiota bacterium | reverse complement strand
GAACGCCACCACCGGGATGTCGTGCGGATCCACGCACACGAACTTGCGCTTCTTCTCCACGTCGGTGATCACGTAGTTGATCGTCACTTCCGCCGCGGTTCCGGCAGTGGTGGGCACCGCGAGGATCGGCAGGCACGGCTTCGTGGTGGGGCTCAGACCCTCGAGCGAACGCACGTCCGCGAACTTGGGGTTGGTGACGATGATGCCAACCGCCTTGGCGGTGTCCATCGACGAGCCTCCGCCGATCGCGATGATCGAATCGGCCTTGGCCTTCTTGGCGGCCTTCACGCCGTTCTTGACGTTCTCGATCGTGGGATTGGGCTGGATGTCGGTGTAGACTTCATACTTGACGCCCGCCTCATCCAGGAGATCCGTCACCTTCTTGGTGACGCCGAACTTCACGAGGTCCGGATCCGAGAAGACGATCGGACGCTTCAGTCCCTTGGCGGACATTTCCGCCACGATGCTCTTGATGGCGCCGGCGCCATGATACGAGGTTTCGTTGAGGATGATTCTAGTTGCCATTATTTGCCTACTTTCTTCATGGTGTAACCGTTGAACCGGTTGGTGTTGTAAAGTTTCTGTCCGTCGGGCACGCTCAACCCCAGCGACTTGCGGATGGCGAGGAAGTCTTCGACCGACTTCTTCCCCACCTGCTGCAGCGGCGCGCCGTGTCCGGACGCCAGCAGGAGCACCTGGCAGTAGGCGTCGGCGTTTTCCGCAAACCATTCCGCCTCCTCCACGTCGCGTCCGCCGCACACGATGCCGTGATTCTCCATGAACACGACGTTGCTCTTTTTGGCCGCCTCCGCCACGCTCCGGGCCACCTCTTCCGTGCCCGGCGTGCCGTACGGGGCCAGGGGAATCTGGTTGAAGAAGATGTCCGCTTCCGGGTTGATGCCGCTTGGCGGCACGATCCCCGCGAAGAGGAAGGCGTTGCAGTGCGGAGGATGGCAGTGGATGCAGGCGTTCATGCCGGTAGACTGCATCATGGCGATATGCACCTTCACCTCCGAAGTGCGGGGACGATACCCGCAAAGCTGCCCGGCCGCCATGTCCACGAGACAGATATCCTCCGGCTGCATGAAGCCCTTGCTGCACAGGGTGGGCGTGCACAGCACCAGATCCTCGCCCACGCGCACCGAAATATTGCCGCCATTGCCGTCGGTGTAGCCGCGCCGGTATATCCGGCGGCCCATCTCGCAGATCTGCTCCTTCACCTTTTCGATGGCGGGAGACTTGAAGAACTTGTCCAGTTCTTTCCGCGTCTTGGGCTGCGGACCTTTTTTCCAGTCGTACACCCGGTTGACGAGCGGAGGATTGATGTAGAGTTTCTTGTCCATTACTTCTCCTTTACGCCCAAATCCGCGAGTTTCATGCTGATTACGCGGCTGATGCCCTTCTCCTGCTGGCTCACGCCGTATACGAGGTCGGACCCGGCGATCGTATGCTGGTTGTGCGTGATGATGAGGAACTGCGACCGGTTCAGGAACTCTTTCAATTGCTCCACGAACCGACCGATATTCGCATCGTCCAAAGCCGCATCGAGTTCGTCCAGCATGCAGAACGGCGCGGGCTTGATCATGAAGATGGAAAAGAGCAGCGCCACTGCCGTCATCGTCCTTTCGCCGCCCGAGAGCAACGTGACGGACTGGGGACGCTTGCCGGGCGGACGCGCGATGATATCCACGCCGCATTCGAGCGGATCCTCCGCGTTCTCCAACAGGATGAGCCGCGCCTCGCCCCCGCCGAAGAGCTTGGTGAACATCGTCTGGAAATTCTTGTTCGCCTGCTCGAAGGTGGTCTTGAACAGCTGCGACGAGGTGCTGTTGAGGTTGTTGATGAGCTCCAGGATCTGCGCCTTGGCCGCCAGGAGATCCTGCTCCTGCGCCTTCTCCCGCGCATACCGCTCCTCGAGTTCGCGGCACTCCTCGATGGCCACCATGTTCACGGGGCCCAAAGCCGCGATATCCGCCTGCAACCGCGCCACCTTCGGCTCCAGTTCCGACATGGGCGGCACCACGCCGTCGGGCCATTCCGGATCGGGCTCGCGCATGACCGCGTCGGCGAAAAGTCCGTATTCGTCCTGCAGATGGTCGTAGATGTTCTGGCGGCGCATCTGGTTCTCGGCCGCCTGCACCTCCAGCTTGGCCCGGAAGTCCCGCGCCTGGTCCAGAGCCGCGCGTTTCGTGCCCACCTGGGCGTCGGCGGCGGAGATGCGGCCCATGAGTTCATGCCGCACCACGCGCTCGTCCTCGATCTTCACGCCGAACTCGATCACGCGCGCCTTGAGGTTTTCGAGATTGTCCAGCAGGTCTCCCGACTCCTCCTTCAGCCGCTCGATGCTGTCGTTGTAGCGCTCGATGCCCTCCTGGCGGCCCTGAATGGACCGCATCAGCTCGTCCCGGCGCTTTTGGGCGTAGTCGCTCTGCTGCGAAATGAAGCTCAATTCCTGCTCCATCTGGCTCACGGCGATCCTCCGCTCCGTCAGCTGCGCCGACAGTCCCATCGACCGCGACTCCAGCTTTTTGAGCTTTTCCTCGCCCTGCTCGATGAGCTTCATCATCTCGTCGCGACGGTCGAGACTCGCGGAAACCGTGCCCCGCTTCCAGATTTCGACCGATCCCTCGCGGTACACCGCGCCCTCGATCGACACGTTCGCCTCGCCGGACAGACCCAAAAGCGCCCCGGCCGCGTCGGCAAAGCCTTCGCCCGCCTCCACTTTGGCCGACAAAGTCCCGTCTTTCAGCTCGCCCCGCAGCACCGCGCGCGCCCCCTTGCCGAGCTCCGCGTTCTTCTGCGCGGCCGCCTGCGCCGCCTTGCGCTCCACCTCCAGGATTTCGTGCCGCGCCGTCCCCACTTCCTGCCGGGTGCGGTCGATCTCCTCCTGCACCTGGGCGAACTCCTCCTCGCCGGTCTTGAGCGCCTCGCGCGCCGCCTCGAGCGATTCGGACAAAAGGCTTTCTTTCTGGCCGAGACTCTCCACCTGCAGCGCCAACTCCTCCAGCTGCAGCTTCGTACCCCGGATCTCGTCCTCGTCGCGCCGCATGAACGTCTTGTATTCCTCGATGCGCTGCGCGTTGACGCCGATCACCTCGTTCGCGCGCTGATAGGCGCTGTCGGCCGCCGCCCTTTGGCTCGCGAGATCCTGCAGCCGCTCTTCGAGTTCGTGCACCTGGGCGTGCAGTTCCTGCTGTTCGCGCTCGGCCTGCACCACCACTTCGGTGGCTTCGGCGATGTCCTGCTCGATGCCCGCCTTGTTCTTGGCGTTCTGTTCGAGACTGAGATCGTAGTCGCGTATCCGGATGCGCGAAACGTAGATGTCGAGCCCCCGCAGTTCGTCCCGCAGCTCCTTGTACTTCTGGGCCTTGCCCACCTGACGCTGAAGGCTCCCGATCTGACGCTTCATTTCCCGGAGGACGTCCGCCTCGCGCAACAGGTTCTGCTCCGTCTGCTCGATCTTCCGCAGCGCCTCTTTGCGGTCCGCCTTGAACTTGGTGATGCCGGCGGCCTCCTCGAACACCGCGCGACGGTCCTCCGGCTTGGACGAGAGAATGGCGTCGATCTGCCCCTGCGCCATGACCGAATAGGAACTCGTGCCGATGCCCGTGCCCATGAAAAGGTGCTGGATGTCCTTGAGGCGGCACGACTGCTTGTTGAGGAAATACTCGCCCGACCCGTCGCGATACACGCGCCGCGTCACCGTCACTTCATGGTAATCGGTGCCCAGTTCCGCCTCGCACTCGGCAAAGGTGATGCTCACTTCCGCCAATCCCAGCGGCTTTCTCGTGTCGGTGCCGTTGAAAACCACATCCACCAGTTTCGAACACCTCAGCGCCGTCGGACGCTGTTCGCCCAGCACCCAGCGGATGGCATCGGAAACGTTCGACTTTCCGCATCCGTTCGGTCCCACAATGGCGATAAGCCCCGGGTCGAAAGTGAGCTTCGTCTTGTCCGCGAAGCTCTTGAACCCCACAATCTCTAGCTGTTTAAGGTACATTGGGAGATATTATATCATATTCCCGCCCGAAAAGTCAAGCGTTTTCTTGCCTGAAATAACTTGCCGGGCCCCCGGCCGGCAGTTCCCGGCCATACAGGCCGAACTTCCCTCCACCCGCTAGCCCCTTTCACTCCGCCTATTCCCGTCCCTTCCGGCCCCTAAGTCCCTTTAGTCCCTTCCGTCTCTTCGCTGACAGTTACCTGACACTATACTGACAGTATACTGACACTTTACTGACAAGTCGCAAACCGATTACTCCACCAAATTCCCAACCTCCGCCCAAAACCGGCAGATATCGCAACTCGGCGCTGCGATTCCACATAACCTATGTGCGCGCAATCGATTCGTCCATGGGGTCAGGCCCCATGGACGAACGCCTGTGAAAAGCAAGCGTTATTTGCCCGAAGCACCAAAAACCTTGCCCGGGGATATTCCTTCCAGTCCCGACTAGTGAAGAAAGGTACTAGTACTTTCCTACTAAAGTACTAGTACTTTGCCACTAAAGTACTAGTACCTTTCCACTAAAGTACTAGTACTTTAGTTCACTCCCCAGCCTAGAAACACTTACTCCCCGCCCTAGACATTCTTACTCTCCGGCCTTGACCCATCAAGATCCCTCGCAGAACACCTCCCTGATCTTCCGCAGTACTTTTCACTCGCCTCCCTCGTGATTTTCCCCTTAACCTATGCGCGCGCAAAAGCAAAGGGGCGGTGAGAGCCGCCCCTTGCTTGACGATAATCGTCATACCGGTTACTCTTGGGCTTCGGTGCGGTGAGAATGCATGAAGTCCGCGCAAATTTATCAATACGGCCGGTTGTTTACAATCGTTCCGTCCGGCAATTGCCAAACCATCTTGCCATTGATTGAATACACATTGGCAATCCCCGCTTTGCGGTTTTCCTCCTGCGCAATATGCACCGCTTTGCTCACAATGCGCATCATCTCTGCTGCTGTTTCAGACATATCCCCTCCATAAACAATTTCATTGCACTGTCGGAATAAATCCTCATTTCCCCGCCCAGCGATTTATCCGCGATAAGAATAGGCTCCGACTCTCCATTGTAGAATATCATGCACTCATCCGCCAACTCGGCGTACACATTCATGAAATTGCACTTGCTCCGATAATATCGACGCACAACATCTTCATCCGGAACATGATGTCCGCCATTCTTCACCCTCGCCGCAATACGCGCAATGCACATATCCGGACTATCCACAAAAGTATAGGCAATCACCACCTTGTAGCCGGTCTCGCGAGCCTCCTTGATCACCTTCACATATCCATTCCCGCTCAGCGTACTCTCTATCGCAAACGACTCCCCGCTCGTCACCAGCTCCCTCACACGCTTCACCGCGACCTTCCCCGCCTCAATCTTCACAGCCGTCAAATCAGCCGGGTTGAGCTCACGCGCAATATCGTCCGGATTGACATAAACAATCGATTTCGTCGGCAAAAGCACACTGGCGATAGTCGATTTACCACTACCGTTAGCACCTGCCAATATATACATAACCCTCATCGTTGTTTAATAGTATATCATATTTTACCGCGAATTGCAAGTAAAATCTTCATCTTCTCTCATTCCCGCAATCGGTGCGGTGCAATTGCGAATCAAATGCGAATCAGATGCGAAGCGAATGCGAAACAATTACTCGCCCTAACTGCACATTCTCAGCCCTTAAGACCCCAAACCGGCAGATATCGCAACTCGGCGCTGCAATTCCACACCACCTATGCGCGCACAAAAGCAAAGGGGCGGTGAGA
>CAMZDY010000068.1 GCA_947305585.1 uncultured Verrucomicrobiota bacterium | reverse complement strand
CTTCAACGGCATATTTCGCCGTTCTATCTTCAAGTTGCTCCCTAAACTCTCTATTAGTCATCTCTCCCTCACTCCCTCACTTTTACCTCTTCACTCCCCCACTTCCCAACTCCATCACTCCCAACTCCCTCACTTTTAACTCCTCCACTCCCAACTCCCTCACAGTGGCTCAACCTTGAGCCACTTCGCACCCCAGCGCTTCGCCTCCTGGTGGGTGGGGAACCACACGTCGATGTGATGACCCTTGATCGCCCCGCCGATATCCTCCACCACTCCCGTGCCGTACCCCGGCACGTTGAGCCGGGTGCCGTAGGGATAATGGCGCAAATCCGCCGCGATCGTGCCGTGTTTCGCGATTTTCCCGCGCGACGTAACCCCCACCCGCTTGGGCTGGCCCTTCATCTTGCCGTAGGTGTAGACCGTACTTCCGTCGGGGAGACGCTTCCAGCCGCAGCACTTCTCGCAGTTGCAATAGCCCGTCACCAGCACCTTGCCCGGATGCGCGAGCGAACTCGTCCGCCAGATGCGCTGCACCACCCAGACGAACGCCACGAGCGCCGCCGACAGCGCCAGCGCCAGTTTCAGTTCGTTCTTTCTTTTCCGGCTCATTTGCCTTGGGCGGACTCTTTCGCGGCGCGCTCCTCGAGCGCCTTGTAGACGGCCTTCTTCGTATCCTGGATGGCCGCCGCGTCCGGAATGAGCTTAAGCGCCTTGTCCACGTTGAGCTTGGCGGCGTCGAGCTTGCCGAGCTCCAGCTGGAGCATCGCGAGATTGTTGTACAGGGCAGGCTCGTTGGGCTTGCGGAGGAGGCAGCGCTTCAGATATTCCTCCGCCCGCGACAGCTGCCGCTCCTGCAGATAGTACATGCCCATCGCGAAGTTGGCGTCGGGATTGTCCGGCTCGCCCGCGAGGATCGTCTCGGCGTAGATCTTGCCCATCGTGAAATCGGCCCGCACGAGCGCCAGTTGCAGTCCCTCGCGCGTGGTGATGCGGCTCTGCATCTGCATGTCGCGCTTCGACATGCTGTTGACGAGGTTCTGGTACGTCTCGTTCTTGTCGTTGAGGCGCTTCGACATCTCCACTTCCCGGATGGCGGTTTCGGCGTCGCCCTTCAGATCGGCCACCTCGCCCCGGTAGAAGCACATGCGCGCCAAGCGCCACTGCACCGCCAGAAACGCGTCCTTGATGTGCTTTTCCGTGCACGACTTGATCCCGCCCTTGGCGTAGATCGCCTCCACCTTCTCGACGAGCCGGTGCGCCTCGTCCACGCCGCGCTTCCACTCTTCCTCGCTTGAGAAGCCGCCCGGGAGGCTCACGAGTCCGCCCATCGGCGGCAACGGCTTGCCGTCGCGCTTCCACAGGTCGAACGCCATCTGCGCCCCGCAGTTCTTGAGCTTCTCCGGCTGGTCGCGGATCCACGACCTGAGGCCCATGCCCGCGTCATGCCCGAAACTGAACTTGTCCTCCGCCGTCTCCATTCCGCGCG
This sequence comes from uncultured Verrucomicrobiota bacterium, assembly GCA_947305585.1. Taxonomy (GTDB): domain Bacteria; phylum Verrucomicrobiota; class Kiritimatiellia; order RFP12; family UBA1067; genus UBA1067. The sequence continues at coordinate 4,437 of CAMZDY010000068.1, read as the reverse complement.
TGCGCAGATAGACGGCGTTCTTGTCGAGCGCCATGAGGGAAAGACAGTAGAGACGCTTCCCGTAACGCATCGCCTCCAGCTCGTAGCCGGTGTCGATGAGTCCGTCCGTAAAGAGGTAGTCCACGAATTCCGACTCGCGCACCGTCTCGTGCACGGCGTCGCGGATCACTTCCAGCATCTGGCGCGTGGCCGTTTTGGTGCGTCCGGGCACGATACCGGCCAGGATCACGATGGGCGCGAGCGCCATGATCGTGTAGCGGAAGAGCCGCGAGAACGTCAGTTCATCCATTTCCGCCCGGTCCTCCATGCCGTACGTCTGCTGCGCCAACTGCTTGTGGTTGCGGCAGACCGCATCCACGCCCATGATGCAAAGTCCACCCGTCAAAGTGACCGACGTCAAAAGGAGGCCCATCGACAGGAGATACTGGCTCTCCACGCTTCCGTACTGCCAGAACCAGAGCGCCGGGAGACTGCACCCCTGCGTGTACGCCACGAGCGAACAGCAGATGAACACCACGCCCGTGCCGTACCGGAGAAACTCGTCCTCGTCCGCCGCCACCGGGAACTTGATGGTGGCCACCACGAACGGCACCAGCGCCACGCCGATCCAGAGCACCCACCCCACGATATCGGCCGCGTGGGCGATCCGCCCCCAGTAGGCCAAGAGGTAGTCGAGCGGAAGATCGCCGATGCTCTTGCCGGCCGCCTCGAGTCCGTTATGCGCAATGAACGTGTAGCAGTTGAGAATCACGCCGAACACGAACGCGCACGCGAAAATGAACGTCATGTACCACTTACCCACCGCGATCACTTCGGGCCGGAAGAACGGGCTCTCGAACACCGGGAGCTTGGTGAGCACCAGGTCGTTGAGGAGGATGAAGAGCAATACCAGCACGAACGCGAGCGGCGTTTCGGCCGCCAGAAGTCCCATCGCGAGCGCGCAGAGGTAGGCGTACTTGAGCGTGCCCTTGCGCAGGAAGAGGAAGAACGCCTCGATGCCGAGGAGCGTAAGTCCGATCAGGATCGTGGTGGCGCTCAGGCACTCACCCGCGCTCCAGACCGGATCGGAAAAGACGAAGGACACTGCGCCCAGCGCCGCCGCGATGCGCATCACCAATGTGCGCCGGGGTGAATGCTGGGGCCGGGCGCGCATGATGAACGCCAAAAGTTCGCGCAAGAGCGCGTAGATGAGGATGGCGATGCAGGCCGAACTCAAGTGGCCCAGGAACTGGAGCGCCCAGTTGCCGGCCGTCAAGCCGAAACTGTAGCAGATGTCGGCGATGAGCGTATAGAAGCCGGGGATGAGCGTATCGGCCGGGCGCACGTCGGTGGCTACGGCGATATCGTGCCACACCACGGGGTGGAGCCCCGGGAACTCCCAGATGGAGAGCACCAGCCACACCGCCGCGCCCAGGAGACCCGCGATCACGATATCCACAAGCCCGATGCCTTCGCCCTTGATGGCGGTCAAGAGTTCCTCGGTAAACTCGAATCCGTCGTCGCTCTTTCTGATTTCCGGTTGCTTCATTTTCGTCTTCCTTTGTATACTCAAAAGGGCAGGCGCTTTCTCGCCCGCCCCTTCGATAGCGTGTTTCAGCCTCTACCCATGCTTAGGCCCTGCGCCGACGCAACGCCAGCAACGCACCGCCCACCAGCAGCAACAGCCCGCTCGTCGGTTCCGGCGCCGCATACGACCCGCCGGTCCACGCCTTTACTGAAGCGGCCATCGAGGACAAGTCGTTCACCAGCCTGCCTTGGGAAATGGCATCGGCATAACTCAATCCGGACGAAACCCCAATAACCGTGCTATCAGACATCACTTCAATGTAATACGTATAAGACGTATCATTGTTATCTGTGTAACCACTTAAGTTTGCGTACGCATTACCAGTAGCACCAGCCGGGCTGACAATCGTAGCCGCCTCGCTCCAACCCCAGCCGTCCTGAGCCGAATATGTCGCATAGGTAGTGTTAAGCGCGGTATAGCCCTCTGCCGCCCCAGGTGTATAACTAAACGGAGTATTAGAATCCAATGCTACCACACGATATCCGGTTATCGTATTGCCATTAAACGAGCCGGTCTTAAGCGTCGAATCCGAAATCTGCCAAAACAGGTAGGACGCGTGCGCGCACGAAGCCGCCATCGCGACCGCTAAGCCAAATAATACTTTTTTCATTTTTATACCCTTCAATTGAGATTAAAGTCCAGAAATCGTTACATCGTTGTCCCCGGCCACAGTGGTGTACCACGCGCCTTCACCCGGGCGAATAACCGCTCCATCGGTAATCCATTCCTCACCAAACTGGATTCCCCACTTGGATCCAGCAGTTTTATCAGCGTCATAAGAGAAAACCAACGGAATCGCCCCCTGAAGTTTAATGGTATCGCCCGTCTGCGCATTATTCCAAGTAAGCGTAAGCGAGTTGATTGAGACTCCGGTGGATGTAGTGTTAACCGGCGCAAAAAGCGTAGTCCTTCCGTCAGCACGGGTAATGGTGTAACTTACACCGCTAGGATCTTTGTACTGACCATAAAGGTAAATATTGGGATCATTGCGCGCTGCAATTTGCTCCTCCGTGCCATAACGAATCAATACAAGCGACTCGCCACGCTTAAGCACATGATCTTCATCTGGCGCGTATACATCCTCCGTTCCATCATTCTTAGGTACTTTGCAGCCTTTCCACACTCTGGAACTATTCAGATACCATCCATAATAAGCACCTGCGCCACCATTGGCGGTAGGATCGTAAACGAGCAACTGATCGGCGTTCGCAACTGTATCCGATCCCGTAAGATTTGAAGTCTTTACTAAATCCTTAACCATTATGCCTACATTCGCTTCCGTCGCACTCTCCAAGCTTCCTGCTTCCACCCAAGGCACGGAAATGATCGTTTCCGCTGCAGTGGAGGCCACCTTGAGCACCCCGAAAGTTGAAGCCGAGCTGACCGAACTTGCCAGCGCAACCCCGGTCGTCAAAATTGTCAGCGAAGCAATCAATTTCTTCATTTCTTCACCCTCCTTGTTTACTCTGCCTTGATCGAGAAGAACTGCGCCGCGTCCTTATCCACGACGATGGTGGCGGTAGTCTCGCTCGCATCAATCTCGGCATCGATACCGGTCGCGCGGTCGAGTCCGCCCTTGAGCGAGTAGCTGAGGCCCGGACGCAGATTGGAAACGCGAATCACCACATTTGCATCTTCGACTTCAACGGCATCGATTACCGGATTGATGGCCGTAGTATCGCCACCAACTGCCGACGACGAAGTGCACACTGCATTGGCAGTGGAGCTGATGTCATACTCACCTACCGATGCCGACCGACCGCTACCGACCGTGTAATCAGTAACCGCCACCGTACCGGAGACTTCCAACTTGGGGCTGAGCGAAGTCTTGGAGACACGCGTGTCGAGCATATAAACGCAGTACTTGCCGCCCGTCAGCTGTGCCGCCAGAGCGCTATCCACGTTGAACAGCGTCGCACCGCAACGTCCGTCCTTCGCGAGCTTCGCCACGCATATCACCCGATCGTCCGGCGAAACCGCAGTGCCGTCGGCATTGAAGCCGCCAAAAGTTTCATTGGGCGTCCACACCAAAGCATAGCGCTCTCCATCCCGGACCGGCTCGCCATCTGCATAGCGATCTACGCCCACAGTGGAAAAGCAAATAACATAGTTGTTCGCGTCGGCAAACGCGAAGGAGGCCATCAACGCGATGGCCGAAAAAGCACAGAGTTTCATGAACTTCATTTCAGGAATCCTTATAATCCTAAATTTTCGCCTAGTATTATATCACATTTCGCCCCCGTTTGTCAATAGGTAAAAGTAAAAATCTTCTTTTCGTCCCCCGGCTCCACTACCGCTCACTTCCCCTATCACTACCCTCCCTTCCCCACACCCTATCCCAATAACGTCAAAAAATTCTATTCTCCAATCCCTATCCCTATAGTCCCTTCCCCTTTCCGGATTGGGATAGGGAGGATTTTATGGCCGGAAAAGATGAAAAGCAAGCGTTATTTGCCCGAAACACCAAAAACCTTGCCCGGGGATATTCCTTCCCGTCCTAGCGAGTGAAGAAAGGTACTAGTACTTTCCTACTAAAGTACTAGTACTTTGCCACTAAAGTACTAGTACCTTTCCACTAAAGTACTAGTACTTTAGTTCACTCCCCAGCCTAGAAACACTTACTCCCCGCCCTAGACATTCTTACTCCCCGGCCTTGGCCCATCAAGATCCCTCGCAAAACACCTCCCATATCTCCCGCAGGACTCTTCACTCGCCTCCCCCGGAACTTCCCCTCATTCCGCCCATTGCTTGCCGATAATCGTAAACTACCGGTTACTCTTGGACGTCGACAAAAGTTGGCCATGAATGCCCATGATTCGTCCATGGGGTCTTGTCTATTACAAATATGATATAATATAAGTTGTTCGATT
>CAMZDY010000067.1 GCA_947305585.1 uncultured Verrucomicrobiota bacterium | reverse complement strand
TCGTAGATGGCCTTGATCTCCGCGTGGCCCTTGACCACTTCCTTGTATTCGGGCGGCAAAAGGTCCATCATCGACTGTTTCACGTGGTCGATGAGCTCGTAGATGATGCGGAAGCAGTTGATGCGCACGCCGTCGTGACGGGCCTGCTGCTGCACGCCGGAATCGCTCCCCACGTCGAAGCCCACCACGATCGCCTTGCCGGCGGCCGCGCTCTTGGCGTCGGTCAGGGACACATTGCCCGTGCCGGTGCCGATGATATTGAGCCCCACCTTCTCGCTCTTGATCTGCTCCAACGCCTGCACGATGGCCTCCAGCGAACCTTGCGTGTCGGACTTGACGACCACGTTCAGCTCCTTCTTGCCTTCCGCCGCCATGCGCGACATGAGCATGTCCAAGGTGGCCGCCTTGTTGCTGGCCAGCGCCTCTTCCTTCTTCTCCTGCGCCGTCTGCTCCGCCAAAGTGCGTGCACGCTTTTCGTCCAGCATCACGCGGAAATCGCTGCCCGCCTCCGGCACGCCGCTCAAACCCGTGCACTTGACGGGCGTGGCGGGCGGCGCTTCCTTGATGCGCCGGCCGTGATCGTCGATCAGCGCGCGCACCTTGCCGAAATGTTCGCCGATCAGAATCGCATCGCCCACCTTCAAAGTTCCGCCCGTCACCAGCAAGGTGGCGCACGGACCGAGGCCCTGCTGCAGCTCCGACTCGATCACGTAGCCGTTGGCGCGACGGTTGGGGTTGGCCATGAGCTCCAGCACTTCCGCCTGCACCAGGATGTTTTCGAGGAGCGAATCCACGCCCTCGCCGGTGACGCCCGAAACGGGACAGCAAATGATGTCGCCGCCCCAATCTTCCGGCGTGAGACCCGCCTTCTGCAACTGCTGTTTGACGCGATCCACGTTGGCCGTGGGCTTGTCGCACTTGGTGATGGCCACCATGATCTGCACGCCCGCCTGCCGCGCCACCTTGATGCACTCTTCCGTCTGCGGCATAATGCCGTCGTCGGCCGCGATGATGAGAACGGCGATATCCGTGATCTGGGCGCCGCGGGCCCGCATGCTCGAAAAGGCCGCGTGTCCGGGCGTATCGAGAAAAGTGATCTTCTTTCCGGCCACGTCCACCTGATAGGCGGAAATCTGCTGGGTAATGCCGCCGGCTTCGCCAGCCGCCACGTGCTCCTTGCGGATCCAGTCCATCAGCGTGGTCTTGCCGTGGTCCACGTGCCCCAGGAACGTAATCACGGGGGCGCGCGGCTTCAGCGTCTCGGGCGGATCCTCCGGAATGAGGTCGTCCGCGTCGATGGCCTTCAAAACCGGCTTCGCGGCCGCCTTGTCGCGCGCATGCTCCACGATCACCTTGAAACCGTACTTCTCGGCCACCTTCGTGGCCACGTCCGGCTCCACGCGCTGGTTGATGGAAGCGAGCACCTTGAGCATCATGAGATCGGCGATCAACCGGTTGGGCTTGATGCCCAGCTTGATCGCGAGATCCTTCACCACCACCGCGCCGCGGATGCTGATCTCCTTGCTCTCTTCGTTCACGCTGATCCGGCTCTGGGGCGCGGACGAAGCCGAAGGCTTGTGCTGGTTGCGGTCGAAGCCCTTCGTGTTCTCCCGGTCGCGCCGGTCTCCCCGGTCGCGTCCCGCCTGGCCTTTGCCCGGCTTGGACTCCACCGCCGACACCTGCACCTTGGGCGGTTTCGGCTTGGGCGTGGCCGTGACAGAAATAGTGATTCCGCCCGGAGCCGGCTTGGACTTCTGCAGCGGCTTGAATCCGCTGTTGCCGAGCCCCACCGACCCGAACGCCACCGGCTTGACCGGCTGCGCCTTGGGCTGAGGCTTGGGCGTTACCGCCACTTTGGGCGCTTCCGGCTTGGGAGGCTCGACCTTGACCTCTTCGGCCTTGGGCGATTCCAGGATCTCCGGCCGGAGAGCCTCCTCCTTCACCTCCACTTTGAGCGTATAGACCTTGCGGCTGTCGTAAGCCGCCTTGGCCGCCTTGAGATGGTTGGCAAGCGCCTCGTCTTCGGCCGCCTTGCGCGCCTTGACGGCCGCCGCCGCCCGGTCCAGCTTGGCCTGGCGCCTGACCGCCAATCCGGCCCGGTCCACTCCGGACAGCGCCGCCTTGAGCTTATCCACGTCGGCGTCGAACACCTTGCTGATGGCGGTGGTCAGATCGAAACCGGCGTCGCCCGCCGCTTTCAGCACGTCGCCGGAAGAAACCCCCAGCTCTCTCGCCAATTCGAAAACTCGCATAGTCCTTTACTCCTCCTCGCTCGCCGTTTCCTGCTCGTCGCCGCCCATCAGCTTGTGCACCGCCTGCGCGGCCGCGTAGACGCCCTTGGCCGTCACCTCGTCGAGCCCGGTGGCCGCGATGAAGCTCGGTTCGTCCACGTACACGATGCCCTCCACCGTCAGGAAGCCGGCGTCGGCGATCTGCGTGGCCACCGCGGTCGACACGCTGAAGGTTTCGGCGATCTCCTTGATGGCTTCGGCCTTCTGATCCTCGAAACTCGCCGTGGCCATCGACTTCTTCACTTCCACGTGCCAGCCGGTGAGCCGCGTGGCCAGGCGCACGTTCTGCCCCCGCTTGCCGATCGCGAGCGAATACTGGTCGGGCGCGGCCACGAGATGCACCGTGTTGGGTAGCACCTGATCGACTTCGATCGACTCGAACTTGGCCGGCGCCAGCGCCTGCTGCACGTACTGGCGGATATCCTCGTTCCAGCGCACGATATCGATCTTCTCGCCGGAAAGCTCGTTCACCACGTTCCGCACCCGGGTGCCGCGCTGTCCCACGCACGCGCCCACCGGATCGATATTCTCGTTGCCGGTCCGCACCGCCAGCTTCGCCCGGAAGCCCGGATCGCGGCTGGACCCCATGATCTCCACCACGCCGTCGCCGATTTCGCTCACTTCAAGCCGGAAGAGCGCCTCCAGGAACTTGTTGGAACTGCGGCTCAAGGTGACCGAAGGCCCCTTGGCGTCCGGATCCACCCGGATGATGAGCGCGCGGATGGGGTCTCCCACCTGGTAGTTTTCGGTGGGGATGCGCTCGCGGGCCGGCAGCACCATCTCCGTCTTGCCCACCGTCACGTAAGTGTCGCCGCGCACCACCGCGCTCACGGTGCCGCTGATGATGTCGCCCACGCGATCGCGGTACTCGCTGAATGTGTTGGTGCGCTCGGCCTCGCGGATCTTCTGCATGATCATCTGGCGCGAGGTCTGCGCCGCAATGCGCCCGAGCTTCGAAGCCGGCATCTCGATCTCGATGGGATCGCCCTCTTTGACCGGATTGCCGTGATTGAAACGGACCGCGCGCGCCAGCGGGATGAACCCCGGACCAGTTTCCTCGTCGGACGCAACCAAGGTGTCGTAGACGTGGAGCGAAAGATCTTTGCGGTCGATGCTCACCCGAAGGTCGTTGGTGACGTTCTGGTTTTTGCGAGCCGCCTGCTGAATGGCCTGTTCGATAGCGGTTATCACGATTTCGCGGCTGACGCCACGTTCGTTTTCGATGTGCTGCACCACCGCCAGCAACTGGTTGTTCATCGCCATGGTCTTTCGCTCCTTTTTGTCAAAAATCAATGCTCACGCGCCATGTGAACCACCTGATTCACCGCATGAATAGGTATATTATACCATATTCCCCGGCTAAAAGTCAATGGGGAAAATCAAAAATCCTCAGGCGCGCCACATTTCTTCCACCCAAGGCGCGGGGCGCGTCCAAGTGTTGAGATGCTTGCCCTTGAAGCCGTTGATGGCATCGATCGGATTGGGCTGGCCGTGGAAGCAGAGGATGCGCGCGCCCGCAGGGAAACGCGGCACCAAAAGATGGTTGAGCGGCCACGGCCAGCAGGCGCTGCGCTTGAAGGAGCGCACCCAACCGCCCGGCCACCAATTCACCTTGTCGAGTCCCACCGCGTGCGTCATGTACTCCTGCTCGGTGCGGAAGTATCTGCGGTCCTGGGCGATATCCATCTCCTCCACGAACTTGTCGTAGATGTAGGCGCTCTTGGCGCCCGCATCGAACCGGAAGCAGGAGGAATTGCCGATCTTCGGCAAGCGACGGAAAATGCGTTTCCGGAGCTCCACCCAGTTGCGGATGATGCAGAACTCGCCCGGCTTGTAGTCGAAGAACGGATCCAGATCGCCCGTGATGATCTGGTCGATGTCGAGAAAGAGCGTGGGGCCCTCGAGCCCGCCCTCGCCCGGACGGAAGAGACAGAGCTTCACGTAGATGTTGGGCCAATAGCTGCCGTACCAGTCGGTATGCTTCCAGTTCTCCGGCGCCTTGGGGATGGGCTGGGCGTCAATCCCCTCCACCAGTTCGGAACTGTCGTCGGTAAAGCACACGAACCGGAACGGCCGGTGCAAATGGCGCTTCACCCCGGCATAAAGCCGGTTGACGTATTCGGCCGGATACGCCTCACCCCACTTTAGACAAATCACGTTTACGCGATCGCTCATCTTGCATTCCTCCGCTTCGACATTTTAGATAGTCGCTATATATTATACCATATTCCCACCCTTCCCGTCAAGCGGAAAGTGCTAAAATCATAAATCGAAATCGCGCACTCTTGGCCTGGTACTACAACGCTTTGCTCAAGCGCACCAATGGCGCCGTCTTCCGCGTCGGCAAAAAGCTTGCCTGATTCTGCCGGTTCCGGGCGATGATTCTGCCGGTTCCGTCCTGCGTTTCCGCCAGTTTCATCGCCCCATTCCGCCAGTTTTCCGCCGCGTTTCTCCCTGCTCCAGAGCTCCAAAACTCCCAGTCGCGAAAGCAGTCTCTCCAGCCCCTCTTTACCTTTCCTCTCGCGCGAGGGATGAGACGAAGATTCCCCGTGCAAATGGTTTCATGGGGCGGGGAACTCGACTTTTGCGCCAGGGGCGCTCCAATCCGGGGTTTCGCCGGGAAACGGCACGGCGATGAGCCGGAGGTAGCGCGTGGTCACCGGTGCCGGAAACCGGACATCCTGGCGAATCGGGTTGGCGAGAATGTTGCTGAACTCGTCGCTTCCGCGATCGCGCCACGCCTTCGCATCGTCCGACGCTTGCGCCTGGTAGCCCTTGGGCGGCACCTCTTTGCCGGTGCCAGGCGTGAACGCAAAGCCGCCCACTTTTACCGCGCCGCCAAAGTCCGCGACCAGTTCGCCTTGGGGCGCAGGAAGCGCCTTGAAGGCGATCGTGGCCACCTTTTGCGGTGCGGCGATCTCGACCGCACCATCCTGCGGCGGGACTACGCGCAACGAAAGATGAAGCGCCGCCTTGCCCTCGCTCGTCACCTCCACGCGCACTTCGCTCGCGGTGACCGGCGAGGAGAGCCGCGCGATGCGGCGATAGCCGATCTGCCCGCCGTGCGCGATCTCGCGCCCGTCCGCAAAGGCCTTCCAGGACTTGACCCGGAGTCCCTTGCGGATGTCCTCCGCCAAATCGATCGCATCGAAGGTGCGCGGTTCGGGCAGCTGCCAGCGCCAGACGGCCGAATTTGCGCGATGTTCCGCTTCGCCCTTCACGCCGCGCGCGAGATCGACCGCGTTGAACTGCCGCACCCAGTCGCCGAACTCCTTGAGTCGCCTCACATCGTCCTCGTCGATAAGGCCGTCCCGGTTGGGCGCAAGGCCCAGGTCGAGGATGCCGCTCCGGCCGACGCTCTCCAGATAGCGCGTCGAAAGTTCCTTGAGGCTCTTGGGCCCGTCGCCGGGATGCCAGAACCACTTGCCTCTCAGCGGCGTATCGGCCTCCGGCGGCTGGAACACACCATTGCGCACGAGATCGTAGTCCTCCGGCACGATCCCACGCTCGTTGCCCGGCCAGCGCAGCGTGCGGTCGGTATCCATGCCGAAGATCGTCGCGAGCGGATACTTGGCTGTCAATGCCTTCAAGAGGCGCGGATGGTCGTAGTAGATCGGCGCGGCTGGAATCTTGCGCGTTTCCTTCGCGCCGCCGTACCAGCCGTCGCCGCCGTTCGCGCCGTCGAGCCAGATTT
>CAMZDY010000066.1 GCA_947305585.1 uncultured Verrucomicrobiota bacterium | reverse complement strand
TTAGGCTTATGAGTCCTGCGCTCTACCAACTGAGCTATCTCGCCTTTTGAGGTTAAGTGAATGATATTATACCAAAAATCAGTCGTGTTCGTCAAGGGTTTTTGTCGATTTTTCTATCGCCTTCTTGTAGAGGAGCTCCATCTGGTCCATGAATTTCTTCTCGCCCCGCCAGAAGGGAATCGGCCCCATCCGGCGCAAAACCGCAAGGTCAATTTTCATACAGCTCCTCCGCTTCAATGCCGCGCAACCCCAGCAAAGTAAGCGGCCTTCTGGCCACTTCTTCGCCCAAAATGTACAAAACCGCGATCGAATGCTTGCAGGGATTGGCCCAGTCGGGACAGTTGCAGCCGACCGTCATGTCGTACGCGCCTTCGCCCAGTTTCTCGCCCGGAAAGAGCTCGAGACCCTCCGCCCGGAAGAACTCCTCGACCTCCAGCGGCAGATCGTCCGCCAGCAGTCTAGCGACCGTTATCGGCTCCTCGCGCAGTTTTTCGACGATCCGCCGCTTTTGCTCCGCATCCGGCTGGCGGAACTCCAGCGACACCTCGTAAGGGTTCTCCCGGAGCCCCAAGACCTTGGCCTTCACCCGGGGGCCTTCGATCTTCAGCTCCGTCACCTGTCCGGAGGTGGCGTAGTTCTTGCCCTTCCCGAGCCGCACCCCCATGCCGATGCGCTCCACGACCTTCAGCCACTTCTGCCACCACCAGTTGCGCGCGAACGCCGTGTCGCCCCGCACCTGCGCGCGGATGCCGGTGGCGAACTTGGGGAAACGGGGCGGATAAAGATTGCGTCGGCTCATGACAGTTCCACCAGTTTGAAGAATTCGTCGCCCGTGAAACTCATGAGGTTCACGAGACTTCCCTTGCGCTCCAGGATCTCGTCCACGTGCTCCTCGATGGTGCCGGTGGTGATGAGCGTATGCACCATCACCCGCTTGTCCTGTCCGATCCGGTGCGCGCGGTCCGTCGCCTGGTTCTCGACGGCCGGATTCCACCACCGGTCGAAATGGATGACGTGCGTGGCCTTGGTGAGATTGAGACCGAACCCGCCCGCCTTGAGACTGAGCACGAACGCGCTCGGGGTTTCGTCGTCCCGGAATTTCGCGATCTCCTTCTCGCGCGACTTGGTGGACAGCGCCCCGTGCAGGAACGGAAACTTCCGTCCGTACCGGTCGTGGAGCCTCCGCGCGATGACCGCCCCGATCTTGGCGTACTGAGTGAACACGAGCGCGCTCTCCCCGGCGGCGAAGATCTTGTCGAGAAGCGTGATGAGGTAGTTGAGCTTGCCTTCGCCGTCGCAGATGAGCTTGAGTTCCGTGATGAGCGCCAGCACGTCGCCCTGCCGTTTCTCCGAAAACCGGAATTCGGCGAGCGCGTTCTCGTAGCGTCCGCGGTCGCCCGGCAGGAGTTCGCAATACTCCTTGACCTCGCGCTTCTCCCCCAGCTCGCCCGCGATCGTCTCGTCCGCCTTGAGCCGCCTCAGCACGAACGGCTCCAGGATGCGCTTCAGTTTCTTGCCTTGCGCCGAATCCACCTTGGAGGCGATGGGGTTCACGAACCGCTCGGTGAACGACTTGTGGTCGCCCAGGAGCCCCGGGTTCAGGAACCGCTCGATGCTCCAGAGATCGGCCACCGAGTTTTCGATCGGCGTGCCGGTGAGCGCGATGCGGTTCTTCGGCCTCAGCTTGTAGACCGCAGTCGACACGAGCGTGTTGGCGTTCTTGATGATCTGCGCCTCGTCGAGCACCATCCCGCCCCACCGGAAGCCGGCGAAGAGCGAATAGTCGCGCACCAGGAGAGCGTAGCTCGTAAGCACCACCTGACTTTTCCGCGCCGCATCCGCGAACCCCGCGCCGGAGAATCTGGCGTCGCCGTGATGCACGTAGACCTTGAGCCCGGGCGCGAACTTCTCCAGCTCCTTGCGCCAGTTGCCCATCAGCGTCACCGGCGCCACCACCAGCACCGGACCCTCGCTCCGGCCGAGATTGACCAGCATCCAGCCGATCGCCTGCACCGTCTTGCCCAGCCCCATGTCGTCGGCGAGGAGCGCCCCGAAACCGTTTTCCGTCATGAAGGAAAGCCACGCCACCCCGCGCTTCTGGTAATCGCGCAGTTCCACCTTGAGCCCCTCGATCCGCTCCGGCGGCTTCAGCGTCTTGCCGTGCGAACGCATGTCGTTCAAGAGCCCGCGCACCCAGCCTTTCGCCTCCAGTTCCTTCGTCTCCAGGTCTCCGATCCGCCCGATCCCCGTCATGAACGCGACCGCCTGCGCCTTGTTCATTTCGGCGCCGTCCACCTTCTCGAGCGCCCGCAGCGCCTGCTTGAGGAGATTCACGTCCACCAGAATCCAGCGGTTGCGGAAGAATACGAGCGTCGAATGCTGCTCCAGGAGCCGCTTCACGTCCTCGATCCCCACCGGCTCTCCGTCCACCTTCACCACCAGTTTCAGCCGGGCCTTGGTCTCCTCCAGACCTTCCACTGTGGCGTCCACCGCCACTTCCGCGCGCTCCTCCACGCCCTTGAGCCCGTACCCGGCCCCTCGCAGCTCCGCCGCCTCCTGTTCCACGAATTGCGCCGCCTCTTCCTGCGTCATCCGGTTTTCCAGCCGGTCCCCCTTGCGCTTAAGCCCCCTCAAACTGCCGCAGACGAACGTGGCGAGGCCCAGCTCCCGGTATTCCAGAAACCCCTTGGGCATTTTCGTCGAAAGCGTAAGCGCGGCGCTGTCGAACTCGAAATCCAGCTTGACCCGGTCGGCCCCCGCGCGCCACTTCTTGAGCTCCTCCGCGAACTTGGCGCACTCCGCCTCGTCCCCCCACTCCACCTTGCCCGATTCCGATTTGAGCGCCGCCATCCACGCATCGTGGAGCGTGGCGAAAACCATATTGTCCGTCCTCGCCGTGAGCGGCGTCACCACGCACTCACGCATCCACTCGTCCACCCACAGGTTGTCGTCCAGCCCCCGCCAACGGGCGTAGTATCCGTCCTCCTCTTTCACGAGGTCCGGATAGAACCTGCCCGCGGCCACCTGCTCCAGCGCGTTACGCTGTTTGGGGCTGAGCTGTTTCGCCTGTTTCTTCCTCTGCACTCACCTCTCCCAGGGTTTTGGTGCCGCTCAGTAGCGCCACCACCTGCTGTTGCACTTCGCCGAGGTTCTCCAACCTCAGCCGGGGATCGAGGATGACGAACGTGTCGCCGTTCTTCCGGTCCTCGTACACCCGCAAAATCGTTCCGTCCTCCTGCGGCTTGGCGTCGCGCTCGACGAGAATCTTCCCGCGCTCCAGCATCACCGCCAAGACGTACACCACGTTCTTCATGGCCGGATCGTCCAGCGTCACCAGCTTGCGCAGCAGCTCCCCCGCGTCCTCCTTCTTGAGCGCCTCCTTCTTCTCCTCCTTGACCGGCGCGAGATAGATCCCGTCCCACTGCGAAAACGGCGTCCAGTCCCTCGTTTCCGCCGCCCAGCACTCCGCATGGCAATCGCGCCGCTCGTATCCGCCCTGCGCCTCCTTGAGCGCGCTCACCACCTTGGCCCGGTCCTCGAGCGGCTGCTGGCAGATGCTGCAAACGTGTCCGCGCGACCGCAAATTCCATTCCTGGCTCACTTCGCCCTCCTTTCCACCCGGCTCCCGAGCGAGCAGATGATGTCGTAGGCGTGGGTGCCTTTAAGCGCCGCCCAGTCGTCCGGCGTCACGCAATGCCGTCCGCTCCGCCCGAGACACGTCACCTCGTCGCCCGGCGCCACGTCGTCCACCGCGCTCGCGTCCACTGTGGTGTAGTCCATCGAAATCCGCCCGATCACCGGACACACCTTGCCCTTGATGAGCACGTGCCCCCGGTTGGTGAGCGCGAGCGGCAGCCCGTCCGCGTAGCCGGCCGAAATCGTGGCCACCTTCGTCCGCTCCTTGAGGCACCATGTCCGCCCGTAGCCCAAGGTGGTTCCCGCCTCGAGTTCCCGCACCTGGGCGACGCGCGTCTTGAGCGACAGTACCGGCTCCACCTTGAGGCTCCGCCGGCCGTTGGGATCGAAACTTCCGTGCAGATTGATCCCCGTGCGCACCAGGTTGAACGGCTTGCGGTACGCCTCCGGGAAATTGTTGATGGCGTCGCTCGCCGCGATATGGACGTAGCGGAACCGGAGCCCCCGCTTTTCCGCCTGCGCCACCAGTTCCTTGAACCGCTTGATCTGCCGCCCGGTGAAAGGATCTTCCGGATCGTACGCCATCGGGCAATGCGAAAAGACGCCGTCGATCTCGAGTCCGGGGAGCCGGGCCGTCCGCTCCATCGTCTCCAGCGCCTCGTCCGGCTTGATGCCGAGCCTGCCCATTCCGGTGTCGAGCTTGAACTGCACCTTCGCGCGTTTCTTCCTGCGCCCGGCCGCCTCCGAAATGAGCTTCGCGGTCGCCAGGTCGATCACCGGCAGCACCACGCCGGCCTGGACCATATCGTCGATCTCGTCCGGCAGGATGGACGAAAGGATCTGCACCCTCGCCCCCGGCACCGCCCGTTTCAGCTCCAGCGCCTCGAACGGCTCCGCCACGCCGAAATTCCCGCCCAGCACCTTGGCGTAGTCTTTCACCCCGAGCCCGTACGCGTTCGCCTTGAGGACGCACAACACCTCGCACGGCTTCACCTTGGCCGCGATCTTGTCGTAGTTGCGCTTGAGCGCCGCGAGATCTATCTCCACCCAAACTCTCCGCTGCATCGTCTGCTATGCTCCCGTTTTCACCATATACGTCCGCCCGCACATGTGGCACGTCACGTCCACCGTGGCAGGGAGACCCTTGCGCTCTTCCTCCGACAGCGCGCCCAGCATCGCCTTCGCCCGCTCCATGCCGCACCGGCAGCCGAACTGGAGCGGCGAGGTCTTTTTGAGTTCCGCCTGCGCGAACCCCAACGCCTTCAAAATCGTCCTGGACGACGCCGCGAGGTTGAGCCTGGGCGGCCATTTGAAATCCTTGTCCCCGGCATCGGGCATCCGTTCCACCATGACGCCCCGCGCCCCCAGCACCTTGCCCTCATCGCTCGTCTCCGCCCACACCTTGATGGACGCGTTCCGCTGCAGACTCTGGTTGAGGTAGCCGTTGATGTTGGTGGCGATCGCCTGGCTGAGGATCTTGCCCGGCGCGCTCCGCGTTACCTGGATCTGCTTTTCGCCCACCACCTTCCGCGCATCCGCCCGGCCCAATCCGTCGAACTCGTCCAGAATCTTCTTTTCCGTGTAGCCCCTCAGCTTCCCGTCGCCCGAGCACTCCACGTTCATTCCGCCCAAGGGACCCTTGCACTTCATCTGGAGGCTCACGGTTTCCTCCGCGCTCCCGAGCTCGCCCGACACGAGCGACACCTCCACCAGACCCTCCGCCAGAAAACGCGCGCTCGTGGGACCGCAGAGATGCCCCTCCGCGAGCCGCTGCGCCGCCCCCGCCACGTCCACGATCGTTATCGCGGTCTTCGAATCCGCGTCGTACCACTCTTCGCGCACGTCAGAACTCATACTGCACCCCCAACCCGAACGAATATATCATCTCCACGTCGCGCTCCAGCCCCAGCGTGGCCTCCGCATCCGCCCTCAGCGACCAATGGTCGTCGAGATGGTAGAAAAACCCGGTCCCCGCGCAAGGCCCCGCGTCGCCGTCATGGAACCAGCCCCGGCCGCCGAACGTGAAAAACGGATCGAACCTTTCGTAGCCCCACCAGTGCCACAGTCCCTTGACGGCCAGACTCGACTGGTTCTCCAGCCATCCCGCCTCGCACTCCACCGCCAGAAAGTCGCTCGCATACCAGCCTGCGCGCAAGCACGCCCCGCCCTTGCGCGACATGTCTCCTCCGCCTTGCGCCAACTGCAAAGCGCCGCCCGCACCCAGATATATGCTGGCCAAAATGCTGAAAAACGTCAAGTCTCGGTTCCTCCCATCAGATTTTCTGACTGTATTATATCATATTTCCGCCGAAATTGCAAGTGTTTTCTGCAACTTTTTATCGGCTGGAAGACGGGAGGATGGTGGAGATAAGGGGAGTCGAACCCCTGACCTTCTCAATGCCATTGAGAC
>CAMZDY010000065.1 GCA_947305585.1 uncultured Verrucomicrobiota bacterium | reverse complement strand
CCGACAAGCGCATCTTCCCCGCCATCGACATCGACAAGTCCGGCACGCGCAAGGAGGATCTCCTCCTCGATCCGATGGAGCTGGAGAAGACGTGGGCCATGCGCCGCATCCTGAGCGACGCCGGCCCCGAATCGGCCATGAAGTCGGTCTTGAACAGTCTCAAGAAGACCAAGTCGAATCCGGAGTTCATCCTGGCCATCGATCTCAAGAAGGCGTTCTAGTCTGATCAGGATCGTCAACGCCCGGATGCACAACCTCAAGGGGATCGACGTTTCGATCCCCCGCAATTCGTTGACGGTCGTTACCGGCCTCTCGGGTTCGGGCAAGAGTTCGCTCGCGTTCGACACGCTTTACGCCGAGGGCCAGCGGCGCTACGTGGAGTCGCTCTCGGCCTACGCGCGGCAGTTCCTCGACCGGCTGGAGAAGCCCGACGTGGAGCGGATCGAGGGACTTTCGCCCGCCATTTCCATCGAGCAGCACACCACCGGCGGCAATCCGCGCTCGATCGTGGCCACCGTCACGGAAATCCACGACTACCTGCGCATCCTCTACGGCAGCGTGGCGGTGGCGCATTGCCCGAAGTGCGGCAAGCCGGTAGTCCGGCAGAGCGCCGAGCAGATCGTGGAGGCGGTGCAGAAACATCCCGGCAAAGCCATCATCTACGCCCCCGTCGTCAAGGGCAAGAAGGGCCGCCACGACGACGTGTTCGCGGCCATCCGCCGCAGCGGTTTCGCCCGCGTGCGGGTGGACGGCGAGATTTTCCTCGCGGAGGAACTGCCGGAGCTCGACAAGAAAAAGAGCCACAATATCGATATCGTAGTGGACCGGCTCGTGATCCCGGCCGACCGCACCCGCCTGACCGACAGCATCGAGTTGGCGCTCAAGGAAGGCAAGGGCGTCATCCAGGTGAACGACGTCACCTATTCGGAGCTCAACGCCTGTCCCGATTGCGGTCTCAGTTTCGACGAGCTGAAGCCCCGCTCGTTCTCGTTCAATTCGCCGTTCGGGGCGTGTCCCCGGTGCGCGGGGCTCGGCCAGCTTTACTTTTTCGACGAAGATCTGATCGTGCCGGACAAGACGCTCCCCCTGGAGGAGTGCATCCATCCCTGGCGCCGGATGGGGCAGATGTCGATCCTCTACTACAAGGAGGTGCTCGTGCACATCGCGCGGCAGTACGGCGTTTCCCTGCGTACGCCCTATAAGGACCTCCCCGTCAGATTCCGCCACGAACTGATGCACGGCTTCAAGGACGATCTGAACCTCCCCTGGCGCAAGGTGGACAAGCCTTTCGAAGGCGTCATCGCCACGCTCCAGAAGCGGCTCGACGAAACCGACGACGACGAAATGCGCATGAAGATGGAGGCCTACCAGAATTTCCGCGTCTGTCCCGAGTGCGGCGGCGCGCGGCTCCGGCCCGAATCGCGCGCGGCCACGGTGGAGGGCAAGACCATCGTGGAGGTGATGGCCATGCCGGTCAAGGAGGCGCTCGATTTCTTTTCCGCCATCGGCGACGACCGCTGGCCCGGCATGCGCGACATCCTGCGCGAGATCGTCCGCCGCCTCAAGTTCCTGCTGGATGTGGGGCTCGACTATCTCACGCTCGACCGCGCGTCGTCCACGCTCTCCGGCGGCGAGATGCAGCGCATCCGCCTCGCCACGCAGATCGGGAGCGGCCTTACCGGCGTCCTCTACGTGCTGGACGAGCCCACCATCGGCCTCCACCCGCGCGACAACGAGCGGCTGATCGCCACGCTCAAGGAGCTGCGCGACCGGGGCAACACCGTGGTCATCGTGGAGCACGACGAAGAGATGATGCGCCATGCCGACTACGTGGTGGACCTCGGCCCCGGCGCGGGACGCGAGGGCGGCCGGCTCATGTACCAGGGCGGTTTTCCCGGGCTTTTGAAGTGCGGCAGCCTCACCGCGCAGTATCTGAACGGCGAGAAGAGCGTGGTGGGGCAGGCCATGGACGGCACCAGTCGCCCCGCGCCCGACCCGAAAAAGGCGCTCGTGGTGCATGGCGCGCGCGAACACAACCTCAAGAACATCACCGTGCACATTCCCGTGGGGTCGTTCACCTGCGTGACGGGCGTTTCCGGGTCGGGCAAGTCCACGCTCGTCGACGAAACGCTGAAGCGCGAGCTGATGCGACGCTTTTACCGCGCCAAGGCCGTGCCCGGCAAGCACCGCAAGATAACCGGCATGGAATATTTCGACAAGGTGATCGAGATCGACCAGTCGCCCATCGGCCGCACGCCGCGTTCCAATCCCGCCACCTACGTCGGCTTCTTCTCCGAGATCCGCCAGCTGTTCGCCAAGACCGAAGCCGCCAAGGCGCGCGGCTACGACGCCGGACGCTTCAGTTTCAACGTGAAGGGCGGCCGGTGCGAAGTGTGCGGGGGCGACGGCGTGAGGAAGCTCGAGATGTCCTTCCTGCCCGACGTGTACGTGCCCTGCGAACAGTGCGGCGGCAAGCGCTTCAACGCCGAAACGCTGGAGGTGACGTACGGCGGCAAAAACATCGCCCAGGTGCTGGAATTGACGGTCGAAGAGGCCTACGGCTTTTTCGCCAAGGTGCCGTCGCTGGCGCGCAAACTGAAGACGCTGTGCGACGTGGGTCTGGGGTATATCGCCCTCGGCCAGAGCGCCACCACGCTCTCGGGCGGCGAGGCCCAGCGCATCAAGCTCGCGGCCGAACTCTCCAAGCGCGGCACCGGCCGCACGCTCTATCTCCTCGACGAACCCACCACCGGCCTCCATTTCGACGATATCGCGAAGTTGATGAATCTCCTGTTGAAGCTGCGCGACCAGGGCAACACCGTGGTGGTGATCGAGCACAACGTGGACGTGATGAAGTGCGCCGACTGGCTGATCGATCTGGGGCCCGGCGGCGGCGACCGGGGCGGCAATCTCGTGTGCGAAGGTCCGCCCGGGAAGATCAAGGCCTGTCCAGAGTCTTTCACCGGACGCTTCCTGTAGGCGAGGAGTTGCCATGCTGAAACCCGGCGACAAGTTCGGCGACTATCTGGTGGAGGAAATGCTCGGGCAGGGCGGCATGGGCGCGGTGTTTCTCATCCGCGAGCCGGTGAGCGGCGCCCGCTACGCCGCCAAGATCATGACGCCGCCGAAGGGCGAGGAGGAACAGGAGTTCCGGGCCCGGTTCGCCCGCGAAGCCGAAATTTCCATGAAGGTGCGCCACCGCAATCTGATCGCGGTGTACGACGTGGGCGAAGATCCCGAAACGCACCTCTGCTACATCCTGATGGATTATCTGGACGGCGGAAGCGTGTCCGAGCGCATCAAGCTGGAAGGCCGGCTCTCCCTGCGCGAAGCCACCGGCATCATCGTGCAGATCGCCTCCGCCCTGGAGCGCGCCCATGCGGCGGGAGTGGTGCATCGCGACATCAAGCCCGACAACATCATGTTCGACGCGGCGGGGGTGCCGCATCTCATGGACCTCGGCATCGCCAAGTTCGCGGACGACGGCGCCAAGACCGATCCCGGCGTCACCACCACCGGCGTGATGATCGGCACGCCTGCCTACATGGCGCCCGAGCAGGTCATGGACTCGCGCCACGTCGATGCCCGCGCCGACATCTATTCCCTGGGCATCGTCTTCTGGGAGATGCTCGCGGGCAGGCGGCCCAACGCCGACGCCACCATGGTGGAGCTGATGGCCAAGGCCATCCACGGCGAGCCCATCCCCGACATCCGCACCGTGCGCGACGACGTGCCGGCGGAAATGGCCGAAGTGATCGCCCGGATGTGCGCCCCCAAGCGGGATGCGCGCATCCAGAGCGCCAAGGAGGTTTCCTGGCGGTGCCGGTCGGCTTTGGGGAGCGTCAATCTGAAGCGCGGCGGCGAAGGACGGCGGAAACTCGATTGGAAGGCGTGGTGGAAACCCGCGCTGGTCACGTTCGCGGGACTGGGCGCGGCGGTGCTCGCTTTTGCGCTGTCGTTCCTGTGGGGGCGGCGCGTAGGTATGACGCCGGATCCGGCGGATCTCGCGCCGCCCGATCCCATCGTGATTTTCAAGACCAACTGGGTGGATCAGGTGGTGCACGTAACTAACGTAGTGAACTGGCTACGACGCGAAGAAACGGCTCCTCGACCGGAACCGCCCAAGCCGGAAGCGCCGCCGCCACCACCGCCTCCTCCGAAACTCCAGCCTAAGCCCCGGCCAACCATGCCGAAACAGACGTTGGAAGTGCCGCCACCCCCGCAGTCAATCGAAGGTGTGGAAGAAAGTACGCCTAAAGGTCCTTATTATTATTCTAGGTATACATCCGATCGCGTGGAGTTGTGCATGCTGGAGAGTAACGACAAAGTGACATTGATTACCGTTGGTTCTGGTCGGAGCTGGGTGAAAGATTTAACGCTTCCAAGTGTCCGCAACCTAGCCGCTGGTGCGCTCCAAAATTGCCGAAAGTTGAAGCGGATAACGATACAACCGGGTCTTGTTGAGGTGGGCAACTCGGCGTTTGAGAATTGCTCGTCACTGCAAGCCATCTATTTACCGAATACGGTCAGGACTATTGGAGCGCGCGCATTTGCAGGGTGCAGGTCACTGGAAGTATTGTCCATCCCCGATTCGGTTAGGAGTATTGGCATGGATGCGTTCAAAGGGTGTTCGAAGAACGCGGAAATCGTGGTTAGCCGCAGGCATAAACTTTTCTATGTGGATATTGACGGCACCGTTCGCGACCGACGTGGGCGGCGTATCGGCGTTTGGGGGGGCGAACCCAGGAGATAGACCATGCTGGAGATCGGAAGTAGATTCGGCGACTACACGGTGGAGCGGCTCCTGGGGCAGGGCGGCATGGGCGCGGTGTATCTCATCCGCGATCCTTTGAGCGGCGCGGCCTATGCGCTCAAGCTCATGACGCCCCCCAAGGGCGAAGACGAGCACGAGTGGCGCAAACGCTTCGCCCGCGAGGCCGAATTCGCCATGAAAGTGCGCCATCGCAACCTCATCGCCGTGCACGACGTGGGCGAAGATCCCGATTCCGGCTTCTGCTGGCTCATCATGGACTACATGGCCGGCGGCAACGTGGCCGGACGGCTCAAGGCCAAGGGACGCTACAAGGTGAACGAAGCCATCGCCATCGTGGTGCAGATCGCCTCCGCCCTGGAGCGCGCCCACGCGGCGGGTGTAATCCATCGCGACATCAAGCCCGACAACATCATGTTCGACGCCGAGGGCGTGCCGCACCTCGCCGACCTCGGCATCGCCAAGTTTTCGGGCGATGCGGGCAAGACCACCACCTTCACCGCCACCGGCGTGATCATCGGCACGCCCGCCTACATGGCGCCCGAGCAGATGCTCGATTCCCGCCGGGTTGACGTCCGCGCCGACATCTATTCGCTCGGAGTCGTCTTCTACGAAATGCTCACGGGCGAGCGTCCCCACGGCGATTCGTCCGTGGTGGAGCTGATGGCCAAGTCGCTCAAGGGCGAGGAGTTGCCGTCCGTGCGCAAGGTGCGGCCGGACGTGCCCGAGGCGGTGGCGCGGGTCGTCTCCGTCATGTGCGCCACCGATTGCGAGAACCGTCCCAAGAGCGCGATCGAGGTGATCAAACTCTGCCGCGACGCCGCGAGCGGCATGAAGGTCAAGGTCAAGCCGCGACGCCGCCGGGCATCGCGCCGGTTCGCGCGTTGGCGCAAGGCCGTGCTGGGCGTCTTGCAGACGGTCGTGGCGCTGTCGGTTTTCGCGGGTGGCGGATGGATCTGCGGCTGGCTCCAGGGCCGGCAGCTCCGTCCGCAGCCGGCGGTGCAGGCGCCGGTCGTTACCGTGCGCCAGGTGGCGGCCACCAATTACGTGGAAGTGGTCCACACCGTGACCAACTTCGTGGATCTGTCCGCCGCCGGATCCGATGTTCGCCAAGACTAAATGCTTGACTTCGCGGCCGATTTTTGATATACTGTCATTAAACCAAACCAAAAAGGAGAACACACATGAAGAAATGGGTTTGCCCCGTCTGCGGGTATATTTATGAAGGCGAGACGCCTCCGGAATTCTGTCCCCAGTGCAAGGTTCCCGGTTCGCGCTTCAAAGAACAGACCGAAATGACCTTCG
>CAMZDY010000064.1 GCA_947305585.1 uncultured Verrucomicrobiota bacterium | reverse complement strand
CCGCGCCTTCGACGAATCCCAAGTCGCACAAATGGCGCTTTATCGCGTCGTTTCCATGGATGGAAGCGACGTGACGCTTGGCCCCGGGGCCCAATAATGTGATCGGCATAAACATCCTTTTCAAGTTAGCTGTCTATAAGTTTACCATATCTAACAGAAAAAGTCAAGGGGAAAGTGAAATTATTTTCAAAGGGAAAACCGGACCGTCCCGACGGATCAGGGGAAACGCGACGCCGCCACGTCCGCCACGTAGGCGCCAAAGGCCTCGCGCACCGTCCGGGCCAGGTCCGCATATTTGCGCACGAAACCGGGCACTTGCTCGTTGAGCCCCAGAAGATCGTGCATCACGAGCCATTGCGCATCGCACACCGGACCGGCCCCGATGCCGATCGTCGGAATGGAAAGCGCGGCCGTAATAGAAGCGGCGAGTTCGGAAGGAATGCATTCCAAAGTGACCATGAAAGCTCCGGCCGCCTCCACCGCGCGGGCGTCGGCCATGACCTTGTCGGCGCTTTCGCGCGTCTTGCCCTGCTTCTTGAAGCCGCCATACACGTTGACGCTCTGCGGCTGCATCCCCACGTGCGCCAATACCGGAACACCGATCGAAACGAGCCGCTGGATGAGCAGGCACGTCTCCACCGAAGCCCCCTCCAGCTTGACGGCGTCGGCCCCCGCCTTGATGCACCGGATCGCGTTGGCTACCGCCTGGTCCTGCCCCGCCTGGTACGTACCGAACGGCATATCCGCCACCACCATTGCGTTCTTGACGCCGCGCACCACCGCCCCGACCGCGCGAAGCGTATCCTCCAGCTCCACGTTGAGGGTGTTGGAGTAGCCGAGCACGTTGTTGCCCATCGAATCGCCCACCAGGATGATCGGCACTCCCGCCTCGTCCGCCAAGCGCGCAAACGCCGCGTCGTACGCAGTTACGCAACCGAGTTTCGTCTTGCCCTTGGCCTCCACTACTGTCTGTACGGTCCAGCGCTTCATGAGGGGGATCTCCTTAATGGATGTTGCCGCGCGAAGGATGGCTCTTCGCCTTGGGCTTTTCCAGTTTGAGAAAAGTCGCGAACTTCATGGCCTCGGCGGGGATCTCGTCACCCGTAGTGTCCGGCATTTCGGCAAGGTCTGGCCGCTCCGCGTGGGTGTGATGGAACTTGGTTTTAGGATCCACTATCGCGCGGAGACGGGCCTTGAATTCGTCCAGCCCTTCGCGCGTTTCGCAGCTGATGCAGATGGGATCCGTCTGCGTGACCTTGCGGAACTCCTCGAGGTTGGCTTGCCCCTCCACGGTGTCCAGCTTGTTGGCCACCACCAGGAACGGACGCTCCGCCAGCTCCACGGAATATTCCTCGATCTCCTTGCGGAGCACTAGATAGTCGTCCCATGGCTTGCGGTTGTCAGTGCCGGCCAGATCGATCACGTACACCAATACGCGGCTGCGCTCCAGATGCTTCAGGAACGCCAGACCCAGCCCCACGCCCTTGGCCGCGCCCTCGATGATCCCGGGCACGTCGGCCATGCGGATCTTGGCGTAGTCGGGATAGACGATGGTGCCCACGATCGGGTTCAAAGTGGTGAAAGGATAGGAGGCGATCTTGGGCGTGGCGCTGGAAAGCGCCGAAAGGAGCGAACTCTTGCCCGCGTTCGGAAAACCGAGAAGCCCCGCGTCCGCAATCGTCTTCAGCTCCAGACGAAGCCGCTTTTCTTCCGCTTCGCCGCCCGGAGTGTGCTCGGTGGGCGCCTGGTTCACGCTGCTCTTGAAATGGACGTTGCCGTAGCCGCCCGCACCGCCCTTGGCCACGATCACCTGCTGGCCGGGTTCGGTGATGTCGGCAAGGAGCAGCCCAGTATCCGCCTCGTAGACTTCCGTCCCCAACGGAACCGGCACCACCAGATCCTTGCCCCGCTTGCCGTACATCTTCTGTCCCTGGCCGGGCGCGCCGTCCTGCGCGAAACATTTGGGGTCGTAATAGAGCGACAGGAGCGAATTTACGTGCTCGGACGCCTTGAGGACCACATCGCCCCCGCGTCCGCCGTCGCCCCCGTCAGGCCCGCCGAACGCCACCAGCGCCTCGCGCCGAAAAGACATTGATCCGTCCCCGCCTTTGCCGGAACGGACCAATATTTCGACCTGATCGATGAAAGACTTGGCTTTCATCGCCGGGTTTTCAGCCCTCTACAATCGTGACGACCTTGCCGTCCTTGACGAACTTGACCGTGCCGTCCTTCAACGCAAAGAGCGTGAAGTCGCGACCTTGGCCTACGTTCTTGCCGGGATGGATCTTGGTGCCGCGCTGACGGACGATAATGGAGCCCGCCGTGAGTTTCTGACCGTCGTAAGCCTTGACGCCCAAATACTTGGGGTTGGAATCGCGACCGTTGCGTGCCGATGCTGAAGAAGCCATTTCTATTCCTCCTTAAGCGATAGCCTTGACGGTGGCGACCGTGATTTCCTGGCGATGGCCAACCATGCGACGCGAACCTTTGCGGCGCTTCGCCTTGAAGTTGATCACCTTCTCGCCGCGCTTGTTGCCGTCGATCGTGAGCGTAACCTTGGCGCCTTCCACGTAGGGAGCGCCAACCTTGAGCGTGGTGCCATCGCTGATGGCACACACGGTGTCGAGCACGACGTCCGTGCCCGCTTCGGCCGGGAGCTTTTCAATCTCGACCCTGTCGCCTGCCTTGACGAGCAACTGCTTGCCGCCGGTGGCGATTACTGCGTATGCTTCCATGTTTCTTTTGCCTTTCTTTCCCTGCCATCCTTGTGGAAAAACCTCCCACGAATGGCTAAGTGAGGTAGTATTATATCATATTTCCGCGCCAAAAGTCAATAGGGAAAACGCAAAATCTTCGTCTCGCAAGGAAGGGTGCGGCGTGATGAGCGAGGGAGCTCTCGGCCGCCCGGGAAGCCGGTTTAGAGAAGATGCCAGCGGCGAAGCGGGGCGAGCGGGAGGCCCATAATGTTCTCATACTCGCCTTCGAAGCGTTCGATGAGCAAGGGGCCGAAGTCATCTATATCGTAGGCGCCGGCGCGATCGATCGGGTTGACAAGCCGGACATATTCGTCGATCGCCGCGTCCGAAAGCGGTTTGAAGGCGACATCGCTCACGGCCACTTCGGTCTGGAGCTTTTCGCCGTCGAAATAGGCTACGCCGGTAAACACCTGATGGATGCGGCCGGAGAGTTCCCGGAGGAAGGTCTTGGCCTCGACGAGATCGCGCGGTTTGCCGTAGATCTTGCCGTCCAGCCAGACGATGGTGTCGGCCGCGAGTATGCGACGGTCCGGAGCGCCGTACGCCTGCAGTTTGGCGACAGCGTTGGCGAGCACGGTTCCTCTCGGATCGTGGGGAATGCTTACTTCGCGCGCGTCGGTCTTGACCACCTCGAAATCCACCCCCAGGTCGCGCAATATCTTGGCGCGCCGGGGACTGGAACTGGCCAGGGCGAGGCAACCGCCCCGCCCTGGCACGTTATCGCCCGCTGCGGCCAAGATTTAGCGGCAGAGAGTGTAGAGGACGCCCGCCACCACGGCGGAGCCGATCACGCCCGAAACGTTCGGCCCCATGGCCTGCATGAGGATGAAGTTCGTCGGATCGTTCTGGAGCGACACCTTGTTGGAGACGCGCGCGGCCATCGGCACGGCGGAAACGCCAGCGGAACCGATGAGCGGGTTCACTTTCTCCTTGGAGAGGAGGTTCATCAACTTGGCCATCAGCACGCCGGCGGCGGTGCCCACGCAAAATGCCACGAGCCCCAGCGCCAGAATGCCCAGCGTAGTGCCGGAGAGAAACTTCTCGCAAGCGAGCTTGGAGCCCACCGAAAGACCGAGCATGATCGTCACGATGTTGATGAGCGCGTTCGACATGGTGTCGGAGATGCGCGCCACCGAGGGACCCGCCTCCTTGGCCAGGTTGCCCAGCATCAGCGCGCCGATAAGCGGCACGGCCGAAGGCAGCAGCACCGCGCAGAGGAGCAGCACGATGAGCGGGAAGCAGATCTTCTCGATCTTCTTCACTTCCCTCAAGGGCGGCATCTTGATGAGACGCTCCTCCTTGGTGGTGAGCGCGTTCATGATGGGCGGCTGGATGATCGGGACGAGCGCCATGTAGCTGTAGGCCGCCACCGCGATCGCACCCAGGAGGTCCGGAGCGAGACGCGAGGTGAGCCAGATGGCCGTGGGACCGTCCGCGCCGCCGATGATGCCGATGGAGGCGGCCGCCTTGACCGGGTCCACCCCGCCGAAGAAGTCCGCTCCGAACACGGCCGCGAGACCGAGCGCGCCAAAGAGCGCGAAGAAGATGCCGAACTGCGCCGCACCGCCCAAAAGCGCCATCTTGGGGTTGGCGATGAGGGGCCCGAAGTCGGTCATCGCGCCCACGCCCATGAAGATCATGATCGGGAAGACGCCCGTATCGATGCCGAAGCGGAAGAAGTAATAGAGGAATCCGCCCGGCTCGATGATGCCGCCGTTCATCACGGGCACGCCCGACGCGAGCATGGACACCATGCCGTCATGCATCATGGCCGGAGCCGTTACGCCCGCCAAGGGACAGTTGGCCAGAAGTCCGCCGAACCCGATGGGCAGGAGGAGGAGCGGCTCGAAGCCCTTGACGATGGCGAGGTAGATCATGATGAGGCACAGCGGGATCATGATGAGCTGGCCGACGCCATACGGCATGCCGAACAGCGTCTTCACCTCGTGCCCCGCCACGAACGCGCCGGAGTCGTCGAAGTAGCCGCCGTGCCACTTGCCCTGCTTGTCGTAATAGCCGTTGGGCGTCATGTAGCGCTTGTCGTGCGGGTCGAGCCCCGCCACCAGACCGGCGTCGATCCGCGCTTCGGCGGGATAGTTGCCGGTGATGTAGGCCGGGGGCTCCTTGCGGCAGAAACCGGAGATGCCGGTGTCGCCGGAAAGATCGCGCACCTTGCCGAGCGTGGTCTGCCAGTCGCCTTCGGCGTGCGCCGCCAAGGCGAACGCCGCAAGCATGAACAAGGTAAACAGTTTTCTCATCGGTTCGCTCCTTTAGCCGATTGTCGCCAGAACGTCGCCGGTGGCCACCTTGTCGGTGGCGTTGACGTTGATGGTCACCGTGCCGTCGCAGGGGGCGGTGACCGGCGTTTCCATCTTCATGACGTCCATGACGAGGAGTTCGTCGCCCTTCGCGACCTTCTGGCCCGAAGCGGCGGTCACGCGCAGAACCGTGCCGGGCACGGGCGACTTGACCTCGGTGCCGCCCGCAGGCGCGGCCGCAGCGGCCGGAGCCGACTTGATGCCGGCTTCCTGCTTGAAGGCGACTTCCTTGCCGTTGACGATCGCCTTGCCCTCGCCCGTGATCTTGACGCCGTAGGCCTTGCCGCCGATGGTGACGGTGATCCCGTCCTTGGCGCCGGACGAAGCCGGCTTCACATCCTCCGCGAAGCGGCAGCCCATCGGCGCCTTGGAAGGATCCTTGAGGAAGAGAATGCCCTTCTCCTTGCAGGAGGCGGCGATGAAGATGTTCTCGTCGGTCACGGGCAGGCCCGCCTTCTCGAGATCGGCCTTGGCCACCGCGCCGCCCTTCTTGGGATCGGCGTCGTTGAGCTCGAGCACCGTCTTGGTGGTGGGCACGCTGTAGGGCTTGGTGAGCTCGTTGGAAGCCATGAACTCGGCCGCCTTCTTGACGATTTCCGGATCCGGCGGAACCGGCGTCTTGCCGAAGTACCCGAGCACCATCTTGGCGTAGCCGGGCGAGAACTTCTTGAACTTGCCGAACATGACGTTCTGGATGGCCTGCTGGGCGTAGAACTGGCTGACGGGCGTGACCGACGTGCCGAAGCCGCCGAGGCGCACGCAGTCGTACATCTCGGCGATCATGTCGTCGTACTTGTCCATCATGTTGTTGTCGCGCAGCATCTGGGTGTTGGCCGTGAGCGCGCCGCCTGGCATCGGGCTCCAGATGATCTGGGGATTGACGCTCATCGCTTCAGGCGGGAGGAAGTACTTGGCCATGGCGGCCTTGAAGGAATCCTCGGCCTTCTTGATCTTGTTGATGTCGATATCGAAACCGAAATCGGGATCGCCGTCGAGCGCGTGCCACATGGTGATGATGTC
>CAMZDY010000063.1 GCA_947305585.1 uncultured Verrucomicrobiota bacterium | reverse complement strand
GAACTCCGGATATTCCAGATAATCCGGAAACTCCGGTGAAGGCTCCGATCAAGCCAGAAGCGCTTGCCCAGCCGGAAAAGCCGCTTGTGCCGGGAAAGCCGGTTATTCTTGAAAAGCCGGCCAAGTCGGAAGCGCCTGCCGCCATTGATGCTCCGGTGCAGCCAGCCGCCATGCCGCAAACGGCGCCGATCGTCCAGCCGGAAACGGTGCGCGTAGAGGCGGCTTCGGCGCGCACGATCGCCATTGTCGAAACGGTGAACGAGGTGGTCGAGGCGGTTGCGGCGCAGATTTCCGTCACGCCGACCCTGGCGCAGGGCGAAGGCGAAATCCGCATCGTCCTCAAGCCGACGGTGCTCGACGGCTCCGAGATCCGGCTCTCGGCCAAGGAGGGCGCGCTCACCGTTACCATCACGCCTTCCACCCCGGAATCGGCGCGGGTCGTGGCCGTAGCCTTGCCGCAACTCGAAACGGCGTTGGCCGAGCATGCTCCCGCTTTCAACCACGTGGCAGTGGTGGTGGCTACCGCGAAGAAAGGAAAGATCAATGAAACCGCTTGAAATCGTTTCCGCGCTTCCGCAATGGAAGAATCTCTCGCCCGGCGAAATCGTCGATTCTCCCGCCTTCGCCGCAGCCTGCCGCCTGGGCGAGGAAACCCGCACGCTCCGCCGGGCCGACATCGCGCCAGCCGTCTCGCAAATGCTGTCGCTCTCGATCTCGTTCGGCGACGAGCCGCATACGCTTTCGATCGCGAGGTCCCCTCGCTTCCCTGAGCTCGACAAACTCTGGGACTCGCTCCCCGAAGTGCCGGACGCCATCGTGCTGTCGCTTGTGGAGCGCGAGTGCGGACAGCTATTGCAGATGCTGGAAAACGCGATTCGCCGTCAGCTGAAAATCGTGGGCCTCGCCCCGTCCGCCCCCGACCCGTCCGCCATGATCGCGTTCCAGACGGACGATCTTACGTTCGCCGTCACCCGCAGCGCCACCATCACCGGCGCGCTCGGCGTGTTGCGCAATCTCGATCTCGCGAGCGACTGTGTCCGCTCCGCTCCGCTTCCCGCCCAAGCCGAATACGACGCCTTCGCCCTGTCCGATGCCGACCTAGCCTCGCTCGCGCCCGGCGATGCGCTCCTCCTCCCGGAAATCGGCACCATCGCCCCCCGGGTGGTGGTGGACGGACGCTTCGCCGCAGTCTCGGGCGGAGTGGAGGCCTTTGCGGAAGATGGTCGCGTGAGGGTTTTCCCGGCCGAACCCGCTACCGTCACTTTGGGTGAACTGCTGGACGGCGCCTTGTCCGCCTCCGGTCCGGCCGAAAACGCGCAGCTCAAACTCGTCCGGCAGGGCAAGCTCGTGGCGCAGGGCCGCTTGGGCCGGGTGGGCGACCAGTTCGCGTTCGTCGTCGAAACGAAGGAGTAAGCCGCCATGTTCCAGACCGACCCGTTTTCGCTCATAGTCCTTTTCATCGGACTTTCGCTTCTGCCGTTCCTGGCGATGATCGCCACGAGCTACCTCAAGATCGTGGTGGTGATGTCGCTCATCCGCAACGCGCTCGGCATCCAGTCCATCCCGCCCAACATGGTGATCAACGCGCTCGCGATGATTCTCACCTTCTACATCATGGCGCCGATCGCGGGCGAATCGTGGAGCATCGCCAAGGAGGAGCTGGCCAAGACCCCGCAAGCGTCCGTCCAGTCGGCCCCCGGCGAAACGGGCGAGCGTTGGTTCGAAACCGATGCCGTGGCCAAGGCGGCCGAACCGTTCCGCAAGTTCCTTTCCGACCGCACCTCGCCGCGCGAACGTGCCTTCTTCGTGCACACGGCCGAAACGCTGTGGGCCAAGGACGGCGAACCGGCCTCGGTCGATCCCGAAAGCTACTTCATTCTGCTCCCCTCGTTCTGCGTGTCGGAGCTCACCAAAGCGTTCCAGATCGGCTTTCTCGTGTATCTACCTTTCATCGCCATCGACATCATCGTCTCCAACATCCTCCTCGCGATGGGCATGATGATGGTTTCGCCGGTCACGATCTCCCTGCCGTTCAAGCTGCTCCTCTTCGTGATGGTCAACGGCTGGACGCTCCTCATCCAAGGTCTCGTGAGAGGGTACGTGCTATGAGCCAGGCGCAGATTCTCGATTACGCCAAGATGTGCCTCATCATCGTGTTGAGGCTGTCGCTCATCCCCATCGTGGTGGCCACCGTGATCGGCATCATCGTCTCGCTCCTGCAGGCGCTCACGCAGATCCAGGAACAGACGCTCGGCTTCGCCGTGAAGCTGATCGCCATTTCGCTCACGCTCCTCGCCTGCGCGTCGTGGATGGGCTCGTCGCTCCTCCTCTACACCCAGGATATCTTCAGCCACTTCGCGCTGCTCCGGTGATTACCTACCCCGAGTTGCACCGTTGGATCCTGGCCGCCGTGCTCGCGATGGCCCGGGTGATGGGCGCCTTCGCGGTCTGTCCGGCCCTCACCGATTCGATGATCCCGGGCGTGGCCCGTCGCGCGGCCTCGCTCGCCTTCGCCTTCGTCGCCATCCCGCTCGTCCACGCGGCCATGCCTCCGGGCGAGCCGAGTCTCCTCCTGTTCGGCGTGGCGGCGCTCAAGGAGGCGCTCATCGGTTTTCTCCTCGGCTTCTTCGCGGCCATTCCCTTCTGGGTGGCGGAGAACGTGGGCAACTTCATCGACAACCAACGCGGCGCCACGATGGGCGAGGTGTATTCGCCCCTCGCCGGCTCGCAGGTCTCCACCACCGGCATCTTCTTCACCCAGATCGTCTCCACCATCTTCTTCACCTCCGGCGCCATCCTTCTCGTGCTGGGCGCCCTCTACCGGAGCTACTCCGTGTGGCCGGTCTTCGCGGACTTCGCCTTCGCCCCCGACGCCCCGGTGCAGATTCTCGGCACCCTCGACGCCATGCTCAAGACTACCGTCGTCATCGCCGCCCCGGCCATCATCGTGATGTTCCTCGCCACGCTCGGCCTCGGCTTCGTCAACCGCACCGCGCCGCAGCTCAACGTGTTCTTCCTCTCGATGCCGGTCAAGTCCGCCCTCGGCGTGGCGATGCTGATCGCGTACCTCCCGTTCATCATGGACATGCTCATGTACACCCGCGAGGGGGCCATCCTCGATCCCGTGAGGAGGCTCATCGGTGGCTGAGAGTTCCGGCGAGAAGACCGAAATGCCCACCCAGAAGAAACTCCGCGATGCGCGCGAGAAGGGTCAGGTGTGCACTTCGAAAGACATCGTCTCGACGGCCATCCTCATCGTCCTCTTCGTGCTCCTCGGCTGGATGGGAGTCGCCTTGGTGGACGACGCCTCCATCCTCCTCGACTACCTGGGCGACCGCATGGGCGGCGATCCCTTCGAGGCCACCCGTCCCGCCATCGGTCTCGCGGTGATGATGATCTTCAAGCATTCGTTCATCTTCGTCTTCATCGCCGCCGTCATCGGCATCGCGGCCAACGTGGCGCAGATCGGCTTCCTCTTCACTTTCGAGCCCATCATCCCCAAGCTGGAGAAACTGAACCCCGTCGAGGGCGCCAAGAAGATCTTCTCCAAGAAGAACCTGTTCGAGTTCCTCAAGAACGTGGTCAAGGTGAGCTTCCTCGGCTACCTCATCTACAAGATCATCCTCGCGAGCGTGCCGGAACTCCTCACCATGTGCTACGGCACGATCGACGACGTCTTCCCCAGTCTCAAACTCATGCTCAAGCGCCTCGCCGTCTACACCGCCTTCGGCTACATCGTCATCGCCGTCATCGACCGCCTCTTCCAGGGCAAGAACTTCCTCAAGGAAATGATGATGACGAAGGACGAGGTCAAGCGCGAGTACAAGGAAATGGAAGGCTCGGCCGAAGTCAAGCAGGCCCAGCGCCAGTTCCGCGACGAGATCCTGAACGGACCCGACCCCGTCAAAGCCACCAAGCAGGCCAGCGTGGTCGTCACCAACCCCACGCATATCTCGGTGGGCATCCGCTACCGGGCCGACGAATACCCCTTGCCGCGCATCGTCGTCATGGGGGCCGACCGCACGGCCAAAATCATCCGCGAAACCGCCCTCGCCGAAGGCATCCCCATCATGGAGGACGTGCCGCTCGCCCGGTCGCTCTACGCCCAGGGCCGCCTTGAAGATTTCGTGCCCGAAGACTTCCTCGAGCCCGTGGCCGAAGTGCTCAAATGGGCCAAGCGGCTCGAAGACGCCCGCAAGGAGGAGGCGGAGCTCGACTCCGTGCAATTGGAGACGTTATGACTATCGCAGAACATTACAACGCCATCGCGCCGAAGTTGACGAACTACCTCGTCTCCTCCGGCAGCGACTATCACGATGCGTGCGATATCGTGCAGAACACCTTCCTGAAACTCTGGAAGATGCGCGACGATTTGCACGACGACCCGTCCGCGGTGTCGGGACTCGCCTTCACCATCGCGCGCAATTTGCGCAAAAACCTGGCGAGGGACAATGCCCGCCTCGTGCTGGTGGGCGAAATCCGCGATCCGGACGATGCCGATTCCGACCTGCCCCGTCCCGCCGAGCCCCAGACGGTTCCGCCGCCGGCCACGCTCGCCTCCGACGCGGAGTATCTGCGCAAGCGTCTCAACGAGGCGTTCGGCAAGCTGCCCCCCATCCTGCGCGAGGCCTACACGCTCTTCCAGGTGGGCGAACTCTCCATCCGCGAGATCGCCAATCAGACCGGAGTGAGCGAAAATCTCGTGAAAGTGCGCATTTTCCGCGCCAAGGAGAAGCTGCGCGAAATTCTGGCCGATTTGCGTGTAACCTTTTGATCGCCCGCGTGTAGACAGGTTGAAACCATTTAGGAGAATCTCATGGAAATCAATTTGAACGGCAACAATTTCGGTATCGGACGCGACTTCGCCTCCCTGCAGGCGCAGGCTGCGTCCGGACAGAAGGAGGTGGCGTCGGCCAAGACCGCGTCCCAACTCGGCGTGCGCACCTCCGAGCTGGACCTGCTCGCCAAGAGCGAGCCGGTGTTGGACGTGCCCGAAAGCGCATTTTCCCGCGACGACGATCTCGGCGCCCTCGTCGCCAAGGCGTTCAACCTGCCGCCCCCGCCCATGCCCGATTTCACCTAATGGAGACCATGCCATGACCACACTCGAAGAATTCCGCACTTTTCTCGCCGAGGTTCGCAAGGAATCCGGCATCGAAGCTTTTTCCGCCGACGAGGACGGACTCGTCTCGCTCGATATCGACGGACGCTACACGCTCAATCTGCAGTTCGTGGAGCGCACCGGCAAGGTGCTGTGCTTCATCGAGCTCGTCCAGCTCCCGTCCGACGCCCCCGCCAGCGTCTATCGCGATCTCCTCGCGGGCGGACTCTTCGGACGGGACACGGCCGGCGGCTTTTTCGCCCTGGAGCCGGAAACCGGCACCGTAGTCTACAACTACTTCTTCGATTTCGAACTAATCCGGAACGACGTGGACGAGTTCACCACCACGCTCGAAAAGATACTGCAGCTCTGCGACATCTGGCGCGAGCGCATCCTGGCGGGCGATTCCCTGCCCGAAGCGGAGTCCGGCGCGCCGGAGCCCGATCATAACATCATCCACGTCTGACATCACCAGCCAATAAGGAAGGAGCTAAGCCATGCCCATCGATCTTTCCATCTTCCGGCGCGTGGCCGATTCGGCCTTCATCACCTCGCGCGACATCAAGCTCCAGGGCCAGGGCGCGGACGCCACCGCGCGGCTCGGCAACTACTTTTTCTCGTCCGGCAAGAAGGCCAACGACGCCGTGATGACGGCTTTCAAGGACGCCCTCGAGCACGAGTACGGCGCCTTGGGCGTCCATGCGTTCGACACGATCGTGGGCTCGCGCAACCAGTTGCACAAGTCGCTGCGCGCCTGCGACGTCAAAGCCACGCTCTCCAGTCTCGCCACGATCCGTCGCAACCGCTACATCGGCGAAGTGAACCGTCAGCTCGACACCCACCCCAAGATGCTCGAGCTCTCCGACGAAATGCAGCTCGAAGTGCGCCGTCGTCTCCACGCCGACCCGCTCGCCGGCAAAGACCTCCTCGCGTGCAAGTCTCCGGCCGAAGTGGCGCAGGCCGCCGAGGACCGTCTCCTCGCCGCCATCCGCGACGCGCAGGATTTCGCCCAGAACAATCTCGAAGACGCCAAGCTCGACGAC
>CAMZDY010000062.1 GCA_947305585.1 uncultured Verrucomicrobiota bacterium | reverse complement strand
GCGGTTTAGGCTGCTTCTTGCCACCCACCCCCAACACCTGGGCGATCTTCGATAGAAATCCCAAAGCCATGATTAACGCTTCGAGAACTGGAAGCGCTTGCGGGCGCCCGGCTGACCGGGTTTCTTGCGCTCCTTCATACGGCTGTCGCGAGTAAGGCATCCGGCCTTCTTGAGCGCTTCCTTGACGGTTTCGTCCGCCTTGACGAGCGCGCGGGAAAGACCGTGGCGAATCGCACCGGCCTGACCCGAAATGCCGCCGCCCTTGGCGTACGCCACCACGTCGACCTTGGTCAGATCGTAGCCGGAAATGGAAATCGGCTGCTTGAGATAGTCGCGCAGCGCTTCGGACTGGATGTAGTCTTCCAGCTTCTCGCCGTTAACCTTCCACTCGCCCGAGCCCTCCACGAGAGTCACGCGCGCGGTAGCCGTCTTGCGGCTGCCGGTTCCTGCGGAAATAACTTTCAACGTTGCCATGTCCTAAACCTCCTCAGAGTTCGATCTTCACCGGCTTCTGCGCGGCGTGGGTGTGTTCGGCCCCGGCGAAAACTTTCAGCCTGGTCATCATCTTGCGGGCGATGTTGTTCTTCGGGAGCATGCCCCACACCGCTTCCTTGATCATGCGATCGGGATGCGCAGCGCGCATTTCCGCCGCCGAGAACCGCTTGAGGCCGTTCCGGTAGCCGCTGTAGCGCTGATATTCCTTCTGCTCTTCCTTCTTGCCCGTCAGCTTGACCTGCGCGGCGTTGACCACCACCACGAACGCACCGGCGTCCACGGACGGATCGAACGTGGGCAGATCCTTCGCCCTCAACTTGTTGGCGACCACCACGGCCAGACGGCCCAGCGGCTGGTTCGCGGCATCCACGAGGAACCACTGGCGCTTGTCGCCAGGATTCGGAGCACGATAGCTCTTTTGCATCTTTACTTTTTCTTTCTTTCCGGTTTTGTGCCCCAATCATTGGGTTTTGTCCGGGTTTGCAGCAGGAACCCTGTGCCCCTGCAGGAGAACCGGTTTTTCCCCGATTCCGCATGTTTGAAATGATATTATATCATATTTCCCGACGGAATGTCAATAGGGAAAATGCGATATTCGGCGGAGCTGTCGGCCGTTTCCCACACTTTGACGGCCACGAGCGCAGGGATGGACGGCTTCAGCTGCCGGAAAAAATGCCGCGCCAGATTCTCGGCCGTCGACCGGAAATCGAGCGCCACCGTCCGCATCCCGTGGCGCTCCACCACTTCCGCAATCTCCTTTTCGCCGGGCGAATT
This sequence comes from uncultured Verrucomicrobiota bacterium, assembly GCA_947305585.1. GTDB lineage: Bacteria > Verrucomicrobiota > Kiritimatiellia > RFP12 > UBA1067 > UBA1067. The sequence continues at coordinate 5,041 of CAMZDY010000062.1, read as the reverse complement.
GACGTTGTAGATGAAAGCGTGGTCGAACCGGTCCACGATCGTTTCGGTGGCGATTCGCTTCAAATCCTTGAAATCCACCACCATATCGTCCGGTTTGGTCAGCTCCGCCCCGGCCGAAATGTCCACCCGGTACGTGTGGCCGTGCAGATTCTTGCAAAGACCCTCGTGGTTGGTGAGGATGTGCGCGGCGTCGAACTTGACGGTTTTGGTGACGGTGGTCATGGCTTGATCGCTCCTTCCCGCAATACGGTTATCTTGTCGCCCTCCACCTTGACTACGGTGGATGCGCGACCCAATTTGCTTTTGCCCGCGTCAAGGACGTAATCCGCCCCCAAACCGGCCGGCGCCTCGTCGGAATCGCCCGCGCCGCTCAAGTTGGCGGAGGTGACGCGCAACTTTCCCCCGCAAAGCGCAATGAGCGCAAGCGCCGTTTCGTCGTCCGGCATGCGATAGCCTTCGCCTCCGGACACGATGGTCAGCGCCCCCGGCCAGTACCGGTCCGCCAGCTCCCGCGCCTTGCCCGACAGCATCGACGCGTCGGAAACGAGCAGCGCGATCGGCTTGTTGCCGTCGCGTCCCTTAAGTTCGTAAAGCCGCTTTACCGCCTCCGGACGGTCCGGTCGCGCCGCGAGGCCGTAAACTGTATCGGTAGGCATCACCACCACGCCGCCCGCATCGAGCACCCGGGCCGCCTGCTCCACTTGCCGCCGCATCGCGTCCGTCATCCCGCCACCTCTCTGAGCCGCGACTCGTCCACCCCGACGAGCTCCAGCCGCTTCGTTTTGGAAGTCTCGCCCGACACGAACCGCACCGCCGATTTGGCGATCCCGAACGCGTCCGCCAGCACCTCCACCAGCTCCTTGTTGGCCTTGCCGTCCACCGGCGCGCACTTTATCCGCACCTTCAGCGCGTCGCCCAACCAACCGTCGATCCCCGACATGGACGAACGCGGAACGGCCTTGACGTTGACGATCAAGCGAGAATCCCCTTCGACAACGGTTCCGAATTGTCCCACCACGCGCCCTTCTGGGCGCTGACGCGGGCGAGCGGCTTCATCGTCAGCTGCTTGCCCTTGGTGGTGGCGCCGCGAATTTCCACCACGTCCTTCATCTCGGTCTTGCCGGTTTCGCGATTGACGCGCTCCACCTGCTCCTTGGGCATGTAATATTGCTGGTGGATCTTCTGCCCCTTGGCGGGCTTGAACTTGACGAAAATCGTGTCCGGGCACCCCTCGGTGAAGAAAACGATGCGGCACTTGGGCTTTTCCGGCGCCAGGCGGTAGTCCTTGTTGCGAATGAGCCCGCCGAAACGGAAACGCTTGATATAGCTGAAATTGTACGAACTTTCCTCGTAAATGAGCGTAAAGTCGCGCGTGTCGCGCTCCGCCTCCTGGTTGTAGCGGATGCAGCAGAGCATGTCCTTGTCGACGAAGATCTTGTCTTCCGGCTGCACCTTGCGGAAACGTCCGTCCTTCCAGACGATGATGAGCTCGTCCAGACTCGAACACTTGAACATCTCCTCGCCGTTCTTGAGGCCCGCGCCGATGAAGTTGTTCTCCTTGTCCCACTTGATGGTGAGTTCGGTGGCGGTCATGGCGCGCATGTCCACTTCCTTGAACGCGCCGCCGTCCGCGTGTATCTCGGTGAGACGCGGATACTTCTTGGCGTATTCCTTCACGAGCCCCTTCAGGTACTTCACGACGAAAGCTTTGAGGTGCGCGAGGTTATCCTTCACCTGACGCTCCTCCGCGAGCACGTTTTCGATCTCTTCGCGGTTCTTGTCAATGTCGAACTGCGAAATGCGCCGGATCTGCAGCTTGAGAAGCCGCTCGATGTCCTCGTCGGTAATGTCGTGCCTCAGCTCCTTGCGGAACGGCTTGAAGCCGGTCAGGATCGCGTTCTTCACGCCCTCCAGCGTCTTCTCCTCCTCGATGCGCTTGTAGATGCGCTCCTCGATGAAGATGCGGTCCAGCGTGCGCGCATGGAACAAGGCGTCCAGTTCGTCCAGCCGGATCTCCTGCTCGCGCCTGACGAGGAACGTGAGCCGTTCCACGTTCTTCTGCAGGATCTCGCTCACCCGCATCAGTTTGGGCCGACCTTGATCCAGCACGATCGGACGCGACGCCAGCGACTTCTCGCAGTCGGTGAAGGCGTAGAGCGCGGCGATCGTCTTGTCCTGGCTCTCGCCCGGCATCAGCTCCAGTTCGATGCGCACCGTGTCGCTCGTGAGGTCGTGGAGCTTCCGGACGCCCACCTTTTTCTTCTTGATGGCCTCTTCGATCGACTCCGCGATCGAGTCGGTCGTCTCGCCCCAGGGGAGCTCCGTGATGACGAGCCGGTTCTTTTCCTCCTTCTCGATGCGCGCGCGGATCTTCACCTTCCCGAGTCCGTCGTCGTACTCGGAAACGTCCATGATCCCGCCCAGCTGGAAATCGGGGTAGAGCTGGAACGGCTTCTTCTGCAGCACCGCGATCTCCGCCTCCAGAAGTTCGATGAAGTTGTGCGGCAGAATTGCCGTCGACAGCCCCACCGCGATTCCGTCCGCCCCCAGCATCAGCAAGAGCGGAATCTTGGCCGGCAAGTACACCGGCTCCTCCTTGCGTCCGTCGTAGTTGGGCACGAACTCGGTCGTCTTGCGGTTGAACACCTCCTTGCGCGCCAGTTCCGTAAGCCGGCACTCGATGTACCGGGTGGCGGCGTGCGGCATGCCGGTGAAGAGCGAACCGTAGTTGCCCTGGCCGTCGATGAGATATCCCTTGCCCTCGCCCCAGAGCTTGTTCGCCAATACGCAGATCGCATCGCCGATCGACGCGTCGCCGTGCGGATGGTACTGCATGGTGTGGCCCACGATGTTCGCCACCTTGGTGTAGCGTCCGTCGTCCTTCTCCCACAGCGAATGCATGATGCGGCGCTGCACCGGCTTGAGCCCGTCCTCCACCGCCGGAATCGCGCGGTCGCAGATGACGTAGGCCGAATACTGCTTGAAGTTGCTGTCGTACAGTTCGCGCATGGGGCCCTGCCCCGTAAGCGTGCTGCCGAAAAGATCCGTCTTGTCTTCGATGCCCATCTTCCTCGATCCTCCCGCCTCAGAAATCGCTCGCGTCGCAGACGAGCGAGTTCATGATGTAGTCCTTGCGCTCGGGGGTGTTGCTGCCCATGTAGAACTTGATCGTCTTCTCCACGTCCATGTCGTCCGCGCACGTGACCGGCGTAAGGCGCATGTCCTCGCCGATGAAATCCTTGAACTCCTTGGAGTTGAGCTCGCCGAGACCCTTGAAGCGCGTCGTTTCGCACCCTCTGCCGCACTTGGCCTGCGCCTTCAGCTTTTCCTCCTCGCTGAAGCAGTAGTACTGCTCCTTCTTGTTGCGCACCCTGAATAGCGGCGTTTCGAGAATGAAAATCCGCCCGTCGAGCACCAATTGCCGGTAGAACCGCATGAAAAAGGTGGTGAGCAGATTCCGGATGTGCAGCCCGTCCACATCGGCATCCGTCGCGAAGATTATCTTGGAATACCTCAGGTGATCCAGCGTCTCGTCGATATCCAACGTCTTGATAAGATTGAAAAACTCGGCGTTGGTATAAAGAACGTCCTTGTTGAGCCCGCACGTGTTGAGACACTTGCCGCGCAGGAAAAACACCGCCTGGTTGGACGCGTCGCGCGCCAGCCCCAGCGTACCCCCGGCCGACTGACCTTCCGTCAGGAAGATCATCGTGTCGTCGCCCTCGGGCTTGCCCGTCTTCTTGTTGATCTTGTCGAGCTTCAGATGGTTCTTGCAGTCCTTGAGCTGCGGCACGCGCACGCTGATGGCCTGACTCTTCTCCCGCGCCTCGCGCTTGATCTTGTTGAGCTGGCCGCGAATCTTCCCCGTCTCTTCGATTTTGGCGATCAGCTTGTCGGTTTCCGCCGGAGCCCGGTGCAGCGCCGCCAGAATCTCCTTCTTCATCTGCTGCGACAGTTCCGCGCGCAACTCGTTCATGACGAGCTTGATCTTGGTCTGGCCCTCGAACACCGGATTCATCACCCGGATGCTCACCGCGCCCAACAGTCCGTCGCGAATGTCGTCGCCGTCGAATTTCTTCTTGGCGTCGTACTCGTTGAGCGCCTTGGTGAGCGCCTCCTTGAACGCCGTCAAATGCGTGCCCCCGTCCGTCGTGTACTGGCCGTTCACGAAGGAATGGTACTCCTCGCCGAAACGATTGGTGTGCGTAAAGATGATTTCGAGCGTCTTCGTCTTCAGATGGAACGGCGCGTAGAGCTTTTCGAACTGCGCCTCGTCGGCGATGAGATCCGCCAGCCCCTTGTCGCTGCAGATGCGCTGCCCGTTGAGCACGATGGTCAGCCCCGCGTTGACGTAGCAATACATCTTCATGCGCCTAAGGACGTGATCCTCGCGCACCTTGAAATGCTTGAGCACCTTGGCGTCCGGCTTGTAGCGGATGAACGTGCCGTTGGGCTCGTCCGACCGGCATTTTCCGCGCTTCTTGGCTTTGAGCCGCCCTTCCTCGAAATACGCCTCGCTGAATTCGCCGTTCCGGAACGCCCGCACCTCGAAAAATTCGCTGAGCGCATTCACCGCCTTCGTGCCCACGCCGTTCATGCCGGCCGAGAACTGGTAGTTTTCGTTGTCGTACTTGGCGCCGGTGTTCATCTGGCTCACGCAGTCCACCACCTTCTCGAGCGGAATGCCGCGCCCAAAGTCGCGCACCGCCACCTCGCCGGAATCGTAATCCACGTCCACCAGAATCTTCTTGCCGAAACCCTGCCCGAACTCGTCGATGGCGTTGTCGATGACCTCCTTCATGAGGATATAGATGCAGTCGTGATACATCGACCCGTTGCCCGGCTCGCCCACATACATGCCCGGCCGCGTACGGATATGCGTCACCGGGTCGAGCGTCTTGATGCTCTCCGCGCCATATGCTTCTTTTGCCATGCCAAAATCCGTTGCCTGTCTACGAAAAAAGCCTCCAAGACTGGAGGCTCACCAAATTGGCTCGGGCGGCTGGATTCGAACCAGCGACCAATTGATTAACAGTCAACT
>CAMZDY010000061.1 GCA_947305585.1 uncultured Verrucomicrobiota bacterium | reverse complement strand
CGCGTCCGCCCACCTGCACGAAGCCGCCGTCGGGCAGCCACACGCCCACGTATTTCACCATCTCGCCCCGGAGCGAATTGGGCAGGAGCGGCTGCGTGACCTCCGCCTTGTCCGTCAGCAGCGCCGCGAACTCGCGGGCCTGGCCTTCGACATGGCAGAAATCGAGCGCCCCCACCTCCTCGCGCCGGGCGCTGTGGGTCAGGATTCCGTTGTCGTCGGCGATGCAGATTTCGTCCACGTGCAGTTCGTTCGCGAGCTCCCTCAGCCGGCGGCTGGACTCGTCCGGATCGTTCCACCACGCCTCGTCGCGCATTTCGTAGTAGCGGTCGCGCACGAACATGGCCTGGTGCAGCATCCTCGCGTCCACGCGCTCGCGGATGTCCACCTCCACGTCGTGGAAAACGTTGTCGAACAACCGGTGCATTTCGCGCTCGGTCAGGTTCTCGTGGAAAAACCAGGTGAACACCAGCGAGGCGACGAACGATATGGCCACCGCCCCCACCAGCCGCCATGCCAATTTGCGTTGGGCCGCGTTCTTCATTGGCGCCCCCTCTCCACGATCGCCTCGTCCAACGCCGCTTTCAGCCGGTCGTTGCCCTTGCCGAGCGCGATGCCGAAATTCTCCCGGGTTTCCAGCCGCGACGCCGACAGCTCCGGATCCGATTCCGCCAGGAGCCTCACGGCGCAACTGTCGAAGAACACGGCGTCCAGCCGGTTGGCCTTCAGATCCTCCAGCGCCTGCGGATAGGAGTCGTAGCGGATCGGGTCGATGCCGTGCGCCGAGAGGTAGAAATCGTAGGTCGAGGCGTCCATCGTGGCCACGCGCAGCGTCTCGGCCAGGATCATCGTCGGCATCCGGTCGCCGGTGCGGTAGAGGAACATGCCGCCCTCGGTCGCGTACGGGATGGAGAAATCGACCGCCTGCAGACGGCCCTCGGTTATCGTGATGCCGGATGCGGCCATGTCCGCCCGGCCGGAACTGACCATCGGTATGAGATCGGGGAATTTGGCTTTGCGGATCTCCAGTCCGCGCCCGAGCTTATGGGCGGCGTAGCGCGCGATGTCGATCTCGAGTCCGACGATTTCGCCGGTCTCTTCGTCGCGGTACGAATAAGGCGGCGTATCCGTAGTCGTCAGCAGCAGCAGCGGCGCCTCCTCCGCCAATAGCGGCAACGCGATCAGCGCCGCCCCGAAAAGCACCAGGATCCGCTTCATGGTCAGACGATCGTAAAGATGGAGCTCATGCCCGTCATGTCGAAAACGCCGCGCACCATTGCGTTGGGGTGGGCCACCTTCATCTGTCCGCCGCAGGCCATCATCGCCTTCTGGGCCGTCATGAGCAGACGGAGTCCGGCCGACGAGATGTATTCGAGGTTGGAAAAGTCGAACACCACCTCCGTCACGCCGTCGAGTTTCATTTCCGCCTCCAGCTCGGGCGAAGTGTTGGTGTCGAGCCGGCCTTCGACCTTGAGCGTCAGACAGCCGTTGTTCAGTTCCTTGCCGATTTCCATTTGTCGTCTCCTTGATTGTGATGTTTGCCGTCAGTCGTCCGCGAGGAGGATGGCGGGGATGAAGCAGAACGCGAGGGCGTGGTCGTTCAGATAGCGCACGGTCACTTCGATGTCGCGTCCCTTGAAGTTGTGGAAGGCGTCCAGCCAGCCGCCGAACAGCCGCATAGAAAGTTTGCACGTTTCGGAGTTGTAGCCCACCACGCGCATGTCTTTGGGCGAATAGCGGATGCCCACGCCCAGCGCCTTCGACACGGCCTCCTTGGCGCACCAGAACCGGATGATGGTCTGGGCGGGATTGAGCGCCTGCGCAGCGAGGTCGAGCTCCTCGGGGTTGAACACGCCGGCCGTGAAATCCTCGGAGAGGTTGCGGGTGGCGTTTTCCACGTCCACGCCGATCTTCACGTTGGCGCCCGCGAGGGCGATCACGAACTGGGCGGTATGGGCGATGGCGATGTCCATCTTGGCCGAAAGGTAGTCCAGCCACTCCCCGATGGCGTAGGGTTTGCCCATGTCGTTGGTGCAGATGGTCACGTCCGCATAGCTCCAGCGCGCCTGGTAGTAGTCCTTGAGGAACCGGCGCACCGCCTCCTTGGCGGCGATGCGTCCGAACAGCCATTCGGTACGCCGCGCCGTGACGCCGGTCTTCTTGGCGAAGGTGCGCCGCTCGATGTCGGAAAGGACGATGTGCGAAAAGGTTTTGAGCCACACTTCCTCGTCGCGCTCGAAAAGTTCGTAGGGGATGCCGGTCACGTACGCCACGCTGACGTCGGCCGGAGGATCGCCGATCGTCTCGCGCGACATGTCCTTGGAGATGAAGCTGGTGGCCGGCTGCATCACCAGCTGCTGGTATTCGGGCGGAATGCGCTGCGAATATTCCTCCCAGCCGTCGATGGTCATGAGCGCGGTGCCGTTGCCGTCGGAAACGACGATGTCGCAAAGCTGGCTCTTGGGCGTCACGCCGGTGAGCCGGAGATAGCACCGGAGATTCTGGCCCTCCTTGGGCGGCGCGTGGTGGAACTCGATCTTGCGCACCTTGAACGGAAACGACCACGCGCCCGCGAACCGCTCGTGCGACCGCCACAGCCGGAAGCCGTTGGTGACGGTTTCGAGGAGGAGCGGATTCACCTGCCACAGCGGAAAGAGCGTATGGCTCACGCATCCGGCCAGCTTGGGCACCGTGAGTTCGTAGTCGAGCCCGGTCTCCGACCACGCCCCCACGAACTTGATGGCGCGGAGCCTCGCGCCGCAGCTGAGCCGTCCGGGATAGATGTCGCGTCCGGCCCAGTGCACCGAGCGCGGCTTGAGGAGCGGCTCGGGCGTGGCGGGCACGGGATCGCCGAACTGCTTGGCGAAGGTGAATACGCCCTCCGCCACCGGCCACGTGTAGTCGCCCTTGCCGGTGAAGATCATGGCCTTGACCGCCATCAGGTTGGCGTCGCCCGAAGCCACCCGCTCGGCCTTGAGGCAGAGCTCCAGTTCCCCGTTCCGGAATTCCACCGTCTTGCGCGACTGCAGATCTTCGATGGACACGAGTTCGCGGTTGGGCGCGATGTAGGTGGCGAGCTCCGCCATGATTTCGGCCGCGAGCGGCATGGTGAGGAGCACGAGTCCGCGCAGATTGGGATCGGAATACGAGAGCTGGCTGGTGCCGAGCGCGGAGTCGGATATGAACGGCAGTTCCGACAGCTTGAAGTTCTTGCGCAGTTCGACGGACACGCCCGGCACCTGCTCGACGGTGTCGGCGTCGGACACGAGCGGATTCATGGCGCCGGCCTCGAACTGGCGCTGACGCCGGGCGCGGGCCTCCATGGCGGCCGCGCGCGCCGCCACCTTGGCGATGCGTCCCTTGGGTTCGGCAAGCGGCGAGATGGAAGGCAGCAGCCCCTCCGGCGAAGCCAAGGTGAGGCGCGGGAACCGGCGCGAAAGCTTGAGTTCGCGCTCCTGCCGCACCTCCAGCGAAAAGGCGGAATCGAAATCGAGTTTGCGGGCTCCCCGGCGTTCGAGATACTTGCGGATGTCCACCGGAGCCCCGAGCGCCGCCAACTGCGCCAGCGCGTGCTGGAGCTGCAGCAGTCCCCGGCGATGGATGGAGTTGGTGGCGATGGCGGCGTGCTCGCAGCCCTTGAGCGTATCCTCCACCGCCGCCGTCATCATGCCGCGCGGACCCACCTCCAGAAAAACGCGGTAGCCGTCGGCATACATCTTCTCGATCGTCTCCCGGAAGCGGATCGGCTTGATCCAGCGGGTGACCGTGTCCTCGCGCTGGGGGCGGATGCCGCCATGCACCCACGCCGCAGTGGCGCAGGAATAGACGGGGGCGAACGGTTCGAACCGCATCCACTTCTGGGCGAACCGGCGAAACTCCGGCAACAGTTTCACGCACGCCGGCGTGTTGAAGGGACGGTTCAGCGCCAGCTTGGACGTCTTGATGCCGTGCTCCAGAAGGATGCCCGTGACGGACGCTTCATCCGGCTTCCCGACCGCGAACACCTTCTGGCGCGGAGAAAGGTCGTTTACGAGCACCAGTTTGCCCGCCGGGATGCGCGCCATGGCCGCTTCCAAATCGGCCTCGTCCTTGACGATGAGGGAGAGCATGGCGGCTTCGGGGAGTCCGGCGTGGTCCACCGCCTTGTCCACGAGCCGGTAAAGATCGCGGATGATGCCGATGCGATCCTGCCGTCCGGGATTGCGTCCGATCGAACCCGATTCGATGAGCGAAGCCACGTCGCCCCCGGCGAACCCCACCACCCCCTCCGATTCGAGGCCGAAGAAATTGAGGATGCGCTTCACGGCCACGCACCCGGAATAGGTGGCCACCAGCGCCTGCGCGTACGCGCCCGAAGAGAAGATGTCGGCGTCGTGGCGGTAGTAGGGCGCGGGCGGAAAGATGAAACTCGAAGGCACGAACCCGCCCGCATCGCCCTGGAGCGCCTCTTCGAGCTCGTCGAAGGCGGAGCGGCATTCGGGATAGAGATAGGCGAGATCGCGCATCATGTCCGGATAGAAGCTCATCACCCCCGGAAAGACGAACGCCAGCTTGCCGGCGCCCGGACCCAAAAGCGGCTCCGAGAACCAGTAGGTGCCGCTCTTGTCGCGGATGCGTTTGACGGACGCGTTCTCCAGCCGGTTTTTGGCGGAGGCGAGCCGCTGGCGGAGATCGGCCACCGAATCGGTCACGATGGCGAGCGTGTGCGGACCTTTGGAAAAGCTGCAGGTGTAGGCCACGTCCGCCAGACCTGAATCCGGCGCGCGGTCGAGAAAGCCGATCAGCCGCGAAATCTGCGCGAGGAGCGTATCCTTTTCCGGGGCGCGGACGATGACGAGCTCGGTGCTCACTTGCGCACCTCCGGCTCCTCCTCCAGGATCATCACGGAACTGCGTCCGCCGCGCGAATCGATGCCGTCGGAGGTGACGGGGTCGAAATTGGCGCCCATCACGGCGGCGCGGCGCGGATTGGCGGCGTCGCCCTTGATCCAGGGACGCGGCTCGTTCAGCAGATAGGCGCTGGACGAAAGGTTGGACAGCTTGAGCGACGGGTGCGGCACCGAAACCTGCGGCGCCAGCACCTTGTGGTGGAGGGCGAGCGCCGCCTTCACCACCCCTGCCGCCATCGACGCGCGCAAGGTGTGGCCGATATTGCCCTTGACGGACCCCACGCCCACGAGGGGGCCCCCGGGGACATGCTCGCCCCACATGCTCTGGATGGCGGCGATTTCGCGGTCTTCCGCGCGCTTGATGCCGGTGCCGTCCGCCTCGATCAGCTCGATCGACTTTACGTTGATGCCCGCCTCCTTGACCGCCAGCTTGAAGAGGCACGCCGGATCGTCCTCCGGGTTGTGGCCGATCGTCACCGACTTGATGAGCGCGTAGATGCGGTCGTGATCCTTGAGCGCGTCCTCGCGCCGCTTGAGGACGAAGAACGCCCCGCCCTCGCCCGGCACCGTGCCCTTCTGGCTTTCGGCGAACGGCGTGAACTCGGTGGCGTCGGAAAAGTCCACTTCGCCCGACACGCCCTCGAGGTACGCACGCGACAGCGGCGGCGTGATGGCGCCCGCCAGCGCCACTTCGCAATGGCCCGTCAGAAGATCGTTCACCGCGCCCCGGATGGCGGCCGCGCCGGTGAGCATGCCCGCGTCCAGAATGGTGGCGCCGCCGGCGAACGAGGTTTCGCGCGCGATCCAGGAGACGAACCGGTAGCCCGAGCCCATGAGGAAACTGGCGGCGTTCGGCGCCGGGAGCGACTCCGACAGCCGTTCGGCGATCATGTCCATCTGCTCTTCGGGCGCGTGCGGGAAGAAGCGGCGGATGATGTCGATCGTCTGGTCCAGAAAGGCGGTGTGCTGCAGCCAGTTCACGGTGGAAGCGTTGAAAGGCGGCGCATACCCCAGCCGCACCGAACCCGCGCGCATCTGACGGCTTCGCGGCCGCATCGAGGCGTCCGCGAGGGCGTCGAAGGCAAGCTGGGTGGCGAAGTACAGATCCTGGTTTTCGCCCGCGTTGATCTGGCGGGGGAAGGTCTGCATGGAGGGAATGCAGGCGAAGAGGTCGCCCAACTGTCCCATCCGCACCGGGTATGGGCGCTTGAACACGTTCTGCTGTCCGATGGGCAGCTCCACGTCCGCGCCCGGCAAAGTCAGCATCGAGCGCTGGTTCATTATGGCGTCCCAATACGCCTCCAGCGAAGGACAACCGGCAAAACGGCAACTCATGCCCACTATAGCTATCGAGTTATCCATTTGCCGGTCGGGTCGCGGGGAAGTTGGCGGAGGGAGGGGGATTCGAACCCCCGGTACGGGTTTACCCCGTACGACGA
>CAMZDY010000060.1 GCA_947305585.1 uncultured Verrucomicrobiota bacterium | reverse complement strand
TGAAGGTGGAGACGCACAACCACCCGACGGCCATTTCGCCCTATCCGGGCGCGGCCACCGGAGTGGGCGGCGAAATCCGCGACGAGGCGGCCACCGGAACGGGGTCGAGGACGATCGCCGGCATTTGCGGCTTCATGGTGTCCAATCTGCGCATTCCCGGTTTTCCCCAGCCTTGGGAGCGCGACTATGCCGAATTCCCCAGGCGGCTCGCGACGCCTTTGCAGATCATGACGGAAGGGCCCATCGGCGGAGCGGCGTTCGGCAACGAGTTCGGCCGGCCGCAGCTGTGCGGATTCTTCCGGACGTACGAGGGATGCGTGGCCGGGGAACTGCGGGGCTACCACAAGCCGATCATGTTGGCGGGCGGCATGGGGGTCATCCGCAACAGCCAGGTGCAGAAGAAGGACGTGAAGCCGGGCGCGCTCATCGTGCAGATCGGCGGACCCGCCATGCGGATCGGTCTCGGAGGCGGCGCGGCGTCGTCGATGATGACCGGCACCAACTCCGAGGCGCTCGATTTCAACTCGGTGCAGCGCGGCAACGCGGAGATGCAGCGCAGATGCCAGGGCGTGATCGACGCGTGCAGCTATCTCGGCAAGGCCAATCCCATCCTTTCCATCCACGACATCGGCGCAGGCGGGCTGTCGAACGGCTGTCCGGAACTGGTGGAGGCCACGGGCGGCAAGTTCGAGCTCCGGAAGGTTCACAACGAAGAGAAGAGCATGAACCCGATGGAGATCTGGTGCTGCGAGGCGCAGGAGCGTTATGTGCTGGCGCTCAAGCCCGAGGCGAAGGAGTTCTTCGAGAGGCTGTGCGCGCGCGAAAGGTGTCCGGTGGCGTTCATCGGCGTGGCGACGGGCGATGGCCAGCTCGTGCTGGAAGACGAATATTTCGGCGACAAGCCGATCGACATGGATATCAAGGTCCTGCTGGGCAAACCGCCCCGGATGGTCCGGAACGTGAAGCGCACGAAAGTGAGGCACGAACGCACCAATTTCACCGGCGTGAAGCCCATCGAGGCGTTGACGCGCGTACTTCATCTCCCGGCGGTGGCGGACAAGACCTTCCTCGTGACGATCACCGACCGCACGGTCACCGGACGGGTGGCGCGCGACCAGATGGTGGGCAAGTATCAGCTGCCGGCGGCCGATTGCGCGGTGACCACGATGGGCTATACGACGTACGAGGGTCAGGCGATGGCGACCGGCGAACGCACGCCGGTCGCGATGCTGGACGGTCCCGCTTCGGGACGGATGGCCATCACCGAGGCCATCACCAATCTCGCGGCGGCCGACTGCGGCGACATCGGACAGATCCGGCTTTCCGCCAACTGGATGGCGCCCTGCGGCGATGCGGGCGAAGACGCCATCCTTTACGATACGGTGGAGGAGGTGGGACTCAACTTCTGTCCGGCGTTGGGGGTGTCGATTCCGGTAGGCAAGGACTCCTGCTCCATGCACACCACCTGGGAGGACAAGGACGGCAAGTCCTGGAAGCAGGTGGCGCCGCTGAGTCTGGTGGCGAGTTCGTTCGCGCCGGTGAAAGACGTGCGCCTCACGCTCACGCCGGACCTGAAGCCCGATCCGGTAGACGAAAAGAGCAAACTCGTGTACGTGGACCTCTCGAACGGCGAATATCCTCTGGGGTGCACGGCGCTCGCCCAGGTGTACGAACAGCTGGGCGACAACCACGCCGACAGCGACGCCGGGAAACTGAAGGCGTTCTTCAACGCCATGCAGGAGATAGTGCGCGGCAGGCTGGCGATGGCGTACCACGACCGGTCGGACGGCGGAATCGTGACGACGCTCGCCGAAATGGCCATTACGGGCGGACGCGGGGTGGAGGTTACGCTGCCGGACGGCGACGTCTTGGAGCAGCTCTTCAACGAACAGCCGGGCGCGGTGCTGCAGGTGGCGGATTCCAAACTCGACGAGGTGCTGGCGATCTTCGCCCAGGCCGGAGTCGAGGCGCGGACGATCGGCGGCTGCGACGACTACTTCAAGAGTTTCGTGGTCAACGTGGGCGCGAGGTGCGCCATCCACACCGATCTTACGTACTTGCGGCGCAACTGGTCGGAGACGACCTACCGGATGCAGGCGCATCGCGACAACCCCAAGTGCGCGCTGGAGGAGTTCGACAACGGACTCGACCAGAGCGATCCCGGGCTCAATTTCCGGCTGACGTACGATCCCGACGCGAAGCATGAGGTCGACCGGACGAAGAAGCCCCGGATGTGCATTCTGCGCGAACAGGGCGTGAACGGACACATCGAAATGGCGGCGGCGTTCAATCTCGCCGGTTTCGAGTGCCAGGACGTGCACATGTCGGATCTGGTGGAAGGACGGGTGGACCTCAAGGATTTCAACGGACTCGTGGCGTGCGGAGGCTTCAGCTACGGAGACGTTCTGGGCGCGGGTTCGGGTTGGGCGAGGAGCATCCTCTTCAATCCCCGGCTCAAGGAGATGTTCCGGACGTTCTTCCATCGCGAGGATACGTTCTCGCTCGGCATCTGCAACGGTTGCCAGATGCTCAGCCAGCTGAAGGACATCATCCCCGGCGCGGAAGCCTGGCCCAAGTTCGTGAAGAACGTGTCCGAGCAGTTCGAGGCGCGCTATGCCGCCATCGAGATCGAAGAGTCGCCGTCCATCTTCTTCAAGGGGATGGCGGGGTCGATCCTGCCGATCGCGGTGGCGCACGGCGAAGGCCGGGTGTGGACCGACGGCTTCACGCCCGCCATCTGCGCGGCGCACTTCGTGGACAACAAGGGTCGGCCCACCATGCGCTATCCCTACAACCCCAACGGATCTTTGGGCGGGCAGACGTCGTTCACCACGCTGGACGGCCGCGCCACCATCATGATGCCGCATCCGGAACGCGGGTTCCGCGCGTGCCAGCTTTCGTACAATCCCGGCACGTTCAAGGAGAACGGGCCCTGGATGCGGATGTTCCGGAACGCCTACGATTTCGCCGTCGGGCGCATGGCATGATCAGGATCGGCCAGGGTTACGATTCGCACCGCTTCGAGGACGGCCGTAGGCTGGTTCTGGGCGGGGTGGAGTTTCCGGGCGAGCGCGGCTTGAAGGGCCATAGCGACGCCGACGTGCTCGTGCATGCGGTGATCGACGCTTTGCTGGGCGCGGCGGGGCTGGGCGACATCGGGGGGCATTTCCCCGACACCGATCCCCGGTTCGAAGGGGCCGATTCGATGGCGCTTTTGAAGTCGGTCATGGAGGAACTGGAAACGGACGGCTGGAAGGTGGGCAATATCGACGCCACCATCATCTGCGAGCGGCCCAAGATCGCGCCGCGCAAGGCGGAGATGATCGCGTCGCTCGAGGCGGTGCTCAAGTGCCCCGTGAGCATCAAAGGCAAGACGAACGAAAAAATGGACGATATTGGAGCTGGCCTCGGCATCGCGGCGATGTGCGCGGCCTTGATCGAGCGATGAACGGTGCAATATTGCTGACTTTGGCCTTGGCGGCGTTCGGAACGGGATATCTTTTCTACTCCCGTTTTATCGAGAAGGTCTTGGGGGTGGACCCGAAGCGTTCCACGCCCGCCCACACGAAGCGCGACGACGTGGATTACGTGCCCGCGCATCCGACCGTCCTCTTCGGGCACCACTTTGCGGCCATCGCCGGGGCGGGACCGATCGTGGGACCGGTGTTGGCGGCGCAATTCGGCTGGGCGAGCGTGGCTTTGTGGATAATCCTCGGGTGCATTTTCATCGGCGCCGCGCACGACATGATCGCGCTGTTTCTGTCGGTCAGGCACGAGGGCGAGTCGATCGGGAGCGTGATCGGGTCCATTATGGGCAAGCCCGGCAAGATCCTGTTCCTCCTGTTCAGCTGGTCGGCGCTCATCCTGGTGGTGGCGGTGTTCTCCAGCCAGATCGCCGACACTTTCGTGGCCGATCCCGCCATCGCCACTTCGTCTTTGCTGTTCATTCTCGAGGCGATCCTTTTCGGCGTTTGCGTATACCGGCTCAAGATGCCGGTATTGTGGGCTTCGCTCGTGTTCGTGCCGCTCATGTTCGCGTTCGTGTGGATCGGCCAGCTGATTCCGCTCGATCTTACGGCGATCTTCGGGCTTTCGCGTCAGGCGACGCACCTGGTGTGGTGTCTCGTGTTGCTCGTATACTGCTTTTTCGCGTCCACCTGTCCCGTCTGGATTCTCCTGCAGCCGCGCGACTACTTGAACGCCTACCTCCTCTATGTGATGATGGTTTTGGGGATACTGGGCGTGTTCGTGGCGCATCCGGTCTTGAATATCGATGCGTTCGCCGGGTTCTCGGCGGAAGGACTGGGCGGCGTGGCGCCGCTTTTCCCGATCCTCTTCGTGACGGTGGCGTGCGGCGCCTGTTCAGGTTTCCATGCGCTGGTGGCGAGCGGCACCTCCTCCAAGCAGCTCGACAACGAGCGCGGAATCCGTCCCATCGGCTATGGCGGCATGCTGCTGGAAGGGGTGCTGGCGATGATCGCCGTGATCGGTGTGGCGGGTACGTATGCGGGGCAAGGCGAGTATCTGGAGGCGATCGCGGGGCCGCAGAAGATTCCGGCCGTTGCGATGTTCGCGGGGTCCATCGCCGGATTCTGCGGCAAACTCGGGATTCCGCTCGAGGTGGCCAAAGGTTTCATGCTCCTTTCGGTTTCGGCGTTTTTGATGACTACGGTAGATGCCGGAACCCGTCTCGCGCGTTTCAGTTGGCAGGAGCTCATGCCCCGGAACGTCAAGCCGCTCCATAACATGTATGCCGGCACTTTCCTCGTGTGCATGCTGGCGGCGGGATTCCTCCTCGGCAACGACGCCATGCGCGCTTCGCTGTGGACGCTGTTCGCTTCGGCCAACCAGCTCCTCGCCACGCTCACCCTGACCACCATGACGATGTGGTTCCTCAAAAACCGCAAGCCGTTCTGGTTCACCGGCATTCCGGCCTGCTTCATGATGGTGGTGTCGTCCTGGGCGCTCGTTCTCAAGTTCGCGGACGGAATGCGCACCGGCAATCTGTTGACGGCATGCACGGCGCTTTTCCTGCTGCTGCTCGGTTCGGTGGTGGTGGTGCTGGCCATAAGGGAGGTAGCCAAATGTTTGCGCTTGCAGCCTCGTTCCTGATCGTGGTGGGGGCGGAGACCTACCAAAACCCCGCTTGGAACGGCGTGGTGGAGGCGCTTAAATCCAAACATGCCGACATGGAAACGTCGGTGCTCGTTTCCGCGCCGGACATAACCGATTGCCGGGTGGGGATGCAGGATCTGCCGCATCGCTACGTGGCTTTCGTGATGCGTCCGGAAGAAGCGCGCATCGAGACCGTACGGGAACTTTCCGGCATCATGCACCGGTTGGACGGCGATCCGTACGAAGATGCCATTTGGGGCGTGGTGACCGCGCCGACTCCGGGCGACGCTTTGCGGATGGTGGAAAGCGACGAGCCGCGGACGATCGAGACGGCGCTCGCCACCACCAATATCGATCCGCAGCTCGTGCCCGGATACGTGGCTTCGTTCTCGGACGGCAATCCGCCCGGATGCTGGTACGTGAAGGACGAAACCGGCAAGGTGGAGCGGTTCCGGAAGGATGGCGACCTTTCCGCCGATTTCGCCCGGGAGTGGAGCCGGTGCGACCCCAACTTCATCCTCACGAGTTCCCACGCGAGCGAGCTCAACCTGGAGATGCCGTTTTCGCGCGGCAACATGGTGACGCGGCAGGGACGCTTCGCCATGTGCCCTCAGGCTGCGCTCATCGACTACAAGACCTCCCAGGCCAAGGTGGAGTCGTTCGAAACCCTGCCCGGCACGATTCCGATCGAAGAGCCGAAGTCGGAGAAGATCTGGATCGCGGCCGGGAATTGCCTTATCGCCAACAACAAGGGACGGGACAATATGGCGATGACGGCGCTCGGCTGGGGCAAGTGCAACCAGTTCATGGGCTATATGACCACCACCTGGTTCGGTTTCATGGGCTGGGAGACGTTGCGCAACTTCGCCACGCGCCGCCAGACGTTGGGCGAGGCGCATTTCGCCGCCAAAGTGTCGCTTCAGCGGGAACTCGAGCACCCGGAAAAGCTGGACGCGTTCCGCAGGGCCGGACTCGAGTGGGACTACTACGCCACGGTCCTCTACGGCGATCCCGCGAGGTCCAACCGGCTGGCGAAAACGCCGTTGGGCGCCTGGCAGGAGGGCGATCCGCCGCTCGTTCTGCCGCTCCCCGAACGGCGCGAAGACTGGCGGCTCAAGCAGGCCCCTCCAGGCGCGGAAGTGGAAATGCACGATGATTTCGTCTTCATAACCCGATATCCGGCATTGGGCGAGGATTGGGAAAAAGAGTTCGTTTTCGAGTAATGTTCACCCATCTCCATCTCCACACCACCTATTCGCTGCTGGACGGCCAGTGCCAGATCGCGCCGC
>CAMZDY010000059.1 GCA_947305585.1 uncultured Verrucomicrobiota bacterium | reverse complement strand
CCTGCGTGCCGTCGTCCTCGGTGGGCACGTGGATCTGCAGAAACGCCACGTCGATCTGCGACAGGTCGTCGTTGTATCCCTTGGGCGGATCCGACACGAACACCGCCACTTCGGGATTGTTCTCCTCCAGCCACGCCTTCAAGGCGCCGCCCACGAATCCGCAACCGATAATGCCTACTTTGATCATTTGTTTTCCTCCAGATATTTCCGCGCCGTTTCAAGCGCCGCTTCGATCGATTTGTCCATGTCGAAATACTTGTACGCGCCCAGCCGTCCGCCCACGATCAGGTTGGGATAGTCCCGGGCCGCCTCCTGATAGCGCTTCAGCAGCGCGGCGCTTTCCTCGTTGTTGACGGGATAGTACGGTTCGTCGCCCGGCTTCCATTCGGCCGAATACTCCCGGCAGACGATCGTCTCCGGGTGCTCCATCACCTTTTTCTGTTCGGGATGGTAGTGCTTGTACTCGTGCTGACGCGTATAGGGCACGTCCGCATCCACGTAGTTGACGACGCTCGTCCCTTGCGCATCCGCTACCGGCAAACGCTCCGTCTCGAAGCGCAAAGTGCGCCAAGGGAGGGGACCGAACCGGAAACCGAAGAGCTCGTCGATGGGGCCGGAATAGAACACCGTCCGATCCCCCAGATCATCGAGCGTGAAAGCGCGGCCCGTCTCCACCTTGATGTTCGGATGATCGAGAAGCCGGTCGAAGAGACTGTTGTAGCCCGACTCCGGAATCCCCTGCCAGTAGTCGTTGAAGTAGTTTACGTCGTACGTGGCGCGAACCGGCACGCGCTTGATGATGGTAGGATCGATATCCTCCGGCGCCTTGCCCCACTGCTTGGAAGTGTAGTTGCGGAAGAACGCGTCGAAAATGGCTTTGGAATGCGCTTCGTCGCGCATGAAGTCGGGGAGCTCCGACGGCTTCAGTTCCACCCCGAAGAACGCGTTGACGAGCGTCAGCCCGAGCGGCAGGAAGTACGTCTTCCCGGCATGGCGCGCCAGCACCTTGTGCTGATAGCCGTTCATGCGCACGAAGCGGTTGACGAACTCCCACACTTCCGGAATGTGCGTATGGAAGATGTGCGAGCCGTAGACGTGCACCTCGATGCCGGTAGCCTCGTCCGTTTCGCACCGCACGTTGCCGCCCGTCACCGGACGCTTCTCCCACACCTCCACCTCGAGACCGGCTTCCGCCAGCACCCGGGCGACAGTGCAGCCCCAAATGCCCGCACCGGCCACGATTATTGTTTTGGCACCGTCCATGTTATCGCTCCTTTGTTGAATTCCTCCACGATCTTCCGCGCCGCCTCGGCAGGACTCATCACCGGGGGACGCATCCCCTCCGGCAGCTTGTCCCTCCACTTGCGCGTCATCTTGGTGTCCACCGGCCCCAGACTCACGATCGAAAGCCGCACGCCCTTTTCCTCCAGTTCGGCCGAGGCGCCGAGCGCCATCGCCTCCAACGCCCCCTTCGCAGCCGCGTAGGCCACATGTCCCTTCGAAGCCTCATGCGCGGCCAAAGACGAAACAAGCACTGCCGCCGCCCCCTCGCCGTGATTGCTCTTCTTGCCCATCCAGCCCAGAAACAGCATGGGGAAAATGACGTGCACCCGGTAGAGGTCGTCCGCGATCAAGGGGTCGATCATCCCCAACGGGGCCGGAGCGTCGAAGCCCGCGCAATGCACGAACCCGTCCACGCCGTCATACCCGCTCTTGATGAAGCTCTCCACCTCCGGCAGCGCCTCGGGGAACGTCAAGTCGATCTCGTGCCCCAGCCGGAGCACATTGCGTCCTTCCTCCTCCAGAAGCCGCGCCACTTCGCTCCCGATCCCTCCCGTCGCTCCGGTCACCAAAGTGCAATACTTCATCCCTGCACCTCCTTCACGAACCGTTCGGCCGGCGCGTTCCGGTCCGTCTTCGAAAAATCGAGCGGCAAAGACCCCAGCGCGGCGTAAAGCTCGTACTCGTGCCGTCTTGCCATCGCCCGGCAACTGAGGACGAAATCGGTGATGCGCCCAGCTTCTGCCACTCCATACCCCACGAGACCCAAGTCGCCGTACTTGTCGCTTGAATAGATTACCAGGAACGTGACGCCGGGCGTCTCCGCCTTCGCCTTCACGTCCGCTTCGCCCCAACGCCGCGTCGTCAGATTGAACTGGTTGGCGCGACGCGAAAGTTCCGCCACCCGTGCATATTCGTCGGGCCGGACCGGATGGATGTCGGTCTTGATTTCGAGGCTTTCCCGGTACTCGCCCAGCCGCTTCGCCTGGAGCCGGTAGTCTTCCGTGCGGTCCGGAGCGCCATCGGCCAAGTGACAGACGAACGCGCGCCGGATCGAGTCCTGATCGACTGGATCCAGCACCGTCACTTCCGGATGCGCCTCGCGCATCCGCTCCCGCTCGATGGGACGGTCGTCCGCAAAGACGAAACTGTCGAGTCCCAGCCGGAGTTCAGTGGCGATCGACTCCAGATTCCGGCTCTTCGGCTCCCAATTGACGCGCGCCGCCACGAGATCGTCCGCCTTGAGCTTCATGTCCGCGCGCTTCCAAACCCCCGCCACGTCGTCCGGATTGTTCTTGGAAACGCCCACCAGCAACACGCCCTTCGCCTTAAGCTCCAACGCCAGCTCCTGCAACGGCAGGTTGGGCTCGATCCCGTCCACCCCCACTTCGCCCACGATTCCGCGCCAAAGCGTGTTGTCGAAGTCGAGCGCCAGCACTTTTTTGGGGACGACGGCCCGGCGAATTTCATCGACGATAAACTCGAGCCCTTTAAGCGACCAAGGGCTCCCCGCAAGCGCCTCGCTCTTTTCGTCCCGATATTCCGGTCCGTCCGGCACGCGCACGATTTGGATATCTTCCGGAATGGGAATCCGCGCCTCGCCCTTCAAGACGCAGATCGTATAGTCGCACTTAGGGAGCTTGGGCGCCAGAATCTCTTCCGCGTACGCGCCGAAACCTTCCGTCTCCACGACCTCGAACTCGCCCTTCAGCATTCTCGCCAAAAGCGCAGTCGCCATGTCGGATAATAGTTTCAGCCTGATCATTCGCCCAGCATCCCGTAGAAATCTCTCAGCGTCTTCAGTTCCGGCACCTTGGAAAGCGGCACGTCCACCCCGTACTCCGCCTGGAACTTCATGACGAGCAGAATCTGCATCACGCTATCCCACTCCGGCACGTCGCCATAGGCGAGGTCGAGCGTCGGACGTTCCACCTTGAGCGTCCGCGCCGCAAACTCCAGAAATTCCTGTTCCGTCGGTTTCATGCGTCAATGATCGCCATCGCTGCCGACAGCCCTCCGCCAAATCCCACCAATAGCGTGCGCCGCTTTTCTCCCGCCTTCATCGTCCGCGCAAGCGTCACCGGAATGGACGCCGACGCGCAATTGCCCACCTCGTGGCCGGTGATCGCCACCTGGTCTTCGAGTCCCAACTGCTTGGCAAGCTCCTTCACCATGTAGACGTTGGCCTGATGCGGCACGAACGACTCCACCTGCTCGCCCGCCATGAACTCCTCCGTCCATTTGCCCACGTCGCCCGCCACGAACCGGAAGACGCCAAAGCCGTCCATCCGGATCTTGCCGCCCTCCACCTTGAGATCGTCCGCCCGGACGCCATCCGTCCAGAACGCGAACTTCCACTCCTCGTCCCCGCCCGGTTCGATCAGCGTGGCGCTGCCGGCATCGGACAAGAGCGCCGCAGTGGACGCATCCGCGAGGCGCGTCTGCACGTCGCCGTCCAGCACCAGCACCTTGCCGCCCAGATCCTGCGCCAGCCGGGCCGCCACGTAGAGCGCGTAAGGGTAGCCCGCACACGCATGATTGAGGTCGATCGCCGCCACGTCGCTCGCGAGGCCCAGTTCGCGCTGCGCCAACTGCGCATTGCCCGGCATCTGGAACCGGGGCGTGAAAGTGACGCTCACCACTCCCGCGATCTCCTCCGGCTTCGTCCCCAGCCGCGCCATCAGATTCTGTGCGGCCTTGACGCAGAGCGAAAGCGACGTCTCCCCCTCTTCCGCCACGCGGCGCTTCAGAATGCCGGTCGTCTTGAGGATCGCCTCCGCCTTTTCGCCGAACAAGAGTTTGCAGGTGAGGTAGTTATCCACCTCCTTGGCGCCCAACGCCGCCTCCACGCCCAAGAGTCTCACGCCGCGAACTTTCACGCTTCTCATTGCAGCGCCTCCAGTTCCTGCGCCGAAAGGTCCCGCCATTCGCCCGGCTTCAAGGCGCTGTCGAGCCGCACCTTGCCCACCTGCACGCGCTTCAGTTCCAGCACCACCAGATGCGCCGCCGAACACATGTAGCGGATCTGACGCTTCCGGCCTTCGCGCAGCTTGAAGACGAGCCGCGCCGTGTTGTTCTCGAAAACGCACTCCACCTCGACGGGACAGGGCCGCGTCTCGTAGCCGTCCGGCATCGTCACGCTCCCGCGCAGAATCTTGAGCTTCTCCTCGCTCCAACGTCCCGCCACCTTCACTTCATACGTCTTCTCGTGCTCGAACCGGGGATGGGTGAGCCGGTTCACGAGCTCGCCGTCGTTCGACATGAGGAGCATCCCTTCGCTCTCCTTGTCGAGCCGCCCCACCGGCACCAGCCGTTCGGCGATCTGCCCGGCGATAAGATCCCCTACCGTCTTTTCGCCGAAAGGATCGCTCATCGTGGACACCACCCCCACCGGCTTGTAGAGCATGATCGTGCGCTTCTTCTCCTCGCCGCCCACGAGCCGTCCGTCCACCTTGATCTTGACTCCGCCCGGCTCGAACCTCGCACCCGGCTCCTTCACCACGAGTCCGTCCACTGTCACCCGTCCCGACTCGATCAGCTCGGCCGCGTGGCGCCGCGACGCCACCCCTGCATGCGAAAGTATGTTCTGCAGCCGTTCCATCATGCGCAATGTTTCGGGTTGCCCGTCGGCACCCCCACGATTCCGTTTGAAAGTCCCGTCCGCACCATCACGAACCGCTTGTTGCCGTCCGCATCGATGAGCGTGGCCGCGCCGTCCAGAAAGCGCACCCAGTTCTCCGGCACGTAAGGTTCGCTCCGGTTCATGGCGCAGAGGAACGCGGCGATGTAAAGGTCGTGCGTGGTGGCGATGAGGAGCTGCTTTTGGTGACGCTCCTCCAGCCATCTTTCGAGCGCCTCGGTGGCCGAATAGAGGTTGTTGAAGCCCGGCAGTTCCCCCGTCTCCATATACGTCTTGCAGGCCGGGAAGAAGTTCTCCACCTTGAACACCTCGAGGACGATCGACGCGTCGCGGTAATAGAAGCTCTCGTTGCCCAAGAGACCCGACTCCGGAATCTTGAACGCCTGGAGCCCCATCCCGCTCGCGATCAGTTCGGCCGTCATCGTGGTGCGCCGCAGAGGGGACGAAATGAAATCGGTGTCGTAGCGGAAATCCTTCAGCGCCTCGCCGAGGAGCCGCGCCGTGCGGCATCCTTCTTCCGTCAGCGGCAACGCATCCCCGAAGCTCGGATCGTCCGGGTCCATCTTGGGCCGCTCGGCGTGACGCACCTGCAGAATGGCGCGCGTGCCCTTCTTGAGTTCCGCCTTGAATTCCTCCAGACTGAGCTCGGGCGGCATCATCCCCGCATCCTTTCGAATCCCAACACTCCGCAGTCCTTGCCCACGAAATACGAATCGCGGATGGCCCGGAAAACGTACTCCTTGGCTCCGCGAACCGCCTCTTCGAGCGGAGAACCAAGCGTCAATTCCGCTGCGATCGCTGCCGCGAAGGAACAGCCCGTGCCGTGCGTGGAAATGGGGTTCTCCAGCCGGGGGGCGCCGAATTCGTGGAGCGCCTGGCCGTCGAAGAGCACGTCGATCGATTCCTTGCGGTCTTCCGAATGGCCGCCCTTGACGATCACGCCCACGCCATATTTATCATAGAGCACCCGGGCGAGGAGCCGCGCATCTTCCTCGCCGGCCATTCCCGCCAGTTCGCGCGCCTCCATGAGGTTCGGCGTTATCACGCTCGCGAGCGGCAGGAGTTCGCGCTTGAGGACCGCGATCGCCGAATCTTCGATCAGCTTCGCGCCCGAAGTGGCGATCATCACGGGGTCGATCACCTTCTTGATTTCCGGATGGGGTTTGAGCGCGTCCGAGACCGCCTCGATAAGTTCGCCCGTAGCGAGCATCCCGGTCTTCAAGGCGCCGATATTGTATACGCCCAGCACGGCCTTCAGCTGCGCCTGCACGAAGCCGGGCGTGACCGGATAGATGGCGCTTACGCCGAACGGATTCTGGGCCGTCAGCGCCGCGAAAACCGTACAGCCGTGCACCCCATAGGCATGGAATGCGCGCAAATCGGCCTGCACCCCGGCATTGCCGCCGGAGTCGCTGCCTGCAATCGTGAGCGCGCAACTCTTCCCCGCCTTTTCCATCGTTTCGTAGTATTATATCATATTTTCTCCCGAAAATCAAGAGGAAAGTCC
>CAMZDY010000058.1 GCA_947305585.1 uncultured Verrucomicrobiota bacterium | reverse complement strand
CCGAGCGCCAGGCCCGTCGCGAGGCGGCGCAGCAGCAGGCGGTGCAGGCGGCCGAGTAAGGCAAGGAGAGGAAGGTCGTTATGGCATCTTTCAACAAAGTGATTCTGATGGGCAATCTCACGCGGGATCCCGACATCAGGGCCACTGGAGCTACCGGCATGAAGGTGGCGCGTCTGGGCATCGCGATGAACGAGCGCCGGCGCGACCGCAACGGCAACATCCAGGAGTTCCCGGTGTTCGTGGACGTGGACGCGTGGGACAAGCTGGCCGAGCTCTGCGGGCAGTACCTTTCGAAGGGTCGTTCGATCCTAGTGGAAGGCCGTCTGCAGATGGACAGCTGGGAGAAGGACGGTGTGAAGCACAGCAAGCTCAAAGTGCGCGCTTCCACCATCAAGTTCCTGCCCATGGGCGACCGGTTGAACGGCGGCCCGCAGAACCGCCAGGACGACATGCCGGGCTCGCCGAGTCCGCTGGAGTCCGATCCGGACGACATTCCGTTTTAATCAATCCAAAACTTAAGGAACCATCAAAATGGCTTTCAAGAAATCGAACAGTTCCGCCGGCGAGGAATTCGCCGCGCGCAAGCGTCCGCCGCTCGGTCCCGAGGACCAGATCGACGTCAACGACATCGAGACGCTCAAGTACTACATCACGGATTACGGCAAGATCCTGCCCGCGCGCATCACCGGAGTGACCTCCGCGCAGCAGCGTCAGATCCGCCAGGGCGTGAAGCGTGCCCGCAACATGGGCCTCATGGCCTAAGGAAGGAGAGGGCGATGCAAGTAGAAGTAATGCTCATGGACAACGTGAAGAAGTTGGGCAAGTCGGGCCAGCTCGTCAAGGTGGCGGCCGGCTACGCGCGCAACTATCTTCTGCCCCGCGGTCTCGCCGCGGAAGCGACCGAAGCCGCCAAGCGCCGGCTCAAAAAGCTCGAGGCCGAGCGTGCCGCCAAGGCCGCCGAACTCAAGAAGGAGGCGCTGGAGGTTGCCCGCAAGCTGGACAAGCTGGAACTCACCGTTTCGGCCCCCACCACCGACGGCAAGAAGCTGTACGGCGCGGTTTCCGTGACCGACCTGCTGGCCGCCATCGAGGCCAATCGCGGCGTCAAGGTGGAGCGCGGACAGCTCAGCATCGAGGACTCGCTGCGCGAAGTGGGCGAATACGAGGCGGTGATCGACCTCGGCCACGGCGTGACGGTGAAGTTCAAGATCAACATTCTGGACGAAGGTACGGCCCAGGATGCCTAAAAAATCCGTGATCGACCCGCGTCCCGGCTGGGACGACTACTTTATGGAGCTCGCCCAGGTGGTGGCCAAGCGGAGCAACTGCTCGCGCCGCCACGTGGGGGCGGTCGTGATGCGGGACAATCACATTCTCTCCACGGGGTACAACGGTACCCCGCACGGAGTGAAAAACTGCTTTGCAGGCGGGTGTCCGCGTTGCGCGGGGAAAGTGAAGAGCGGTTCGCATCTGGAGGAATGTTTGTGCGTGCACGCCGAACAGAACGCCATTTGCCAGGCCGCGCTTTACGGCACCAGCCTGCAGGGCTCGACCATATACGTCACGCTGAGCCCCTGTCTCACGTGCGCCAAGCTGATCATCAATTCCGGAATCGGCGAGGTGGTTTACGACGGCCGGTACGAATTTCTGGACACGGTAAAAGAGATGTTCGAGATGAGCGGCGTCAAATACCGGGAATACAATTTCAAGAAGGAACGTTAAGATGCGCAAGAAAATCATTGCTGGCAATTGGAAAATGAACGTGCTCCCGAGCGAGACGGCTGCGCTCGTGAAGGAAGTGGCCGAGGCCACCAAGGCGTACGGCAACGTGGAGGTGGTCTGCTGCGTGCCGGCCATCGACGTGGCGGCGGCGATCGGGGCGGCGGCCGGAACCCAGGTGGGGATCGGCGCGGAGAACGCCCACTGGGAGGCGAAGGGCGCGTTCACGGGCGAGATCAGCTGCCCGATGCTGGTGGATGCGGGCGTCAAGTACGTCATCATCGGCCACAGCGAGCGCCGTCAGTATTTCGGCGAGACGGACGAAACGGTGAACAAGCGTGCGCGCGCGGTGATCGCCGCCGGCATGACGGCCATCGTCTGCGTGGGCGAGACGCTGGAGGAGCGCGAGGCCGGCAAGCTCGAGGAAGTGATCGAGCGCCAGATGAACGTGGGGCTCAAGGACATGACGGCGGCGGATTGCGACAAGCTCGTGATCGCCTACGAGCCCGTGTGGGCCATCGGCACCGGCAAGACCGCCACCCCCGACCAGGCGCAGGAAGTGCATGCGCTCATCCGCGCCACGCTGGCGAAGTTGGTGGGTGCGGAAACTGCGGAGAAGGTGCGCATCCAGTACGGCGGTTCGATGAAGCCGGGCAATGCGGCCGAGCTTCTGGCCAAGCCGGACATCGATGGCGGACTCATCGGCGGGGCGGCGCTCAAGGCCGGCGACTTCGCCGGAATCGTGGCCGCCGGAAATTGATGTTTTTCCGGAGACATACGGCGATACTGGCTGGCGCGGGATTGCTCGCGCTGGCCGGTTGCTTCAATGAACCGGAACCGGCCTACAAAACGCGGCCGGAAGGGGCGGAGATCCGGCTGCAGGACCGGGGCATTTCGTCGCTGGACGTAAAGTTGGATCCGGCGATAGTGGTGTACGTGAATCTGGACCGGAACGAGTTCCGGGAGGTGCCGCAGGAAGTTCTGGCCTGCACGAAGCTCAAGTGGCTCCGGCTGAACGGCAACCGGCTTGAGTCGCTGCCGGACCTGGGCGGGCTCAAGGACCTGCGGCGCATCTACCTCAAGAACAACAAATTCGCCGCGGTGCCCGAAGCGCTCAAGGCGCTTGATAATCTTACCGACCTCGAACTTAGCGGCAACCCGATAACGGAAGTCCCGGGCTGGCTCACGGAGATGAAGAGCCTCAAGAACGTCAGTTTGAACCGCACGCGCATCGAAAAGCTTCCGGACGACCTCTCGGGCTGGAGGGGACTTACGTCGTTGCAACTGGGAGACCTGCGCATTCCGGCGGAGGAAATGGCCCGGATCCGCCAAGCGTTGCCGGAGGTGGCGATAGTATTCTGATGGACCGGCGCGTTTCAACTGGGAAGAATCTGGAGGAGCTTGGAAGCGGCAACACCGGCAAGCTCCTTTTGAAGTATTCATGGCCGGCATTGGTGGCCATGACGCTGAATGCCCTCTATTCGGTGGTGGACCGGATCTACATCGGTCAGGGCTGCGGGGTGGACGCGATCGCCGGCATGACGCTCACGATGCCGATCATGATGCTGTTCGCGGCGTTCGGGGTGTTCGTGGGGGCGGGGCACGCGTCGGTGCTGTCCATCAAGTTGGGCGAAGGGAACCGGGAAGCCGGCGAGAAGATCCTGGGCCAGCTGGTGGCGTTCAAGCTGGCGTTTTTCGTGACGATTCCGCCGTTGGTATTCATTTTCCTCGACGAGGTGCTGGGGCTCTGCGGCGCGGGCAAAGTGACGGCCGGGGCGTTTGCGAGCGCCAAGACTTACATGCGTATCGTGCTATTTTCGCATCTCTTTTCGCATCTGGCGTTTGGACTTTCGGCGTTGCAGCGCGCGGAGGGGGCGGCGCACCGGTCGATGATGGCGATGGTGGTGGGGTTCGGCACGAATCTCATTCTCGATCCGATATTCATTTTCGGCTTCAAGCTGGGGATCGCCGGCGCCGCCTGGGCCACGAACATCGCGATGGTCAGCTCATGCCTGTGGGCGCTCCAGTATTACTGGCGGGGAGTGACGGCCGTGCCGATGCGGCTTAAGCGCATCCGGTTCTACGGCGAGTTCGTGAAGCGTACCGCGGCGATCGGGTTCGGACCCTTCCTGCAGCAGCTGTTGTCGGCCACGATCGCGGTTTCGATGCAGACGGCGTTCTCCAAATGGATCGCCGACGAAAACCAGTGCACCGCGCAGTTCGCGTCGCTGGGGGTGTTCCATTCGGTGCTCATCTTGACGGTACTCCCCATCATGGGCACCCAGCAGGGGCTCCAGCCGATCATCGGATTCAACTGGGGGGCGCGGCAGTTCCGCCGGGTGCTGGGCACGTTCAAGCTGGGCTTCTTCGTGACCACCTGGCTGTGCGTGGGCGCGTGCATCGTGCAGGTGGTGCCGCCGTTCCCGTATTGGCTCGCGCGGCTCTTCGTGAGCGATCCGGAGATGGTGCGGCTCGCGGGACACGACCTCCAGATCTCCAACTGCATGCTGTGGTGCATCGGGCTCAACGTGGTGGCGTCCACCTATTTCCAGTCGATCGGCAAACCGCTGACGGCGATCTTGCTGTCTACTTTGCGCCAAGGCGTGGTGCTGCTGCCGTGCATCTGGCTGTTGCCGTATCTTTTGGACGACAAGACGTTCGCCATCTGGGTGGCGCTGCCGGTGAGCGACGTGGCGGCGTTTCTTGCCACCATTCCGCCGATACTGGCGCATACGAGATTTCTGGGCAAAGTAAGGGACTATCGCAGGAGGACCACAAGATGAGAACATCTACGCAGGAGCGCAACACCAAGGAAACGCAGATCCGTCTGAGTCTGAATCTGGACGGGTCGGGCGAGGGCTCGGTCAATACGGGAATCGGATTTTTCGACCACATGCTGGAGCTCTTCAAGAAGCACGCCAACGTGGATCTGACGGTGGAGGCCAAGGGCGATATCCAGGTGGACTACCACCACACGGTGGAGGACGTGGGGCTGGTGCTGGGCAAGGCCATCGACGAGGCGTTGGGCGACCGGAAGGGACTCGTGCGCTACGGTTTCGCCTCGGTGCCGATGGACGAGTCGCTCTGCGAAACTTCGCTCGATCTGGGCGGACGGCCGTTCCTCGTGATGGTATGTCCCGTTAAGCACATGATGGTCAAGGATTTCGAGGTCAAGCTGCTGGAGGAATTCTTCCGGGCGGTCAGCGTGGAGGCGCGCGCCAACATCCACCTGCGGCAGATCTACGGCGACGAGGCGCATCACATCTGCGAGGCGTTTTTCAAGTCGTTCGCCCGCGCGCTGAGGGCGGCGGTCAAGATCGACCCCACCGAGAAAGGCGTGCCGTCGTCCAAGGGGGTGATATGATAATACTTCCGGCGATCGACCTCAAAGACGGCAAATGCGTGCGGCTCCGTCAAGGCCGGGCGGAGGACATGACCGTCTACAGCGAAGATCCGGCGCTGCAGGCCAGGGACTGGCGCGAACTGGGCGGACGGGAACTGCACGTGGTGGATCTGGACGGGGCGTTCGACGGCTTTCCCCGCCACCTCGAGGAAATCAAGGCCATCATCGAAGCCTTCGGCGGTCCGGTGGAGGTGGGCGGAGGACTCCGCACCCCGGAAGCCGTGAACGCCGTGCTGGAGGCGGGGGCGGCGCGCGCCATCATCGGCTCTTCGGCGCTGGACGATCCGGACTTCCTGGTGAAGGCGGTGGAATTGTGGGGCGAAAAGATCGCAGTGGGGATCGACGCCAGAAACGGCATGGTGCAGACGCGCGGCTGGGTGAACACCACTTCGGTGCGGGCGGTGGACCTGGCGGCGGCGGTCGACAAGATGGGGGTCAAGACCATCATCTACACCGACACCGCCACCGACGGCATGCTGGGCGGACCCAACCTCGCGCAGCTGGCGATCATCTGCGACACCGCGCCCCATTGCAGCATTACGGCGTCGGGCGGGGTGTCTTCGCCCTACGACATCGAGAATCTCAAGGCGCTGGAGCGCAAGAACTTGCGCGCCGCCATTTGCGGCAAGGCGCTGTACGACGGCCGGACCACGCTGAAGGAGATGAATGTCGCCGCGCTGTGAGACGTTGAAGAGCGGGCTCAAGGTGGTCTTGGTGCCGTGCGAAGCCGAAAGCGTGGCGGTGGGGCTGTTCGTGCGGTCGGGATCGCGCAACGAAAGCAAGGCCACGGCGGGGATCTCCCATTTCATCGAGCATATGCTCTTCAAGGGCACGGAGAAGCGCAGCGCGCTGGACATCACCCGGGCGATCGAAGGTCGCGGCGGGATGTTCAACGCCTACACGAGCGAAGAGACCACCTGCTTCTTCGCGCACGTGCCGGACGAATACCTCGCGGAGGCGATGGATATCCTCATCGACATGTTCCGGAACGCCAAGCTGGACCGCAGGGAATTCGACAAGGAGAAGGCGGTCATCCTGGAGGAGATCAAGATGTACGCCGACGAGCCGGATTCGGTGGCGATGGAGAATCTGCAGGCGTGCCTTTTCCCGGGGCATCCGCTGGGGCGGCCGGTTGCGGGGAGCGGGACGAGTCTCGTGCCCATGACGCCGGAGGATCTGCGCCGGTGGATCGAAAAACACTACACGCCGCGTAATTCCGTGTTGGCGGTGGCCGGACGGTTCGACGCGGCAAAAGCGCTGGGAATGGCGGACAGACTATGAAAAAACCGATTCCGGAGATCGTGGTCGCGAAAGACGTGCAACAGGCGCAATTGGCGCTCGGCTTTAGGACGTTCGGGGTGGAGGACCCGCGCCGGTATGCCCTCACCGTGCTGGACGCGATCATGGGCCGGGGCATGTCGAGCC
>CAMZDY010000057.1 GCA_947305585.1 uncultured Verrucomicrobiota bacterium | reverse complement strand
AGAACATGACGGCGCTGCTGCTTTCGCTCATTTCGCTGGTGGCGGTGTTTTGCGTAATGAACACGCTGCTCGTTCTGACGGTGCAGAAGACGCCGGAGGTGGGGCTCCTGAAAGCGCTCGGATTCTCCCGGTGGCAGATAATGTCGGTTTTCATGGTGCATGGCATGATCCAGTGCACGGCCGGCATAGCGTTGGGGCTGCTCGCAAGCTGGGCGGTGCTTGCGAACTTGCAGAATATAGTGGAATATCTGGCCAAGTTGGGCCTGGAAGTGTTTCCGGCCTCGGTCTACGGGCTGGACGCGATTCCGCACCGGCTCATCGTAGGCGACATTTTCTGGGTGACGGCGCTCGTGTTCGTGTTCGGGCTTCTGGCTTCGCTCGTGCCGGCGCTTATCGCCGCCTGCAAGGATCCCGTGAAGGCTTTGAACCAGTGATGGAAATAGTACTTGGCACAATCGACGTAAAGAAGTCGTTCAAGATTCCGCACCATCCCAGGATCGAGGTGCTGAAGGGAATCAATCTTACCATCCGGCCGGGCGAGAAGGTGGCCATAATCGGTCGCTCGGGGGCGGGGAAGTCGACGCTTCTTAACATCTTGGGCGGACTCGAAAAGCCTACCAGCGGCACTGTGGCGAGGCCGGACAACATCGGATTCGTGTTCCAGGCATACCATCTCATGCCGGAACTGACGGTGTTGGAGAACGTGCTGCTGCCCGCCATGGCCAACCGTGCGGGCGGCATGGTAAGCGCGGAAACGCGCACAAGGGCGATGGAGCTCATCCGCGAGGTGGGGCTTCAGGATCGTGCCCACCATCTGCCGGCGGAGCTCTCCGGCGGCGAGATGCAGCGCGTGGCGTTGTGCCGGGCGCTCGTGACCAATCCGCCGCTGGTGCTGGCGGACGAACCTACCGGCAATCTCGACAAGCTTACGGGCGCCGAAATCCTCAAGGTGCTGGGCGATCTGTCGCGCGGCCGGCCGGTTTCGCTTGTGATGGTCACCCACAGTCCCGAGGCGGCGGCCATCTGCGACCGCGTGCTCACGCTGGAAAACGGAATTCTCCATTGATTTTTTCGTCAAAATATGATATAATACCTTAAAACACAAGCAAAGGAAAGGTGGCACAATGAGTATCTTCAAAGCTTACGACATCCGTGGCGTGTACGGACAGGATCTGGACGAGGGCATTTTCTACAAGATCGCCCGTGCCTATGCGCGGTTCGCGCAGGTGAAGAAGGTGGTGGTGGCGCGCGATTGCCGCAAGTCGTCCGACAGTCTGTTTGCGGCGTTCGCCAAAGGCTTGGTGGACGAGGGCGCGGACGTTATCGATGTGGGGCTTGCTTCCACGCCCATGAGCTATTTCGCCAACGCTTCGCTGAAGGCCGACGGTTCGGTCATGATAACCGCTTCGCACAATACGAAGGAATGGAACGGCTGCAAGCTGTGCAAGGCCAACGCGGTGCCGATTTCCGGCGCCACCGGCATCAAGGACATCGAAGCGATCGTCATGTCTATGCCCGACAACGAGCCGCCCCGGGGAACCGGTACGGTGACGAGCGTGGACATATCCAAGGCTTACGGCGAGCATGTCCGCAAGTTCGCGCATCTCGCGAGGCCCGTCAAGGTGGCGATGGACTTCGCCAACGGCATGGGCATCGCCGAGTCGGTGGCGTTTACGGAGCAGGACATGCTGACCCATGACGATCTCTTCGGCGAATACGACGGCGATTTCCCCAACCACGACGCCAATCCGCTCCATACCGAGACGTTGAAGGATCTGCAGAAACTCATCAAGGCCAATCCCGGCAAGTACGCGTTCGGCGTGGCATTCGACGGCGATGCCGACCGTGCGGGATTCATCGACGAGAAGGGCGAGATCATCCCCATGGATTTCATCACGGCGCTCATCTCGCAGGACCTGCTCAAGACCAACCCCGGGGCCGTATGCTTCTACGACCTTCGCTCCACCAAGATGGCGGAGGAAACGATTGCGGCGGCAGGCGGACGGCCTATGATGTCGCGGGTGGGACACAGCTTCATCAAGGAGCAGATGCGCCAGAACGATGCCATTTTCGCGGGTGAGCTTTCCGGCCACTACTACTTCAAGGCCAATTCCACGGCGGAATCCAGTTCCATGGCCACCTATGCGCTCGCCAATATCGTTTCCGCTTCCGACAAGCCGCTTTCGGAGCTGATCGCTCCGCTCAAGAAGTACAGCCAGTCGGGCGAGATCAACACCAAAACGGTCACTCCCCCCGCCGAAATCCTGGCGAAGATCAAGTCGCTCTATGCCGACAAGGCCAAGGTGTTCGAACTTGACGGTGTCAGCGTGGACGCATGGGACTCGGAAGGCTACTGGGCCAATGTGCGTATGTCCAATACCGAACCGCTGGTGCGGCTCAATCTCGAAGGCAAAACCCCGGCAATCATGGAGGCCAAGCGTGACGAATTTCTCGCTATCATCCGCGCTTAAGGCGGTTTCGCCGGTTTTGTTGGCGGCTATACTCGCAGGCTGCGGCGGCGACGGCACGGCGCAGCTGGCGGAGTCGCGTGCGGCCTATGCCCGGCACGATCTCAGGACGGCGGAGAAGCTGGCCGCCAAGGCGGTCAAGCGCAATCCAGGCAACGTCGACGCATTGGTGCAGTTGGCCAGAACCGAGATAGACCTCGGACGGATTGTCGAGGCGCGCAAAACCATCGCCAAGGCGCTGGAACTGGAACCGGATGCCAGCGATACCATTCTCACGGCGGCAGAAGCGGCATATCACGGCCGCGATTATGCGTTTGCGATGTTGCAGTATCGCAAGTTGGCGGAAGACGCCGCGCAGCCGCCGGAGATCCGCTCGCAGGCGTATGCCGGAATCGGAGTGGTGCAGATGTCGGTGCAGGAGTTCGACATAGCGCGCATCGCGCTATTCCGGGCCATTCGCCTCAACCGGCGCAATCCCGCCGCCTGGTACCATTTGGGGCTGCTCTATCGCGACGGTTTCGACCGCTACTATGAAGCCTCGCGCGAAGCTTTCAACTTCTACGTCAGGTTGGAGCAGACCGCCGACATACACGTGCAGAAGGTTCAGCGTTCGTACATCCCGGATCTCAACGAAACCATCAACCGCAAGGCGGCTTCGCGTCCCGGCGTGGCCGACCGCAACAGCGAAAAAGCGGCCACGCTGATCGCCGAAGCGGAGTCGTTGCAGAAGAAAGGCCAGCTCACGAAAGCGCGCAAGAAATACGAAGATGCGCTGGCGGCCGATCCTTTGAGCCACAAGGCGGCGCTGGGGCTGGCGGTCGTGATTCCCAAGATCGAGAAGACTCCGGCCGGCGCCAAAAAGCAGCTCGACGCCTATCGCACCGCCTGTGCGCTTCAGCCCACCAGCACGTCCACGCTGATGACCACCGCCAATCTGGCGTTCCGGCTCGGCTTCCATGCGGTGGCGCAGGATTACTATTCCCGGGCGCTCGCCACCGATCCCAACGATCTGGCGGCGCTTGACGGCATCGTCAAAGCGTGCCGCAAAGTGGGTAAGGGCAATATCGCCGACGCCTACCAGTCCTATCGCGACGAGCTGGCATCCAAGCGCAAATGACGCTTACCATCCCCGACTACATCATTATCGCTTCGGCCTTTGCCGTGGCGGTGATGGGTTCTTTTGGCGGGTTCTCCGGTTCGCTGGCTTTTCTGCTGGCGTCGATAGCGGGAGGATTTACCGGAAAGGTGGGTTGGGGAATGTCCGCCGACTTTATTTCCGGAGCCTGGGGACGGGTGGTGGCCGTGATGGTGGCAAGCCTCGTGGTCTTCGGTCTGGTGCGACTGATCGTGCGCAAACTGGTGGCCGGACTCCTGGCGCAACCGGCCGATGCCATCTTCGGTTTTCTCGTCGGCTTGCTGACCGGGTTTGCCCTGTCCGGATTGGCCGTAACGCTACTGGGCCCGGATTTCTTGGCGCTTCTTTCCGAAAAGAGCGAAATTCTTTCCTATCTGCCAATTCCATGACCGAAAGGCTTTGATATGCGAGATCTTGTGATCGGCGGTCGCAAATTCACTAACCGTTTCTTTCTGGGCACCGGCAAGTTCGCTTCGTCCGATGTGATGCGGGGCGCGCTGGCGGCTTCGGAAACCGAACTTGTCACCAGCGCGCTCACCCGGGTGCACGAGGGCGACGCCGCGCATGACGACATTCTGAAGGTTATCGATCGTTCCAATGTGGAGGTAATGCTCAATACGTCCGGTGCGCGCAACGCCGCAGAGGCGGTACGCATAGCCAGGCTGGGCAAGGCGGCCGGATTCGATTGGATCAAGCTGGAGATACATCCAGACGCCAGATATCTGCTGCCCGATCCGGTTGAAACGCTCAAAGCGGTGGAGGAATGCGTCAAGTTGGGGATGGTGGTTCTGCCTTACATCAACGCCGATCCGGTGCTTGCGCGCCATTGCGAAGAGGCGGGAGCGGCGGCCGTCATGCCGCTCGGCAGTCCCATCGGATCCAATCGTGGCATCCGCACTCGCGACATGATCGAGATTATCGTCGAACAGTCGCGCGTGCCGGTGGTGGTGGATGCTGGCATCGGGCTTCCCAGCCATGCGGCCGAGGCCATCGAAATGGGCGCGGATGCGGTTCTGGTCAACACTGCGGTGGCGGCGGCGGACGATCCGGTAAGGATGGCGGAGGCGTTCAAGTTGGCGGTGCGCGCGGCGGAGATGGCAGTAATGGCACATCCTGCCGCACCTCGCAATGTCGCCAGCGCCACCAGCCCTATGGATATCTTCCTATGAAAAAGACGTTTGGCGATTCTTTCAGCGATGTCGGTCTTGTCCGGACCGAAAACCAGGATTCGGTGCTGTCGCTACCGGAGCGCGGTCTTTACGTGATCGCCGATGGAATGGGTGGCGGCGAGGGCGGAGCTGTGGCCTCTAGGATTCTTTGTGAAGAGATGGCGGACGTCAGAAAAACCGGGAAGATGAAAGACGCGGTGAAGCGCGCCCATAAGCGAATTGCGGAGTTTGCAGTCAGCCATCACTATCATATGATGGGCACCACCGTGGCGGCGCTTATGGTGGATGGCGACGATGCCATTGTGCTATGGGCCGGCGACAGCCGGGTATATCGTTTGCGTGGCGGCAAGACGGAATGCCTCACTAACGACCACACCATCGGCAACGAGTTGAGTCGTCTTTCTCCAGGGAGCCTCACTAGCGGAATGGCCAAGCGTAGCCATCCGCTGGCGCATGTTCTCACCCGGGCGGTTGGAGTGGAGAAAGAGGTAATCCCGGAAGAATTGCGCGTGGACCTCAAGGGTGGAGACCGTTTTCTGATCTGCACCGACGGAGTGCACGACGTGCTGGCGGACGAAACGATCGGGCAATATCTCGATCCGGCGCATTCCCGCCAAGAGGCGCTTCAGGACTTGTCCGGGGCGGTGCGCAAGGCTGGAGCGCACGACAACTTTTCGATGATAGTGGCGGACGTGGTCGACGAAAAGGGCTGAGCACCGATGGAAGCCGAACTTTTCGTTCCGGAGGAGAGATTCCGCGGCTACGTGGTGGTGCGCAAACTCGGGAAGGGCGGACTGGGCGAGGTGTGGCTTGTGCGGCACGAGTTGTTGGACACGCTTTATGCGCTCAAGGTACTTTCCCGTAAAATCGCCGACGGCAATCCCGAATACGTAAAGCGGTTCATGCGCGAGGCCAAGATAGCATCCCGCATCCGCCATCCCAACCTAGTTTCGGTGCATGACGTGGGGTACGACGAGTCCAAGGGGGTGCACTATCTCGTCATGGACTATGTTTCCGGCGGGGACCTGCGCACGGCCATCGCGATGGGAGGCGCCAAGGGCCATCGCGAGGCGGTCCGGATCGTCGCCAGCGTGGCGAGCGCGCTTGCGGCGGGGGAGCCTTTCGGTATCGTCCATCGCGATATCAAACCGGAAAACATCATGTTGGAACCGGATGGAACGGTCAGACTGGTGGATATGGGGGTGGCCAAGGTGCACGGCACCGATTCGCTCAAGACCGCGCCGCAAACCGTATTCGGCACGCCCAGTTATATGGCGCCGGAACAGGCGCTGGATTCGAGCACGGTGGATGCCCGGGCGGACGTGTGGTCGCTGGGAGTAGTGCTGTTTGAGCTTTTGACGGGCAAGACACCATATGCCGGCATGAATCAGGTGGAGCAGATGGGGCGGCTGTTGTCGGACGAACCGTTGCCGGACGTTTGCTCCGTCAATCCGGAAGTTCCGGCGAAGATGTCGGTGCTGATCGGACTCATGTGCGCAAAAAAGCCCGAGAGCCGGATTTCCGGCGCAACGGCGCTTTTGGAGATGCTGGAGAAGTTCGGCTATGAAGTGAACGTGTCGGCCAAGGCTTCGTATGCGGCCGATGTTTCCAGCGAGGAAAAACCGGTGGACTATGCGGAAATCATGAAGCGTACGGCGGTGGATACGCTATCGTTCGAGACGGAAGACGAGGAAATCCGGCAATTTGTCGACGAGCTCAAGCGGAAGAAGCGAGGCGGAGCATGGTGGCGGTTTTGGCGGCGATGAAACTTTTTTCATTTTCCCCCTTGCCAAAACACCCCAAAATATGATATAATATACAACCATGTTGGAAAAAGAAGGAACCAAAACAAAATCATGCCGACTATAAACCAGTTGA
>CAMZDY010000056.1 GCA_947305585.1 uncultured Verrucomicrobiota bacterium | reverse complement strand
CTGAAAATCCGTGTGTCAGCGGTTCGATCCCGCTCCTGGCCACCACTTCATTCCAAAGATTCGAGATAGAGACCTAAGGGACAAAAGGGACTCATAGGGACTTAATTAAGGGGCGGTTAGGCGAGGGGGTTGGGGATGGTGTAGCCGGGAAGGGGCGGATAGGTTAAGGTGGGGAGCGAAGTATGGATGGCGGGTCCGGGTTCGCGATTGGCTGCGAGGGTGTAGAAGCGGCGAGCGAAATCGTCTAGCGCAACCTCGCGTTCGATGGCGGGGGCGGAGAGCCGGAAGCCGAACTTTTCGTAAAAGGGGACGAGCGAGGCTTCGGCCGGACAGACGGCGAGCGGTTCGAAATAGAGGTTGATGGCGGTGCGGACGATTTCGGAGGCGAGTCCCCGTCCCCTTGCTTCCGGCAGGGTGCAGAGCGCATAGAGATAGCGGTTGCCGTCCGGCAGCGGAAGGAAGAAGGCCATCGACGCATCGTCCAGGAGGAGACAGTTGTCGGGGGCGAGTTTCTGTTCGAGGAAGAAACGGATCGTGGCTTCGTTGTCGCCGAAGGACGTCTGCCAGAGCCGGACGATCAGGTCGGCATCCTGGGGCGTGGCGAACCGGACGCGAGTTTCGATGGCGGCGTACTTGTGGAGCCGGGCTACGGGATGGTAGCTCTCCTTGGCTTTGACGAGATTGGGGTGGCCGTCGGCAGCGGCGCGATTGACGAACTTGTAGCCCGCGCCCTGATGGCGCACGAATTCGCGGTTGATCATCGGGAAGGCACCTTGCACGAAGGGGAGCGCCTTTTCGTAGCTGGCGAGGAACGTGCGCGGACTCATCTCCTCGCCGAGCGCGAAGGCGACGGGGCGATCGTTGGAGTAGAGGATGCCGCCCGAAAGTCCCATCAAGTCGGGGAGGGCGAAGATCCGGTCGAGGGCGGCCAGTTCGATTTCGAGTTCTTCATCTTGCGGATGGTCCTTCAGCCATTCCCGGAGGACGGTGCGGCAATCGGCGACGTTCACGGGTCCGTACCGCCAGGGGCCGAGATCCTCGAAGCGATGAATATGGTTGCGCTTTGGCTGATACTTGGAGCCTTTCAGTTCCGCGAGGTCGCGTTGGCGGTAGATGTAGTCGAAACTGTAGGGGAGGGGTTTCACGAGCCAGCCGGGTCCGAGCCGGGCGGCTTCGTGGGCCAGGATGGGGGCGAGGCGCAACTGGAGACCGTC
The DNA here is from genome assembly GCA_947305585.1 of uncultured Verrucomicrobiota bacterium. GTDB lineage: Bacteria > Verrucomicrobiota > Kiritimatiellia > RFP12 > UBA1067 > UBA1067. Next base: position 5,499 of record CAMZDY010000056.1, on the reverse strand, counting down.
CGCTTGGGCGTGGGCGCGGAGCTCGTCCAGAGCGGCAGACTTGTCGCCCGCGCCGAACGGGATGGAGAAGTAGGTGCGCCCCAGGAAATGGAAGCGGTAGATGCCGCAACCGTGCGACTGGCCGAACTCCATCGTGTAGACTTTGGAGCGCCAAGGCCAGGTGTAGGACGGCATATATTCGGAACACTCGCGCGGATCTTCTTTGAGGAGTTGCCGGACGAGAGGGAGCGTTTCGAGGGTAAGGGGAGCGAAGACCATAAATCAGAAAGCGTTGAAGAGTTCGGCGAGGATCTTTTCCGGAGCGGTGCCGCGCAAGGTGAGGATCTTTTCCGTCTCATGGTTGTCGGCGCGGAAGAACTTGGCCGTCTTTCCGCGCACGGTGATGCGTCCGATGCCGCGCGAGGCGGCGCGGATGCGCAGTGCGGCGAGTTTCACGAACTTTTGGACTTCGGTCGGGAGGGGACCGAACCGGTCGCGCATTTCGTCCGAGAGGGCCTTGACGACGCGAAGGTCCTGCGCCTCGGCGAAACGCTTTAAGAGCGAGAGGCGCTGCGCTTCGTCCTCCACGTATTCGTAGGGGATGGCGGCGAGGGGGAAGTCGAAGTCGAGCTGGACGTTGACGACGTCGCGCACTTTTTCGCCCTTCATCATGGCGATGGTGCGCTGCAGGAGTTGGCAGTAGAGCGAAAAGCCGATGTTGGCGATGTGGCCGGACTGTTTGCGTCCGAGGATGTTGCCCGCGCCCCGCAGTTCCAGGTCGCGCAGGGCCAGATTGAAGCCGCTGCCGAGTCCCCCGTGGCGCTTCAGGGCGGCCAGGCGTTCGCGGGCATCGGAGTCGAGCGTCGCGAGGGAGGGGAGGAGGAAATAGGCGTGGCCTTGTTTGGCGCTCCGGCCCACGCGTCCCCGGAGTTGGTAGAGTTCCGCGAGGCCGAACATTTCCGCGTGGTCCACGATGATGGTGTTGGCGCGGGGGATGTCGATGCCGGATTCGACGATCGTGGTGGAAAGGAGGATATCGGCCTCGCCGCGTTCGAAGGTGCGCATTTTCCGGGCGAGGGTGCGGGCATCCATCTGTCCGTGCGCCACGATGATCCTGGCTTGGGGGAGGAGTTCCTTGAGTTTCTTCTCCACCCGTCCGATGGTGGACACGCGGTTGTGGAGGAAGAACACCTGTCCGCCCGATTCGAGTTCGCGCGAGATGGCGGTTTGGACGAGGGTGTCGGAGGCGGGTTCGATTTTGGTTTCGACGGCCACGCGCTCGCGGGGAGGGGTGCGGAGGAGCGAAAGGTCGCGCGCACCGGTCATGGAGAGATAGAGCGTGCGGGGAATGGGCGTGGCGGAGAGGGTGAGGATGTCGGCAGTGGCGCGCAGGGCCTTGAGGAACTCTTTCTGCCGCACGCCGAAGCGCTGTTCTTCGTCGATGATGACGAGCCCGAGATCGCGGAAGGCGATTTGCGGCGAGAGGATGGCGTGGGTGCCGATCACTATGTCGCAAGCTCCGGTGGCGAGTCGCTTGAAGGTGCCGGAATGGACGCCTGCGCTCTGGAAGCGCGAGACGGATTCGATGCGGATCGGAGTGCCGTCGAAGCGGCTGGTGAACGTTTCGAAATGTTGTTCGGCGAGGACAGTAGTGGGCGCCAGGACCGCCACTTGCCGTCCGTTCATGGCGGCGATGAAGGCGGCGCGCATGGCCACTTCGGTCTTGCCGTAGCCCGCATCGCCGCAGACGAGCCGGTCCATCGGTTTCGATGCGTGCATGTCGGATTTGACGGCTTCGATGGCGGCGGCCTGGTCGGGCGTTTCCTCGTAGGGGAAGGCGGCTTCGAAGGCGGCGAGACCGTCCAGTCCCTCCACCTCGTAGGCGATGCCGGGATGGATTTCGCGCTTGGCCTGCACGGAGAGGAGCTGCGAGGCGAAGTCTTGGATGGCTTTCTGCGCGTCGGCCTTGTCCTTGCTCCAACGTTTGCCGTCCAGTTTGTGGACCTTGACCTCCATGCCCTTGACGCCCACGTAGCGGGAGAGGAGATGGGCGTGGGCGGCCGGGACGTGCAGTTTGGCGCCGTCGGCGTATTCGACGGTGAACACTTCCACCTTTTCGCCGTTGCGGTCTATGAAGTGCGAGCCCGTGTACTTGCCCACGCCGTAGTCCACATGCACCACGTATTCGCCGGGTTCGAGTTCCTCGAAAGTGTTGAGCCTTGCCCCGTCCGCATTGGCGCGGAGGGACGTTTTGCGCGCGGGGTGGTGGCGTTTGGCGAAGACGCGGTCGGCTTTGGTGACAACCGCGAGACCGGGAATCTCGAAGCCGGACGAAAGCGCGTCCTCCTTGAGGATGTAGGCGCCTTTCTGCCGGGCGGAGTCGAGATGGCGCTCCAGTTTCTGCCGGGCGGCTTCGAAGAGTTCGGGATGGTGCGCTTCCTCGGCGCCCAGTTCGGCGAAGCCGGGCAAGGCGGAGACGGCAAGTTCCAGCGGCTCGAGCGGGAAGGGGAGCGAATAGGCGGAAGGCGAGAAGGCGAGGATGGTGGAGTTTTCCGGGAGCAGATCGAAGAGCGTGGAGGATGCGGCTTGGGCGGAGGACGATTCCACGATCGGCAGGATGGCGGCGCGCTTGACCGGTTTCACCGAAATCTGCGTGGCGGCGTCGAAGAGCCGGAGGCTCTCCAATTCGTCGCCGAAGAACTCCGCGCGGACTGGCAGTTCCTCGCCGGGCGACCACACGTCCAGGATGCCGCCCCGGATGGAGAAGTCGCCTTCCTGTTCGATCTGGGGCGTGCGCCGATAGCCCATCTTGGCGAGGTCTTCGGGCGAGACTTTCGATCCCGGTTCGAGCGTCAGGGGGGCGAGTCCCGGCGAGGGCAGCGGGGTGGACAGGGCCGCGAACGGCGCGGCGATCACGAGCGGGTAGGGATTCAGTTTCCACGCTTTCAGGGCGGCTACGGTTTTGAGCCGTTGTCCGAGCGAGGCCTTGTCGCCCGGGAGGAGCGGAGGAAATTCGAGGATTCGCGTTTCGAGGGTCGCGGACAGGAGCGAGAGGTCGCTGACGAGTTGCTCGCACTCGGGTATGCCTGCGGTGATGGCCAGGGTCGCTTGACCGGACCGGGTCAACGCAAGGAACGCGTCGGCGCAACCGGGCAAAGTCGAAACGGCATAAGCCCCGCCTCGTTTGGAGGCGGGGGGCAGGAAGGATTTGAATAGCGACAGCGCCTTTTTCATCCAGTGTGCGTAATATTATATCATAAATCGGGAAAAAACACAATAGCACTTGACTAATTCCGGAAAAAAGTGTATAATATACGTACTTAATGTGGAGGAATGTCATGTCTGAAGATCTGCAGAGTCTGCTCGAGAAAATCAACCGCGAAGGCGTGGAAAAAGCGCAAGCTGCGGCTGACGAAATAATCGCCAAGGCCAAGGCGCAAGCTGCGGCGTTGGTCAAGGAGGCGGAAGCGGCTGCGCTCAAAGCCAAAGCCGATGCTGAAATCGCGGCCAAGGACTACGCCGCGCGGGCTGCCGAGACGATTCGCCAGGCCGCGCGCGACACGGTGATTTCCGTCGAGGGTGCGATCACCGACAAGCTCGTGGCGTTGCTCGCGAAGGACGTGAAGGCGGCGCTAGCCGAGCCCAAGGCGGTGGCGGCGTTGGCGGCCGACGTGGTCAAGGAATTCGCCGCGAAGGGCGAGGTGAAGGTGGCGGCGGCCGAGGCGGTGGCGGCCACGCTCAAGGCGCAGTTGGCGTCGGAGAAGAATCTCAAGGTGGAGACCGATCCCACGCTCGGCACCGGCTTCACGGTCAAGCTGGACGGCGGCAGGGTGGAGCATTCGTTTACCGGTGCGGTCGTGGCGAATGAACTCGCCAAGCGGCTCCGGAGCGATCTCGCCAAACTGGTCAAGTGATGACGACCGACTATATCGTATCGAGTCTGCCGCGTCTCGTCTTCGGCGAGGGCGCGCCGATTTCGTGGGAGGCTTTCGTGGAGCTGGCGGGCGGAGACCCGATTCCCCCGAGGTGGAACGACCTCGAAACCCAGCTCCGGAACGCGATGGTCCAAGCTCGGGGCGGCGGGGACAAGTACCGGCGCGAGGCGTCCGGGTGCGACCTTTATTGGCGCGGACGGGTGTTGGCCGCGTTCCAGGAAAAGGATGCGCTCAAGCGCGACGAACTATTGGATCGCGTGTGGTGGGATGCGGCCGGCGAACTGACGCCGCCTGCGAGTCCTTTGGGGGAGGGGGCGCTCGCCACCTATGCCGTGAGGCTCAAAATCGCCCTCAAGCGCGCCTGCATCGACAGCGCCGCAGGCAATGCCGCCTTCGAGAAGTTGGCGGCGGAAACGAAAATCCAGCTTTAAGGAGATGACAAGATGACTACCGGAAAGATTGTGGCAGTAAACGGCAATATGATCACCGTCAAGTTCGATGGCGCGGTGGCGCAAAACGAGGTGGGATACGCCATTTTGGGCGACAAGCGCCTGATGGCCGAGATCGTGCGCGTGAGAGGTCTTACCTGCGACATGCAGGTGTTCGACGCCACGACCGACCTCGCAGTGGGCGACAAGGTGGAGTTCACGGGCGAACTGCTGGCGGCCGAGCTCGGTCCGGGCATGCTGGCCCAGGTGTACGACGGCCTGCAGAATCCGCTCGCGGAACTGGCGCAGGAGGCGGCCAAGATCAGCAAGGACGCAGAATTCTTCCTGCAGCGCGGCATGTATCTGCCGGGACTTCCCCGCAACCGTAAGTGGGACTTCCATCCGCTCGCCACGCCCGGCGACAAGGTGACGGCCGGCGAGGCGCTCGGCTGGGTGACGGAAGGCATTTTCGACAACAAGACGATGCCCGGCCACAAGATCATGGTGCCGTTCGCCTTGCGCGGCGCGTATACGGTGAAGTCGGTCGTGCCGGCCGGCGACTATACGGTGACGGACGATATCGCGGTGCTGACCGATGCGGACGGCAAGGAGATCAAGGTGCAGATGATGCAGCGTTGGTCGGTGAAGGTGCCGATCAAGTGCTTCGTCGAGCGTCTGGAGCCCACCGAGACTCTGGAGACGACGGTCCGCACCATCGACACCTTCTTCCCGGTGGCGGTAGGCGGCACCTACTGCATCCCCGGTCCGTTCGGCGCGGGCAAGACGGTGCTGCAGCAGACTACCGCGCGCTACGCCAAAGTGGACGTGGTGATCAGCGCGGCCTGCGGCGAACGCGCAGGCGAGGTGGTGGAGACGCTGAAGGAGTTCCCGGAGATCGTGGACCCCAAGACCGGCCAGTCGCTCATGAAGCGCACCATCATCATCTGCAACACGTCCTCGATGCCGGTGGCCTCGCGTGAAGCTTCGGTGTACACGGCAGTCACTTTAGCCGAGTATTTCCGTCAGATGGGGCTCAACGTGCTGGTTCTCGCCGACTCCACTTCGCGTTGGGCCCAGGCCATGCGCGAACTTTCGGGCCGCTTGGAGGAAATCCCCGGCGAAGAGGCGTTCCCGGCCTATCTCGAGTCGCGCATCGC
>CAMZDY010000055.1 GCA_947305585.1 uncultured Verrucomicrobiota bacterium | reverse complement strand
GTCTGGCGGAAGTGGCTCGCGTTCCTGATGGTGCTGGTGGCTTTTTTGCTGGCATTCGCTTAAGGGAAGGAACGGCAAGATGAAGAAGTATCTGGCGATCGACATCGGAGCGAGCAGCGGCAGGCACATGGTGGGCTGGACGGAAGACGGCAAAATCCGGCTCGAGGAGGCGTTCCGCTTCGCGAACGGACAGTTGCGCAAGGACGGTCACGACTGTTGGGACATCGAGAAACTGGTTGCGTCCGTCAAGGCCGGCATCGATGCGGCGATGGCGGCGCACGAGATCGAGTCGATCGGGATCGACACTTGGGGCGTAGATTTCGTGCTGGTGGATCAGGACGGGAATATGGTGGGCGACGCGGTGGCGTATCGTGACGGGAGAACTGCGGGGGCGGACAAGGAGATCGAGGCGCAGGTGATGGGGTTCGAGGAGCTCTACCGGCGTACCGGCATCCAGAAGGCGAGCTACAATACGATTTACCAGCTGTGGGCGCTCAAGAAGGAGCATCCGGAGCAGCTGGAGCAGGCGGACCGGTATATGTCGGTGCCGGAATACATCAACTACCGGCTGACGGGGAAGATGGTGCCGGAGTATACGCACGCCTCCACCACGTCGCTTTTGGACGCAGCCAACAAAACTTGGGATCTGGAGCTGATTGAAAAACTGGGGCTTCCAGCGCGGATTTTCCGTCCGCTCAACATGCCGGGCGCGACGGTAGGCGATTACAAGGGCGTGAAGGTGGTGTTGCCGGCCATGCACGACACGGGTTCGGCGTATCTGGCGGTGCCGGCCAAGGATGACAAGGCGGTGTATCTTTCGAGCGGAACGTGGTCGCTTTTGGGGGTGGAGATGGCCGCCCCCATCACGACGCCGGAAAGCTGCAAGGCCAATTTCACGAATGAAGGCGGTGCGTGGGGAAGGTATCGCTACCTCAAGAATATCATGGGGTTGTGGATGATCCAGTCGATCCGGCGCGAACTCAATGGCGTAAAGTACGTGGAGGGATCGTCGGGCGAGGAAACGAAGGCGGCGCTGAAGTCGATCGAAGATTGGGAGGAAGGCAGGGAATATTCCTTCATGGATCTCGAACAGTCGGCGAAGGCGGCGGACGACTGCGCGCTTGTGGACGTAAATTCGGAGCGCTTCCTCAATCCCGAATCGATGATCGGCGAAGTGGTGAAGGCCGCGGGCGAGAACGGACGGGCGCCGGCCACGGTGGGCGAACTCATAAAGTGCGTGTACCGGTCGCTCGCGGAATGCTACGCCCGGGCCATCCGGGATATGAGCGCCATCACCGGGGTGGAGTACACCTCCATCAATATCGTGGGCGGCGGCAGCAAGGACAAGTATCTCAACGAACTAACCGGGCGGGCCACCGGGCTCGAGGTGATTGCGGGTCCTACCGAAGGAACGGCTATCGGCAATCTCATAGTGCAGATGATCGCCGGCGGGACGTTCAGGGATTTGGCCGAGGCCAGAAGGGCGATAGTCCGGCAATGAACGTGGTTTCGCTGGTGGGCCGGCCCAATACGGGCAAAAGCGCGCTCTTCAACCGGATCGCGAGGAAGCGCGTGGCCATTGTGTTCGATCAGCCCGGCGTGACGCGCGATCGGGTGACGCGCGAAGTGGATGTTTTGGGTCGCAAGGTGATGCTGGTCGATACGGGCGGCATCGCGTTCGACAAACGCGTCACCCGCGATCCGCTGGACGAAGAAACGAGATCGCAAGCGGCGCTGGCGGTGGAGGATTCGGCCGTGTGCGTGATCGTGGCGGACGCGCGCGATGGAATCGTGCCGCTGGACGCCGAAGTGATCAAGCGAGTCCGGGAATCCGGGGTGCCGTGCGTGATTGCGGCCAACAAGTGCGACACGCCGGACGACGACTGGCGGATGCACGAGTTCGAGCGGTTCGGACTTCCGGTGTTTGCGATTTCCGCCGAGCACGGACGCGGCGTGGAGGCGATGATGCGCCAGGTGATCGACCGGTTGCCGCCGGTGGAGGAGAGCGAGGCGGGGAAGCGTCCCCTCCGGGTGGCGATCGTGGGTCGGCCCAACGCAGGGAAGAGCTCTTACGTGAACCGGCTGCTCAACGCGCCCCGGGTGATCGTGTCGGACGTGCCGGGCACCACGCGCGACGCGGTGGAAGTGCCGTTCCAGATCGGGAGCGGACCCGAGGCGAGACGCTATATGCTGGTGGATACGGCCGGGATGAAACCGCATACCAAGATGTCCAAGACGTCGGTCGACAATTTCTCGCTGTTCCGGAGCGAAGCGGCCATCGAAGAGGCCGATGTGGTGGTGCTGGTGATGGATCCGGTGATGGGGCCGACGATCCAGGACAAGCGCATCGCCGGCAAGATCCTGGATGCGCACAAGGCCTGCGTGATCATGATGAACAAATGGGATCTCGCGCAGGCGGAGGGAATCACGGAAACGAAAGCCGTGGAGGCGCTGAGGGCCATGATGCCGTTCGTCAATTTCGCGCCGGTGGTGTTTTGCTCGAACAAGTCGGGCTACAACATCCGCCGGACGGTGGACGCCATCGACGCGGCGGCCGCGAGCGCGTGCATGCGGCTTCCTACGGGCATGCTCAACCGGGTGCTGACGGCTGCGGCCAAGAAGACGCTTTCGCCTATGATCAAGGGCAAGCGGCTCAAGGTGTACTACGGGCTGCAGGTTTCCACCAATCCGCAGACGATCCGGCTGTTCGTGAACGATCCGAAATTGGTTACGCCGGCCTATGTCGCCTATCTGGAGAAGAACATCCGCGCGCGATTCGGTCTCGAAGGGGCGCCGGTAAGGATGTTCATGAAGGCGAGAAGCCGCAAGGAGCTTAAGAGCGGTGAAGAATAAGTGGATTTGGCCGATTGCCGGTTTGGCGTTTCTGGTGCTCGGGGCGGGTGCCGTCTGGTTCGGAGGGCTCAATCAGGACGAGGGTTGGTGTCTTTACGCCGCCAATCTGGTGGCGGAAGGTCAGCTTCCGTACCGGGATTTCGCTTTTACGCAAGGGCCGGTAATGCCTTGGCTATATTCATGGGCGACCGGAATCTGGCGCGAATACGGACTTTTGGGCGCGAGAATATTCAATCTTGCGGTCGGGTTTTCGGGGATTCTGGTCTGCACCGCCATCGCGAAGCGGCTCAAGGGGTCGGCGCTCGCGACATTCCTGCTCTTGGGGTGCAACCTCTACCATCTCTACTATCTCGCCATCCCCAAGACGTATGCGCTCGCGGGGCTTTTCGCGTCGGTGGCGTTCTTCTGCCTGACGTTCGAGGGTCGGGGTTGCCATGTGCTGGCGGGCCTTTTCCTGGCGCTGTCGGCCGGTACGCGGATCAGTATGGGCGGACTTCTGCTGGCGGCGGTGGTATGGTATCTGGTAGCCAAGCCCCGGGAGCTGAAATGGCTGTGGCTGGGCGTGGGCGGAGCAGTCGGTCTGTCGCTAGTATACGTGCCGTTCTTGCTGGACGGCGCCGCACGGGAGGGACTTTGGGCGGCGCAGGCGTACCATGCGGCGCGCGAGGGGTTCGATCCTTTCTTCGTGATCGGCAGTCTGTCGCGTCTCGTCCGGTGGTATTTGCCACTTGTGATGGCGCTGGGGTTGATGGTTCTGGAACGCAAGCGTCCGGCGATGCCGTTGCTGCTGGCGGCCCCGGTCGTGGTGGCGATTGCCCAACTGGCGGCTCCCTTCCCCTATGACGACTACCAGGTGCCGTTGATGGGGCTGCTGGCCGCGGCGGCGGGGGCATCCATCGACGGGAAACGGATTCTGCCGCTTTGCCTGCTGGCGATGGCCGTGTCGTTCGGAAGTCCTTTGCTCGAAAAGTGGAGCGTGAACGGACAGGACCGGTTCTGGCCGGACCGGAAAGAGTCGAGCGAACTTGGGCAGCTAAGGGATGCGGCCAAGGAAATCGAGACGATGGACCCGGGCGGCAAGCAGTTGTTGACGCAAGATCTCTACCTCGCCGTCGAAACCGGCCGGAAGGTTCCGGAGGGATTGGAGATGGGACCGTTCAGCATGCTGACGCGCGAGGAGTGGAAGGCGTTGCTGGAATTGGCGCCATGCAAGATCGCGGCGCTTTCCGGGTATACATTCGCCATCGAACCGCCCAGATGCAACGAGCGCGATTTCGACGAGCAGATGGAATATTGGGGCATTCTCAAAAAGCGGTATGCGCTGAAGAGGCAGATCGGGAAGTTCGGCCAGAACGCCACCACGCTGCTAATCCTCGAACGCAAGGATCTGAGCGAATGAAGACGCCGTCGGAAATCAGATCCCGCATCGTGGAGGTGGTCGGCAAAACCGGCGGGCATCTGGCGTCCAGTCTGGGCGCGGTGGAGATCGCCTGCGCGCTGGCGAAAGTGTTCGATCCTGCGCGAGACCGGATAGTGTGGGACGTGGGGCACCAGTCGTACGCCTGGAAAATCCTGACCGGCAGAGACGACCGGTTCGACACTTTGCGGCAGTTCGGCGGAATTTCCGGTTTTCCCAATCCAAACGAGTCCCCGGCGGACGCGGCGGTGGCCGGTCACGCGGGAATGGCGCTTTCGGTGGCGCTGGGGATGGCGGCCGCGAGAGATCGCAAGGGGACGGACGAGCATGTGGTGGCGGTGGTGGGCGACGCTTCGATGGCCAACGGAGTGAGCTTCGAGGCGCTCAACAACTGTGCGCACGCCACCGGAAAACTGATAGTGGTCCTGAACGACAACGAGATGAGCATCTCGAAGCCCATCGGTAGCTTTGCGCGGTTTCTGGGCCGGCTCATCACCGGCGTAAGGTACAACCGGGTCAAAAAGGCGGCGGAGCGGGCGGGGCACGGGCTCAAGCTCACGTTTTTGCGCAACATCTACCATGAGGTCGAAAGCCGGATCAAGGGTTTGTTTTTGGGAAGCCGCTATTTCGAACAGTTCGGCTTGAGGTATATCGGCCCTGTGGACGGGCACGATCTGGAGGCGGTCACGGACGCGTTGACGGTGGCGAAAGAGGACAAACGCAGCGTTATCGTGCATGTGGTCACCAAAAAGGGCTATGGATATCGTCCGGCCGAGATGGAGCCTACCAAGTTCCATGGAATCGGCGCGTTCGCTTCGGGACAGCCGGTTCCCGGCCGGCCCAGCTGGAGCCAGGCGTTCGGAGATGCGGTCTGCAAGCTGGCTAGAAAGGATTCCCGGGTGGTGGCGCTTACCGCCGCCATGAAAGACGGAACGGGTTTAAGCCGGTTCGCGGACGAGTGCCCCGGGCGGTTTTTCGACGTGGGGATAGCCGAAGAGCATCTGATCGGGTTTGCGGCGGGTTTGGCGGCGGGCGGATTGCGTCCGGTAGTGGCCGTCTATTCCACTTTCCTGCAACGGGCGGTCGACCAGGTGATGCACGATCTCGCCATTTCCAATTTGCCGGTGATAATCGGGGTGGATCGCGCCGGCGTGGTGGGGGCGGACGGTGTAACCCACCAGGGACTTTACGATCTTGCGATGCTGAGATCGATTCCGAACGTGCGGATAGTCCAGCCGAAAGACGCGGAAGATCTGGAGGCGCTGCTGTCAGAGGCGTTGGAGCGCGGCGGCGTGACGGTGGTCAGGTATCCGCGCGGAACTTGCGCCGCACAGGTGGAGGCGCGGAGTTTCGAGCCGGGCAAAGTTGCCGTGTGGTGCACCGCCGATTGGGTGGAGAAGGCCAACCGGGTGGCGGAAAAAGTGGGGGGCGAAGTGGTGGCGGCCCGTTCGCTCAAGCCGGTGGACGAAGCCTTGCTCGAAAGCCAGCGGGCGGCAGGCAAATTGGTGGTGTCCATCGAGAATGCGGCTGTGATAGGCGGGTTGGGCGATGCTATCAAAGCCGATATCAAGTTCGGCTGGCCGGACGAGTTTATCCCCCACGGCAAGCCGGAGGAGCTCGAGCAGGCTTACGGACTGGACGCAAATTCAATCGCGGAAAGGATACTCGCACATGGCTAGGATTCACGGACTTCCGGGCGAATGGGCACGGGTAAAAGGGGTGGTCATCGGTTTGTGGCCGCTTTTCGTGTGGATTTTTGTCAGCGGCTTTTCGTTGGCGATGATGATGTTCGGCACTACCTTGGCGGCGGTCGGCGCAATGTCGTTCGTAATCGCGGCGGCGTTGGGGCTGTGGACTTTCCGGCAGGGACTGAGGAGGGTGGAGAGTTTCTTCAAAGGCGCCAAGGGCGAGGAGCGGGTGGCGGCCATTCTGCTGGATCTGCCGGACGATTGCGAAGTTTTCCATGATTACGTGGCTGGAAACGACCACATCGATCACGTGGTGCTGTCGCCGAGCGGCCTTTACGTGCTGGAGACCAAATTCTGGAACGGCAAGGTGTCGCTGGAAGACGGGTGCGTGCTGGTGGACGGCAAGCTCCCCAGCCGCTCGCCGGTGGCGCAGGTGCAGCGGGAGGCGCTGGAGCTCAAGAGCAAGCTCAAGGAGCTGGGCTGGGCCGGCTACATTGCGCCGGTGGTGGTTTTCGCCAGCGACACTTTTGCGCCGGGATGCGCCGAATTGCAGGGGGTTGCCATCCTGAATGCCGCCGAACTCAAATCCTGGTTCGCCGGGCACGTTTCGATTTTCACCCGGATGGAACTGGACCGCATATCCAAATTGATGGAGAATTGAAATGTACAGTCTCGTTTTGATCGCCGCGGTGCTGTTGGCGCCGCAGAACTACTACGGCAGGATCGGCCGGCAGGTCGGCAACAAGTTGCATCGCCAGCACATCAGCCAGCGTCCGCTCGATGCGGAAATGTCGCAACGCGCCTGGACCAATCTGGTGACGTATTACGATATCGACCACTCCGTGTTCTTGAAGTCGGACCTGGACGAACTCGCCAAGCGCGACAAGACTCTGGGCGCGGAACTGCGGCGGAGCGACGTGAGCTTCGGCTACGACGTGCACAACCTGTTTCTCC
>CAMZDY010000054.1 GCA_947305585.1 uncultured Verrucomicrobiota bacterium | reverse complement strand
TGGACAATCGCGATCACGCCCTTGTCGAGCGCGCTCAGCGTGGCCTTGCTCGGCACCGGCGCCTCCGCCATCGCCGCCATAGCAACCGCCGCGACCCCTACTGTCATCATTACCGCTTTCTTCATATGTTGTCCTCCTCTCATTGGCAATTGGTATTAGCGTTCACGGGGCAAGGCCACATTGACGAACGCAAGCAGCCGAAACAAACCATCTCCTTCACAAACCGATTTCTCCGATGACAATGTAAATTATACCAAATTCTGGCGCAAATTGCAAGCGAAAAGTGCGGCGTAGACTACGGCGATGGTCGAAAGCGTGGCCGTGTAGATGCCGATGACCGCCATCTTCCACCCGATGACGCCGAAACGGAGCGTCACCGCGAGCGCGGCGACCAGCGACACCAGGTAGGAGATCTGTCCCGCCATGACGGCAGCGGGACGCTTCCGGATGGCGGCGATTCCCTCCACCCGCGCCCTCACGGCCTGGAGCATCGGCCAGAGACAATAGGCGGCGATCGCCGAACGGGCGAAACCGAGATGCTCCGGCTTGACGTTCTGGTAGGATCCGAAATACGCATCGGCCACGACCGGCAGGGAGAAAACGAGCAGCGCCACCCCGAAGAGCGCCCCCGCGCCCAGCGCATACCAGAGCGTGCGGCGATCGCCGGGGTATCCGGGCGGAAACGCGATCGACACGGCCTGCATCCGGAGCGCGGCGAAGCCGACCGGGTTCGCCACCCCGATCGTCACGTAGTGCGTGGCCAGCATGACTTCAGGGCTTATCGCCGCACGTCCGACGAACCCGGCGATCGCGAGCGGCGAAATGGCCAGGACGAACGCACCGAACGAAAGCGGAAGCATGAAACGGAATTGTCCGGCGACGAGCAGCCAGCGCCGCTTCGCCGCGATGAGATCGTCGAGTCCGCTCCGTTTCCAGGGCAGGAGCCACTTCGCGTCGCGTAGCGTCCGGACGTAGGGCCGCGCGTACCACCAGGTGATGCCCCATTCCGTAAGTACGCCCGCGGACATGACGCCGAGTCCCCACCAAGGTCCGACGAGCCCCAGACGCGGGAACGACAACGAGCAAAGGAGCGTAAGCGCGATGCGGACGAGCGTGGCGTTGTTCGCCTTGCCGCTTTCGAGGTTGTTGAAGAGGATGACGAGCGGAACATTGCGCAGAAAGAATCCGCCATTCATCACGACGCCGCCGAAAAGCGTCCAGCGCGCGATCTCCGCGAGTTCCGGCCGGAGATTCAGGATTCCGCGGAAAACCAGCTGGTCGAGCGGATGGATGGTCGGCACGCACTGCAACAAAAGCAGCGCCACCATCATCCAGCTGTTCAGCCGGCGGAATGCGCGGTAGCCGCTCCAGTCGTGCGCATGCACCATGCCGGTGGTGATGAGTCCGCCGCCCAGAAGTCCGATCATGAACATCACCGCCTGGCCCTGCGCGAAACCGGTGAGCGCGTCCACGCCCAGCGGACCGTGCGTGACGATGCTGGCGACGAGCGGATAGGAGATCGACTGCGAGAAAGCCTGGAGCATGAGCGGCACGTAGAACCGCGTCACCCGCCAGACTCCGAACGTATTGCCTTCGCCCGACACCTCTGGCCTTAAGCGCGCTTTGCGCACCCTTCCGCCGAGTCCCTAAGGATGGCGGAAATGCGTTCGAGATCGTGGGCGGAAAGTCCGGTGCCGGACGGGAGGCAGAGTCCCCGCGCAAAGAGACCGGCCGCCACTTCGCCGCCATGCATCTTTACGCTTTGGAATACCGGCTGGAGATGAAGCGGCTTCCAGACGGGACGCACCTCGATATTGGCCGCCCCGAACCGTTCGATCAACCGGTCGCGCGAGGCTGAATCAGGGCATAGCATGACGTTGAGCCAATGGTTTTCGCTTGCGACCGGCGGCAGCAATTCGAGCCCGAGCTCGCGATAATACCGGCTCGTCGCGGCGCGGTTTTCGAGGATGGCGGGAAGCCGGTCGAGCTGGGCCAGACCCAACGCCGCCAGGAGATTGGACAAACGGTAATTGTACCCCACGCGCTTGTGCTCGTACCAAAGCACGGGTTCGCGCGCCTGCTGGGACCGCGCTTTCACGGCGGCGGCGAGCTCTGGGTCATCCGTCAAGACGGCGCCCCCGCCCGAGGTGGTGACGATCTTGTTGCCGTTGAAGGAATAGATGGCCGCTTCGCCCGCGATGCCGGCCGGACCCGACGGAGACTTGGCCCCCACCGCCTCGGCGCTGTCGGAAATGAAGACGGCGTGGTGTTTGGCGGCGATGGCCTCGAGGCGCGCATAATCGGCGCAGCGTCCGTAAAGATCGACCGAGATCACCATGCGCTTTTCCGTGCCGCACCGCTCGAGCGCCCGGTCGAGGAGGGAGCAGTCGATATTGCCGGTAGGATCGGCATCGACAAATTCCAGCCGGGCGCCGCGATGGAACGCGGGGCCAACAGTGGCGATGAAAGTGAGCGTGGGCGCGAAAACGGTCCAAGACGAATCCACGCCGAAATAATCCATCAAAAGATCGAGCGCGGCCGTGCCGCTCGAAACGGCCACCGCGTGTTGGCGACCCGAAAGCGCGGCGAGGCGACGCTCGAACTCGTCCACCTGCGGACCGCAAGGCGCGATGTAGTTGGAGTCGAACGCGCGCGCAACGAAATTGCGCTCTTCATCTCCCACGAACGGGGGCGAAAGGAAAATGCGGTCACTCATGGTAGCGAATTGGCTCCTTGCCGGCGCGGGTGCGTCGATAGGTTTGGGTTTTGACGTCGTAATAGCAGCACTCGACTTCGGGCAGCGCGGGGGCGCCGTCCGCCACGAAATACCCCTTCCATTCCCCGTATTGCCAATTGAAGGCGGCGCCGGGCGGAAGATAGTCTTCGGGGATGAACGGCTTTTGCGGAGCGAAGAGACGGTAGGTGACGGTGATAATGTCGTTGGTGCCGACCGTGAGCGAATCGGGGAAGGTTTTGAGCGTCAGGTTTTCGCCCAGGATGCCGGAGAAGTCGGACGGTTGCGAGGCGGGATCGAGCGGACTTACCTCGATGGCCACAGGGCCGGAAACCTCCTGGAACGACCGCGAAGAGGAGAAGGCACTGAAAAAGCCGGCCTGTTTGATCTCCTGACGTTCGGTGACCATGCCGTTCAAGGTGAAGACGAGCGAAGGGTTCCGCACGGGGGCATCATAGCGGGCGGGGATGCGGATGAGGTTTTTGCCCTCGACCTGCGGCTCGCCCAGCGTCAGCGCGAAATCGTCGCTGGGGACGATGCTCGAGACGGAAAGGGAAGCGGAGGTTTGCGGCTCCACCGAAACGAGAAAGTCAAACTCGTCGCCCACCTTTAGCTCGGGCTTGGAGAGCGTCACGGTGATCAGCGCCACCGCGGCGAAGTGTTTGATGGTTTTGCCCAAGACGAGCATGACCACGATGAATGCTAAAAGCCAACTCGACACCATCCAGAGCTGTTTCTTGAGCGGCCACTTGAGGACCGGACGCAATACGACCCGCCATGCCGGCAGGTCGGCCGCCGGATTTCCGAGGAGCCTCGCGCGGGCGGCGATCATGGCAGCTTCAATGGTGGGGTCCTGTCCATAGCGCCAGGCGAGCGAATTCAGGATCTCCAACGCTTCGGCGCAATGTCCGGAATAGATGTTGCGGCGAATGGCGAACCAGTCGTCGGGCGTGCCGGAAGGTCCGTTTTCGGACGGGACGGGCGGCATGGCGTCGATCTCCTCTTCGCCGAGCGCGATGTCCACGTCGATTCCGGGCCGGGCATGCACGGGAATCGGATTGGAGCTGAAAACGAGATCGCCGCATTTGAAGTCGAGTTTGGGAAACCAGAGGACGCCGGCTTTGAGGGGACGGAGGCGCCAGGTCACGCGACGGGCGGTGGGGATGGTGTCGGTTTTGGCCGAGGCCTGATCGAGTTTCCACACGGTCCGGTCGAGCGCGGACGCGAGCAAAGGCGGATGGAGCGAAGTGAAGTCGGCCTGGCCCAGAAAATCGATGGTGAGCGTCATCGGGTCGCCCACCGTCACGTTGTTGGCGTCGAAGAACGCGCGGGCGGAAAGTTTGCTCCCCGTAACGCCCGTCAGCTCGATGGCCGCCATCAATATCGCCGCCAGCATCATCGGCCTTGCACCTTGTAGCGGATGGTGAGCGGTTCGCGCGAGAAGCGGTCGATGAACTCTTTGGAGAGTCCGCGCACGATGCCGACCGATTTGGCCACTTCCATCGCGGCGCGATCGGAAATGGGGTCGCCGCACGACTTCGCGAGGCGCACGTCCACCATGCGGCCCGAGGTGGCGAACTTGACGGACAGGAACACCGTGCCATCGGCGCCCACCTTGGGCGACATCGCGTCCCATTTGTCGTTGAGCGCCATCTGAATGAGACTCACCCCCAGTTGCAGATCGCTCGCGGCCAACTGGTTGGCGGTGCCGGGCTTGTAGCCGGCGTTGAGGAGCTTCTGGATTTCCGCCTGCGACATCGTCTGCCTGGCGGTGCGCCCGTTGCCGGAAGGAACGTCTTTGACCTTGATCTTCACTTCCTTGGCGCCCTCGCGCATCCGCTTCATGCGCTCCTCCAGCGTCTCTTTGGGCTTTTCCGGTTTCTTCTTCTCTTCCGGCTTTTTCTCTTCCTTGGGCTTTTCCGGCTTCTTTTCCTCTTTGGGCGGATCGGGCTTTTTGACTTCGGGCTTGGGCTTTTCCTTGACGTATTCCACCGCCTCCTGCGTGGAGTCGAGCTTGGGAATCTCCTCCACCTTGGGCGGGTCGGGCTGCTTAATCTCGGGCTTGGGCGGGTCGGGTTCGGGATTGTCGAGGGGCGGAGGCTCGTCCTCCACACCGTCCAGATTCTCGTTCACGACGACCGTAAGATCGATGGGGATCACCGTCTCCTTGGGATGGAACCGGAAGAGCGCCACCATCGCGAGAACAGTGAAGAAAACGACGTGCACCAGCACCGACACGCCCAAAGTGAAAGGCGAGACGACTTGCGGCGGACGGTTTTCCTCTTGCGGGTAGTACATTACTTTTCCACCGTGACAAGACTCATCTTGCGGATCTTGCACTTGTAGATGATCTTCACCACGTTCATAACGCTGCCGTAGTCGATACGTTCGTCGCCGCGCACGAGAACGGGTACGTCGGGATCGGCCTCGGCCATCGCCTTGAGCGTGGCTTCCAGTTCTTCGGAGGTGGTGGGCTTGTTGTTCAGGAAGATGCGCCCTACCGAATCTACCGTCACCGTGTTGGCCTTGCCGTTCTTGGTGGGAAGTTCGTCCGTCTTGGCCTGCGGCAAGAGGATGGAAACGCCCTGTTCGAGCGCGGGCAAGGTGACGATGAAAGTGACGAGCAGGAGAAAGGTGAGATCGATCAGCGAATTCATGTCGATCTGGGCCTTGGGACGCTCCACGCGCCGTCTGCGTCTGCCGAGCGACATAAGGTTATTCTCCCCTGCCCTGGAATTCGCAGGCGATGCGGCCGATGAGTTCGTCCGCAAAGCCTTCCATGTCGGACGTGAGGTTGCGCACGGTGGAAGTGAGCTTGTTGTAGGCCATCACGCCTGGAATGGCTATCAAGAGCCCCACGACGGTCGTCACGAGGGCCGACGAAATCGAAGGCGCGATGGTGGCCAGGTTGGCGCTGCCGGCCGAACCCATTTCGGCGAAGGCGTCCAGCACGCCCCAGACCGTACCCAAGAGTCCCAGCATGGGCGAAAGGGCCACGATGGTGGCGATGGCACCCATGCCGCGCTCCACCTTGATCTCCTCTTCGTCGAGCGCGTGTTCGCAGGCGCCCTTCACGAGTTCGATTTCGCGGGCGGTCAGCGCGGCGGCGTTGGGATTGCCCGAGCCGCGTCCGGCCAGCATCGAGCGGGTGTCGGGGGTGAGCAGTTTGAGAAGCCGGTCGCATGTGCGCGCGTAGATGCCTTCCAGACCGGCGGCGGTGACGGCGGGACGGTTGCGGAAGCAGTAGTCGAGCACTTCGCGGTCTTCCGAAAAATCGCGCATGAAACGCCGAACGAGCATGCCCATGAAGGCCAGCTCCTTGGATTTGCCGATGATGACGGCCAGCATCACGATGCTGCCCAGAATCTGCAGGGCCACGATGCCCTGACCCATGAGATTGGATTTGACGAAACCTTCAACTAGCGAGTTGGCTAACAGCATTGGTCACCTGTCCTTCCGGCGGCAGATCCCGCCGGGAAAAGCCGCATGCCTCCAGCACCTGGTCGGTGGTGCGGAAATGCGCTTTGCAATGGTTCATGATGTAATTGGGCCCTTCCGCCTTGACCCGTTCGATGGCGAATTCCTTGACCTTGGGGTCGCTGGAGCCGATGGGAAGCTTGGCTTCCGGATTTTCGCCCTGCATGTCGCGCAGGAAGAGTTCGCGGGCGATCACCGAGGCGGCCGCCACCGCGATATCGCTCTCGGCTTTGTGCATCTGCACGAGCTCCGCCTTTTTGCCGCGAGGCTTCAGCGCGCGGGCGATCACGGCTTCGGTGCGGTCGAACTGGTCCACCACCACCCGGGGACAGGACGGAATCTTTTCGAGCAGGTCCTCGATGGCGGTGGCGTGCGCCCAGGCGAGCATGCGGTTGATGTTGCGCATCTTGGCGTAGAGCCGGTTGTAGGCCGCATTGCCCAGCTTGACCACCGAATACCGCGCGGGCGTGAGGAGCCCCCGCAACTGCGCGCCCACCTTGAGCACTTGCGCATCGCTCATCTGCTTGCAGTCGCGCGCGCCAAGTTCCTTCATCGCCCGGGAGAGCGATTCGTCGGTGTAGCAGCAGCAGACCACGAGCGGACCGAAAAAGTCGCCTTTGCCGGACTCGTCGCTGCCGGCGTGCGGAGCGAAATTTTCGGGATGAAGCACTTCCTCGTAGCCCAGTTCGGCGCGCTTCAGCACCTGGGGCTCGAGCGTAAAGAGGACGAAATCCTCCGCGCCCTTGCCCTGGATGCAGAGCTTGCGCTTGCCGT